>NZ_MPBM01000007.1:0-161804 GCF_001907715.1 Pseudomonas sp. BTN1 | reverse complement strand
ATATCACCTCCTGGCCGACGAAGTCAGCACAGCCGTGGGCGAAGTCGAAGCCCTGGCGGTCAACAGCGAGCAAATCGGTTCAGTGCTGGAGGTGATCCGCAGCATTGCCGAACAGACCAACCTGTTGGCGTTGAATGCGGCGATTGAAGCGGCGCGCGCTGGGGAAAGCGGACGTGGCTTTGCGGTGGTGGCCGACGAAGTGCGCAACCTGGCCAAACGCACCCAGGACTCGGTGGAAGAAATCCGCCTGGTGATCGAGCGTATCCAGAGCGGTACTCGTGGCGTAGTGGCGACCATGCACTCCAGCCAGCACCAGGCGCAGAGCAATGCCGGGCAGATCCATCAAGCCGTGCAAGCCCTGGGCAAGATCAGCGACGCGGTCACCGTGATCAGCGACATGAACCTGCAAATCGCCAGCGCGGCCGAACAGCAGAGCGCGGTGGCCGAAGAGGTCAACCGCAACGTCTCGGCGATTCGCACCGTGACCGAAACCCTCACGGGCCAGGCCACCGAGTCGGCGGCGATCAGCAGCCAGCTCAATGCGCTGGCCAGCCAGCAGATGAAGTTGATGGATCAGTTCAGGGTCTGACTCGGTTCTGAAAACACTAAACATCTGGGTGGGAGCCGGGCTCGCCCGCGATGCAGACAACTCGGTGTATCTGTGAAACCGAGTCGATGCCATCGCAGGCAAGCCAGCTCTCACATAGAGCAGAACAGCGGTGAATTACCGACCGGGCCAAGCCTGGACGAACGGCGTCAGGTCTTCCTTCGGCGCCGTACGCGGTGGGTTCTGCGGTGTGCCCAGGTAGAGAAAGCCAATCACTTCTTCATTCGCCGCCAACCCCAGGCCTTTGGCGACATGGGCCGAGTAGGACAATTCGCCAGTACGCCACACCGCGCCAATACCCTGGGCATACGCCGCCAGCAGAATGCCGTGGGCCGCACAGGCGGCGGCCAGCAATTGCTCGGACTTGGGCACTTTGAAATGCTCTTGCAAGCGTGCAATCACCACCACCACCAGCGGCGCACGCAGCGGGCCGTTCTGGGCTTTATCGATGACGGCTTGCGGTGCGTCGGCGTCTTGCAGGCGGGCGGCTTCAGCCAACAGCGTGCCCATCTGTTCACGGGCTGCACCTTCCACGGTGAGGAAACGCCACGGGCGCAGTTGACCGTGATCGGGCGCGCGCATGGCGGCGGCGAACAGCAGGTCGCGCTGCTCCTGGGTCGGTGCCGGGTCGAGCAAACGGGGCACGGAAACACGGTTGAGCAAAGCGTCGAGAGCCTGCATTGGCCACCTCCATAAAAAAATGTGCAGCCATTCTAGCGGGAAAGAATCGGGATGCCACCAAACGATAATTGCTCTTATTCAATCTGCCCTGCCCTGTTAGACTTTGCGCCTTAATTTTCTGCCCTCGTCCAGGAATCTCGATGTTCCGTGCGCTTTTGTACCTGCCTGCAGCGTTGATGGCTTTAAGCCTGACTGCTTGCGATGACGCCCCTCGCTTCACGAAAGCAGAGCCGGGTGAATCGCGGGCCGGTGGCGCGGCGACGGTAAACAAGCGCGACCAGAACGCCTTTTCCCTGCCCTCGGCCAACCTCGCGCCGACGCGGCGCCTGGACTTCAGCGTCGGCAACAGTTTCTTTCGCAACCCGTGGGTGATTGCGCCGTCCACCACCACGGCGCGCGATGGCCTGGGCCCGCTGTTCAATACCAACGCCTGCCAGAACTGCCATATCAAGGATGGCCGTGGCCACCCGCCGCTGCCCGACGCGCCCAATGCCGTGTCGATGCTGGTGCGCCTGTCCATCCATCCCTCTATTACAGAGCAGCCAGCCTACGCCAAGCTCATCGAACAGATCGGCGTGGTACCCGAGCCGGTCTACGGTGGGCAACTCCAGGACATGGCCGTACCTGGCGTTGCGCCGGAAGGCAAGGTGCGGTTCGACTACACACCGGTCAACGTCAGGTTCAAGGACGGCACGCTCGTTGAATTACGCAAGCCCGACCTGCAGATCACCCAACTCGGCTACGGCCCGATGCACCCCGACACACGCTTCTCGGCGCGTATCGCCCCGCCGATGATCGGCCTGGGCCTGCTCGAAGCGATCAGCGATGCCGATATCCTGCGCAACACCGACCCCAAGACCGCCGACAAAGAGGCTATTGTCGGCCGCGCCAATTGGGTCTGGGATGACGCTCAGGCCAAAACTGTCCTCGGGCGTTTTGGCTGGAAAGCCGGGCAGCCCAACCTCAATCAACAAAACGTTCACGCGTTTTCTGGTGATATGGGCCTCACCACGTCCCTGAGACCCTTCGATGACTGCACCGACGCCCAAGTGGCCTGCAAACAGGCGCCCAACGGCAATGGCCCGCAGGGTGAACCGGAAGTCAGCGATAACATCCTGCGCCTGGTGCTGTTCTACACCCGCAACCTCGCGGTGCCCGCACGTCGGGACGTTGATACGCCGCAAGTGCTGGCCGGCAAGAACTTGTTCTACCAGGCCGGTTGCCAAGGCTGTCACAAGCCCAGCTTCACCACCGCCGCCAATGCCGCCGAACCAGAACTGGCCAACCAGATGATTCGCCCTTACAGCGACCTGCTGCTGCACGATATGGGCGAAGGCCTGGCCGACAACCGTAGCGAATTCAAAGCCACTGGCCGCGACTGGCGCACCCCGCCGCTGTGGGGCATTGGCCTGACGCAAACCGTGAGTGGTCACACCCAGTTCCTGCATGACGGCCGCGCCCGCAACCTGCTTGAAGCCGTGCTGTGGCATGGCGGTGAAGCCCAAGCGGCGCAGCAACATGTGTTGTCGTTCAATGCCGAGCAGCGTGCCGCGTTGCTGGCGTTCCTGAATTCTTTATAAGCTTTGCCCCACTTACAGAAGGGAGCTCGACATGTTTCGTCCCAAGTTGTTATTCACCAGCCTCGCCGCCCTGGCCTTGGGCGCCTGCTCGCCCCAAGACCCGCAAGCAGTGACCTCGGCAGCCATCGCCAAGCAAGTGATCCTGCCGACCTACAGCCGTTGGGTTGAGGCCGACCGTCAGTTGGCCGTCAGCGCCCTGGCCTACTGCCAAGGCAAGGAAAGCCTGGACACCGCCCGCGCTGACTTCCTGCACGCACAAAAAGCCTGGGCCGAGCTGCAACCGCTGCTGATCGGCCCGCTGGCCGAAGGCAACCGGGCGTGGCAGGTGCAGTTCTGGCCAGACAAGAAGAACCTGGTCGGCCGCCAGGTCGAGCAACTGGTCAGTGCCCAGCCGCAGATCGACGCCGCGGCCCTGGCGAAATCCAGCGTGGTAGTGCAGGGCCTGTCGGCCTACGAATACATCCTCTACGACGCCAAGCCCGACGTCGCCGACGAAGCCCAGAAAGCCCGCTATTGCCCGTTGCTGATGGCTATCGGCGAGCGCCAGAAACTCCTGGCCGAAGAGATCCTGGCCAGCTGGAACAGCACCGACGGCATGCTCGCGCAAATGACC
Organism: Pseudomonas sp. BTN1; assembly: GCF_001907715.1. NCBI lineage: Bacteria > Pseudomonadati > Pseudomonadota > Gammaproteobacteria > Pseudomonadales > Pseudomonadaceae > Pseudomonas > Pseudomonas sp. BTN1. Next base: position 158,323 of record NZ_MPBM01000007.1, on the reverse strand, counting down.
AAGTTTCCGAACCAGCGCTACGCTGATTCCCACGAAGCCATCGCCGACCTGCTGCGCGTGCAAGTGACCGCCCTGGACACCCTGAAGAAAAAACTCGGCACCCCAATGGGCCGCCAGACCAAGGGCATCCCGCAACCGTTCCAGGCCGATGCCTGGCGCAGCCAGTCGTCCCTGCAGAGCCTGGAAGCCAGCCTCGCCGCAGCGCAGACCGTGTGGGTGGGCGTCGATAACAAAGGCCTGCGTGGCCTGCTGCCGGCGGACCAGAAGCCCCTGGCCGAGAAAATCGACGCCGCCTACGCAGCGTCGCTGAAACTGTTCGCCAGCAACCAGCGCACCCTCAACGAACTGTTGAACGACGACGCCGGGCGCCAGCAACTCAACGACATCTACGACAGCCTCAACGTAGTCCATCGCCTGCATGAAGGTGAACTGGCCAAGGCGCTGGGCGTCCAACTGGGCTTTAACGCCAACGACGGTGACTGATGATGCTCAGGCGACAGGCTTTGGCAGTGGGCAGCGTGCTGCTCAGCGCTATCACCTTGGGTGGCTGGACGCTGTTCAAGCATAAAGACAAGGGCCCGCTGCTGCTGTCGGCGCGCGATGATGCCGATGGCAAGCACTACGCTGTCGGCTATCGCCTGGACGGCAAGCCGGTATTTGCCACCCAGGTCGGCCAGCGCTGCCATGACATCATCAACCACCCAACGTTGCCGATTGCGCTGTTCGTGGCCCGTCGACCGGGCACCGAGAGTTACCTGATCGACCTGCGCGATGGCAGGCTGCTGCAAACCATCACCTCCAACGCCAACCGCCATTTCTATGGGCATGCGGTGATCCACAAGAGCGGCGACTGGCTGTACGCCACCGAGAACGACACTTCCGACCCTGGTCGCGGCCTGTTGGGTGTGTATAAGTTTGAAGGTGAGCGGCTGGTGCACAGCGGCGAGATCTCTACCCACGGCATCGGCCCGCATCAAGTCTCGTGGATGCCCGACGGCGAGACGCTGATCGTGGCCAACGGTGGCATTCGCACCGAAGCCGAAAGCCGGGTAGAAATGAACCTCAACGCCATGGAGCCGAGCCTGGTGCTGATGCGCCGTGACGGCAGCCTGATCAGCAAGGAAACCCTGGCCCAGCAGATGAACAGCGTGCGGCACATGGGCATCGCCAGCGATGGCACCATCCTCACCGGGCAACAGTTCATGGGCCCGTCCCAGGAGCGTTCCGAGTTGCTGGCGATCAAGCGCCCGGGGCAGCCGTTCGTGGCGTTCCCAGTGGCGGATGAACAGTTGCAGGCGATGGGGCATTACACCGCCAGCGTGGCGGTGCATAGCGAACTGCGCCTGGTGGCGTTGACAGCACCTCGTGGCAATCGCTTTTTTATCTGGGACATGGACACCGCCGAACTGCGCCTGGATGGGCCCTTGCCGGACTGTGCGGGGGTGGGTGCGGTGGCGGATGGGTTTGTCGTGACATCAGGACAGGGGCGTTGCCGCTTCTATGACTGCCGCCAGGAAAAGTTACTGGCAACACCACTGGAGTTACCGGCGGGGTTCTGGGATAACCACCTGCACTTGGTCTAAAGACCGACGACATCAAATGTGGGAGCGGGCTTGATCGTTCCCACACTCTGCGTGGGAATGCAACCCGTGACGCTCTGCGTCACTAGCGCTAACGGACGAGACGCAGAGCGTCTCAAGAGGCATTCCCACGCAGAGCGTGGGAATGATCATGCCTGGCGCACCATAAAAAAAGGGCCTCGCATGGCAAGGCCCTTTTCGGGGTCAATCGTTTCAACTTTGCGGCCTCATCGCTTGAGACATGCCGAACATGAATAACAACAATTCATGGTCGGGCTTGGCCGCCACACTCGTCTTGGCAATGCGTGGCAGCAGGCATTGCCCGCCACCGTCTACCGCACTCAACACTTGTGTACGAGGTTGTTCCCATACCGCCAGGGCCAGGGCCGCAACACCCAATGCCCCGACCAGAAACAAACCTCGTGCGATTTCTAGCTTCATCTGGTTAAACCCTTGATAGCGCTGCCAAACGCCGTCTCGTAAAAGTAGCTGAGTTTTTTCCAGTCGGTATCATTCCACGACGAATGGCGACGCAATTGCAGCATGTCGTGGGACGCGGCCCGATAAGCGGTCAGGCGCTGGCGGCATTTCTCAAAGTCCAGCAAGGCCACTTCCACCGTCGCCGCATCAGGCTCACCGGTAACCCGCACGAAAATGTGCTTGATATACAGGCAACCGTGTTGCCAGCGGCCTTTGTGCATACGGGCCAAGGTGCCGGCCAACTCTTGCAGCAGGCGCTCGTGGACCGCCTCGCCATACTGTTCGCGGCCACCGGCGGCGTACCAGTTTTCAATCTCGTCGAAACCGTCCAGAGACGCGGTGACCAACAGGGCTTTCCACTGGTGCTCTGGGTCGCGACGTGCTTCGCAAAACACCAGTTCCGGCACACGCACATCCAGCAAACGCAGGCCTTTGAGGGCATCACGCTCACGCAGCACGGTCGGACGCCCAAAGGGGTGCAGCCAGCTGCGGTAAATGTGGCCGGTCTGGCGCTTGCAATAGAGCAAACGGCCATTAGGGCTTATGACCCGTTGCACGCCACTTTCACCACCACGTCGGCGGTTGGGTTCTTCCACCCATTCACCCTGTTGACGCCAGAAAAAATCAAATCGTTCTTCGGGAGCTACATGACTGCCTACTACGCACTCAACTGCCATCCTGTTACCTCTTGCGCAATACATACACTCGCCACATGGCGTAGAGCGGTATGAAGTCCAGGGATTCCTGAACACGGAAACCGGCCTGCTCGAATTCTGCCTCGACAGTAGCAGCCGGTAACACAAACCGGTTTTGGTAACCTTCCTGCTCACCTTTTTTGCGACGACGCACTTCGCTGCGCTTGCGCTTCCAGGCCTTGAAATTACCGTCTACCCACAGCGAAATAATCACGCTGTCGCGGGTAACACGTTGAAACTCGCGCAATATTGTCAATCTGTGCTCTGGATCACCGATGTGGTGCATCAAGCGCATGCAGAAAATACTGTCGACGGAGTTATCTGGCAAATCGATATCAAAGGCAGACGTCTGCAAAGGGCGTACCCGTTTCACCACCTCTGCCGGTTGGGCAGCGGTGGCGATCTTCAACATCGACGCCGAATTGTCAGCTCCGATAATCACACGGTTGGGTTTTTCGGCCAGCAACGGCCAGAAACGTCCAGCGCCACACGGCAGGTCCAACACCAGGCCCGGCTCACCGGCCATGGCCAATGCGCCGCGCGCCAACTGCTCGTCGCGTTTGTGGGACAACCGGCGAGCCAGATTGTCCTGATGCTTGAGCAAATATTTCTGCGCGTGTTGATCGTCGTACTTGTCAGAAAATTCCAGCTTGATCGGGGAAGGCATCTTACGTCTCCAGTAACTGATGCCTACGACCTTAAGCAGCGAACTGTGATCAACAGGTCAACTCGTTGTGAAAATCTTGTCCTGTCCAATTGCATACATTTCAAGACTTTACAGAAACATTCAGTAGCACCGGGCCATCTTCGCCGAAAAGCGGGCAGTCTGCATCAGCAAAACGACAGACTGAAGGGTCAGGTTTTGACTGGGCTGAGCTCCACGTGAAAACGGCAGCCATTGGGCTCCATAGTGCTCAGGCTTACGCTCCAGCCCTGGCTTTCGCAGATCCGTTGCACCAGTGAGAGCCCAAGGCCAAGGCCCTCGCCACGCTTCTCGCTACCGCGCACGAACGGCTCGAACATCGCTTCGCGCTTCTCTTCGGGGATCCCGACACCGGAGTCCTCCACCGTGAAACCACTGGGCTCCAGGGTCAGGCGGATAAACCCGTGCTCGGTGTAATGCAGTGCGTTGCGCAGCAGGTTGCCCATCACCGCGTGCAAGAAGGTGGTGTTGTAGCGGGTGTCCAGGGGGTTACCCGGCAGGTAGATCAACGCCAGGCCTTTTTTCTCGATGGGCTCGCGCCAGATACCGAGCAGGTCTTCGGCCACCTGGGTGAGGTTGCCTTGGGGTGAACTGGCAGCGTCGTCGTGTTTGGCGCGGGCCAGCATCAGGAAGGTTTGCACCAGCTCGCGCATTTCTTCACAGGCACGGGCTATGCGCTCTACCTGGTTGCGACCACGTTGATCGATGGCCGGGTTTTCGCGCAACAGTTCGCAGGAACTCGCCAGGACCATCAAGGGCGTGCGCAACTCATGGCTCACATCGCTGGTAAACAATTGCTCACGTGACAGCGCCTGGCGTAAACGCCCCAAGGTGGCGTCGAACGCTACCGCCAGTTCGCCCACTTCATCGGCGGCGTAATCCGGCGCCAGGGGCGGTGCCAGGCCCAACAGTTGGTCACGATGACGGACCTGGCGGGCCAGGCGTACCACCGGCGCCATCACCTTGCGGGCCAGCACCCAGCCGAGGAACGCCGCCAGCGCCAGGCTGAGTACGAACCCCACCAGCACCACCGCAAACAGCACGCGCTCACGCTCTTCGAAATCGCTCTGGTCTTGCAGCAACACATAACGTCGGCCATCGACCACTTCAACCATGGCGTGGTACGACAGCGCCTCGCGAAACACCTCATGAAACCCCGGGTCCAGATGGCGCAGGTCCTTGGGCAGTTCAAAATCGCCACGCCCGCCGCTGAAATAGAACAGCTGGTCCGGCTCCGGCCGATGGTTCCAGTCTTCGACGCTGTCCATCAACAGCAGGCGTTGCAAGTCGCCGCCCAAGCCCGCCGAGATCAACTTCTCTTCCACCAGGTGCACGGTCGCAATGATGCCGATGGCGAAGGCCCCCGCCACCAACGCACTCATCAAGGCGAAGGCGATGATGATCCGTTGGGCAAGGCTTTGCTTAAACTCCATCACGACCCTCGGCCAAGCGATAACCCACACCATGCACCGTTTGCAGCAATGGCTTGGTGAAGGGTTTGTCGATCACTTGGCGCAATTGGTGAACATGGCTGCGCAGGCTGTCGCTGTCCGGGCAGTCGTCTCCCCACAGGGCTTCTTCGAGAACTTCCCGACGCAGAACGTGCGGGCTTTTCTGCATCAGCACGGCGAGCAGTTTCAGACCCACGGGGTTGAGCTTGAGCAGGCGCCCTTCGCGGGTGACTTCCAGCGTATCGAGGTCGTAGTTCAGGTCACCCACTTGCAGGGCACGACGCCCGCCACCCTGGGCACGGCGCAACACCGCTTCGATACGCGCAGCCAGTTCCGACAAGGCGAAGGGTTTGAGCAGGTAGTCATCGGCGCCAGACTTGAAGCCCTGCAGCCGGTCGTCCAGTTGGTCGCGAGCGGTAAGCATGATTACCGGAGTGTCACGGCGCGCGTCTTCGCGCAGGCGCTTGCACAGGGTGTAGCCATCGATGCCGGGCAACATGATGTCGAGCACAATCAGGTCGTAATGCTCGGTGGCCGCCAGGTGCAGGCCCGACAAACCATCCTGCGCACAGTCCACTGTGTAGCCTTTGAGCCCCAGGTAATCGGCCAGGTTGGCGAGGATATCGCGGTTGTCTTCAACCAATAGAATTCGCATGGGCAGTGTCTCCGTACGCGGTAACGGCCGTGTTGGCTCGCGCAGCTTAAGGCCAAGCGGGGCTCAGGGATAGAGCGCAGAGCCCCGCTGATAAAGGTTTTCAACTGTTTGCAGAGCCGAACAAGTTTTTCACTATAGCTTCACAAACTGACTACAGCCTCAGGAAGAAGATCGCCCCCCATTGATCTAAGGAACATAGACATGGGTTTTTTCAAAACCGCGCCAATGCGTTATTTGCTATTGATCACCGGGGCCTGGTTAGTGGTTTTCCTGCTCACCCGCAGTGTGCTGCTCATCACTCACCTGGATGAAGTCGGCGGCAACCTGCTGCCGGTGTTTGGCGTAGGTGTGCTCTACGACCTGGCCTTCCTCGCCTACGCAGCCTTGCCGCTTGGCCTGTATTTGCTGCTCTGCCCGCCAGCCCTGTGGCGCCGCCGTGGCCATCGCTGGTTCCTGCAAGCGGTGCTGACTGTCAGCCTGTTCGCCATGCTGTTCACCTCGGTGGCCGAATGGTTGTTCTGGGATGAGTTTGGCGTGCGCTTCAACTTTATCGCTGTCGATTACTTGGTGTACTCCGATGAGGTACTGAACAACCTGCTGGAGTCTTACCCGATCGGCAAGCTGCTGAGCCTGCTGGCGATGCTTGCACTGATTCTGAGCGTGGCTCTGCGCAAGCCCTTCAATGCCGCGATGGCAGCGCCCGTGCCTGCGCTGCGTGGCCGTTTGGTCAACGCCCTGGGCCTGCTGGTGCTCGCCGGCCTCAGCCTGCAACTGGTCAGCCAGGACAGCCCACGCACCCAAGGCGGTAACGCGTACAACAACGAATTGGCCAGCAACGGGCCTTATCAGTTCTTCGCCGCCTTCCGTAACAACGAACTGGATTACACCCAGTTCTACAAAAGCCTGCCGACCGACGTCGTCGCCAAGCAGTTGCGCGCCGAACTGAGTGAGCCCAACGCCCGCTTTATCGACCCGGACCCGCTGGATATTCGCCGTGCCATCACCAACCCCGGCACACTGCGCAAGCCCAACATCGTACTGGTGACCATCGAGAGCTTCAGCGCCAAGTACATGGGCAGCAATGGCGATGCGCGCAACCTCACGCCCAATCTGGATGCATTGCGCCAACAGAGCCTGTACTTCAATAACTTCTACGCCACCGGTACGCGCACCGACCGAGGCCTGGAAGCCATTACCCTGGCAGTCCCGCCGACGCCGGGACGTTCGATCGTCAAGCGCATCGGCCGCGAAAGCGGGTTCGCCAGCCTGGGGCAACAGCTCTCGGCCATCGGTTATGACAGCGTATTTGTCTACGGCGGGCGCGGTTACTTCGACAATATGAACGCGTTCTTCAGCGGCAACGGTTATCGGGTCGTGGACCAGAGCAGCGTGCCAGAGTCGGAGATCTCGTTCAAAAACGCCTGGGGCATGGCCGACGAAGACCTGTTCAAACAGACCTTGAAACTGGCCGACGCCGATTACGCCAAGCAGCAGCCGTTCTTGCTGCAACTGATGACCACCTCCAACCATCGCCCTTATACCTACCCGGACGGGCGTATCGATATCAAGTCCGGCAAGGGCCGCGACGGCGCGGTGAAATACACCGACTACGCCATCGGCCAGTTCCTCGAAGCTGCACGCCAGAAGCCGTGGTTCGATAACACGATCTTCGTGTTCGTCGCCGACCACACGGCCGGCAGCGCGGGCAAGGAAGACCTGCCGATCACCAACTACCAGATACCGCTGTTTATCTACGCGCCCAAGCTGATCGACGCACGGGAATCCGCCCAACTGGCCAGCCAGATCGACCTGGCGCCGACCTTGCTGGGCCTGCTCAACCTGAGCTACGAATCAACATTCTTTGGCCGCAACCTGCTGCAAGACAACCCATTGCCTGCACGGGTAGTGGTGGGCAATTACCAGCACCTGGGTCTGTTCGATGGCAAGGACCTGGCAATCCTCAGCCCGCGCCAAGGCTTGCGTCGCCACGACCAGGCCTTGGGCGAGAGCCAGGAGCTGCGCGTCGGTAGCGATGACCCCTTGATTCAACGGGCGATCACCTACTACCAGGCCGCCAGTTATGACTACAAACAGCAACTGCTGAGCTGGAAAGCGCCCAAGGAAGAGGCTCCAGTCTTAAGCAAACGCTAATCAAAAAGCCCCGTGCAGGTGAGCACGGGGCTTTTCTACCAAGGTTCGTGATGAAATCCGCCTCCTCTTTACCGGTTTCCAAACCGCTTGATTTTTGGCTGTGCCTGGGCCTGCCTGCCAGCGCTGCGGTGGCCTTGCTGTTGCTTGAACTGACGTCACTGGACATGGACCTGGCCAGGCATTTCTATAGCGCAGAGGCTGGCGGCTTCATTGGCCGCTATAGCTTCTTCCTTGAAGACATCCTGCATGACCGTGCCAAGCAACTGGTGATCCTGTTTTCGGTGCTGGCGATTCTGGGCCTGGTCGGCAGCTTCATCCTGCAGCGGCTCAAGCCGTACCGCCGTGAACTGGTGTGCCTGGTGCTGTCGCTGGGAATGGCGACGGCGTTCGTGTCGCCATTGAAAACCATCACCGCCGTGCAATGCCCTTGGAGCCTCAAGGAGTTCGGCGGCCAGGAAACCTACAGCGAACTGCTCAGCCCGCGCCCGCCGACCGATAAACCCGGCCGCTGCTGGCCCGGCGGGCATGCCGCCACCGGGTTTGCCTTGTTCGCCTGGTTCTTCGCGCTGCGGGATCGACGGCCACGGCTGGCGCGCTACGCGTTCATCTTTGCTGTCGGCCTGGGCAGCGTGTTTTCAGTCAGCCGTATGCTGCAAGGGGCGCATTTTTTTTCCCACAATGTGTGGACAGCGATCTTTTGCTGGCTGATCTGCCTGGGGCTGTATTGCTTGTTGCTGTACCGGCCTTCACGGCAAGCCGTGATGCCGGTCAGTTAAGCGAATGCAACGAAGATCAAATGTGGGAGCTGGCTTGCCTGCGATTGGCCATAAGTATCGACACAACTTTGCAGCGGTCGACGGCAACTACAATCTCGATAACCACGCTGGCCGAACGCAGGCTTGAACTCCTGGGTAACCCGGCAGGGCGGCCCCTAGATGGCCGTTGCCTGACTAACGGATATGAACGCGCTCTGATCCGACATTCCTGCAGGCTGGCAGGCCGTCTTCGCAGGCAAGCCAGCTCCCACATTTTGACCGCCGTGCATCAGTTAGATAAGCGTGGCTGTCAGGCCGCCGTCGGGTGGGTACAGCCGTGCATAAAAAAGCCCCGCCTGCATCACTGCAGGCGGGGCTTTTTATAGCGCCGGGTAGGCTGGCTTACATCATGCCGCCCATGCCACCCATGCCGCCCATGTCTGGCATACCGCCGCCAGCCGAGCCTTCTTTCTTCGGTGCTTCAGCGATCGCAGCTTCGGTGGTCAGGATCAGACCGCCGATGGAGGATGCTGCTTGCAGCGCGGAACGAGTCACCTTGGTTGGATCCAGGATGCCCATTTCGATCATGTCGCCGTACACGCCAGTCGCAGCGTTGTAACCGTAGTTACCTTTGCCGTTCTTGACTTCGTTGACCACAACGCTTGGCTCGTCGCCGGAGTTGGCAGCGATCTGGCGCAGCGGTGCTTCAACGGCACGACGCAGTACAGCGATACCGACGTTCTGGTCAGCGTTGTCGCCGGTCAGCTCAGTCAGGGCTTCCAGAGCACGGATCAGCGCAACGCCACCGCCAGGTACCACGCCTTCTTCAACGGCTGCACGGGTTGCGTGCAGGGCGTCTTCAACGCGGGCCTTCTTCTCTTTCATTTCAACTTCGGAGCCAGCGCCAACCTTGATCACTGCAACGCCGCCAGACAGCTTGGCCAGGCGCTCTTGCAGTTTTTCACGGTCGTAGTCCGAGGAAGTCTCGGCAACCTGTGCACGGATCTGAGCGATACGGGACTCGATGTCGCCTTCAACGCCAGCACCGTCAACGATGATGGTGTTTTCCTTGGACAGGGTCACGCGCTTGGCGCTACCCAGGTTTTCCAGGGTGGCGCTTTCCAGGCTCAGGCCGATCTCTTCGGAGATAACGGTACCGCCGGTCAGAACGGCGATGTCCTGCAGCATGGCCTTGCGACGGTCGCCGAAGCCTGGCGCCTTGACGGCTGCAACCTTGACGATGCCACGCATGTTGTTCACAACCAGAGTCGCCAGGGCTTCGCCTTCAACGTCTTCAGCCACGATCAGCAGTGGGCGGCCGGCTTTGGCAACGGCTTCCAGCACTGGCAGCATTTCGCGGATGTTGGAGATCTTTTTGTCGACCAGCAGGATCAGCGGGCTGTCCAGCTCGGCAACCATGGTGTCCGGCTTGTTGACGAAGTACGGGGACAGGTAGCCACGGTCGAACTGCATGCCTTCTACAACCGACAGTTCGTTTTCCAGGCCCGAGCCTTCTTCAACGGTGATCACGCCTTCTTTACCGACTTTTTCCATGGCTTCGGCAATGATGTCGCCGATGGAGCTGTCGGAGTTGGCGGAGATGGTGCCTACCTGAGCGATGGCCTTGGTGTCGGCGCATGGCTTGGACAGGTTCTTCAGCTCTTTGACGATGGCGATGGTCGCCTTGTCGATGCCGCGCTTGAGGTCCATCGGGTTCATGCCGGCAGCAACGGCCTTCAGGCCTTCGTTGACGATCGACTGAGCCAGTACGGTTGCGGTGGTAGTACCGTCACCTGCGTCATCGTTGGCACGGGAGGCAACGTCTTTGACCAGCTGCGCGCCCATGTTTTCGAAACGGTCTTCCAGTTCGATTTCTTTGGCGACGGAAACGCCGTCCTTGGTGATGGTCGGAGCGCCGAAGCTCTTCTCGATGATCACGTTACGGCCTTTCGGGCCCAAGGTCGCTTTTACTGCGTCAGCCAGTACGTTGACGCCAGTGAGCATTTTCTTGCGGGCGGAGTCGCCGAATTTAACTTCTTTAGCAGCCATGATCGATATTCCTTAAATACTTTGTAGTAACGGGAAAATGAGCGAGGAAATCAGTCTTCCAGAACGGCGAGAATTTCGTTCTCAGCCATTACCAGCAGGTCTTCGCCGTCTACTTTCACAGTGTTGCTGCCGGAGTAAGGGCCGAAAACAACCTTGTCACCCACTTTCACGGCCAGTGCGCGTACATCACCGTTCTCCAGGGTTTTGCCTGGGCCAGCAGCGACGATCACACCGTGGTTGGCTTTTTCAGCAGCCGAACCTGGCAGAACGATCCCGCCAGCGGTTTTCTTTTCTTCTTCGCTGCGACGGATTACGACGCGGTCGTGCAGAGGACGAAGCTTCATTGTCGATCTCTCCTAATTGTGTTTTTCATCGGCCGGTATCAATTCCGGCGGGTTAAATTCCGGCGGTGCCGGTCGCGGCTCGCGGGGCGAGACGCGGAAGTCTGTCTGATGTCACCACCAGAAACCTTGCGGTGACCGTTACATAAGGGCGCCCAGGCTTATTACAAGGGGCCGAGGATGAAATTTTTTGTGTCGGCTCAAGGCTAAATGCAACACGGCACCCGAAGGTGCCGTGCCAGTGAAGCGGTTACTTAGGGTCGCGGTGTTCGAACTCGCCTTCGATCACATCACCTTCACGCCCCAGGGGTTGGCGTGGAGCCGGGCCACCACGGGGTTGCAGGTCGTCGGCGAACGCACGCTGGCGCATCGCCGCCTCTTCAGCACGCTGGCGCATTTTGCCGGCCAGCAGCTTGCGGGTGAACGGCAGCAACAGCACCAGGCCGAGCACGTCGCTGATAAAACCCGGCAGGATCAGCAGACCACCGGCCAGGGCCATCATCAGGCCCTCAAGCATGGTCTGGGCCGGCAGTTCGCCGCGGTTCAGGCTTTCACGGGCACGCAGCGCGGTCGCCAGGCCGGCGACACGCAGCACCAGGACGCCGAGCATGGAGCCTACGATGATCAGCAACAGCGCCGGGAAAAACCCGATCGCACCGCTGACTTTAACGAATACGAACAGCTCCAACACCGGGAACAGCAGAAAGAGCAATAAAAAAGGGCGCATCAAATGGTTCCTCAACGCAAGAATGCCTTGCCAGTCCACCTTAGATGACGTCGCCGTTGTGTAAATTCAAGCGTCAACCGTGGTTTTTTTCGGCCACACCTCGGCGTGAGCCAATGAAACCAGGGCTTCGCGTACTTGTGTCGGTGTGTTGCAAGGCGTCTCGAAAGGCAACCAGTGCAAGGATTGGCCGATACGCAAGTGCATGCCTTCGCTGTCGATGCCGGCCAGCTGTGCTGGCTCGCTGGTCGGCAAACCGCCGAGGTCGACGTAATGGGCGATGGCCTTGGCGTGATCGCTGTTCATGTGCTCGATCATGCTGCGCTCGGCCTTGCCCGCAAACGGGTTGGCCAAGGTCAACTGGTCGACCCAATGGATTGCGCCAAACCCACCGATATAACGGTGGCGCACCGGCTTGAGCACCCAGAAATCGAAATCGTGGGCCTTGTGGTAGTTGGCCGAATCAGGGAAGTAGCGGTAGTAGCGCTCGGCCGCAGCTTCGATGGCAGCGGGGTCTTCCAGCTTCTCGGCTTCGGCCAGGTAAGTCAGGCGCCCCACGGCTTGCACATCATCGGCCTCACGCTCACCCACCAACAGCGAACACTTGGGATCTTTTTGCAGGTTATGGGTGTGCTGGGCAATGCGGCTGATCAGGATCAGCGGGCGGCCCTGCTCGTCCAGGCAGTAGGGCACCACCGAGCCAAAGGGAAAGCCGGGCATGGCTTTGGATTGTGTGGCGAGCGCCCCACGGTATTCCTTGAGCAACAGCTCTCGGGCGTTCTTGGCAACCTGCGTGCTCAATAGATGACTCCTCGGGTGTTCCGCCGCCCATGGCATATGGGAATGGATCTCAACACAAGGTAATCAATATCTGCGCAGGTTGCCAGAGTGGCCGACGCCGGTTTACCAGGCCACGCCGAAGCCTGCGGTGTAACGGGTCTTGCTCAAGCTGCTGTCGGAGTCGCCGCTGATGACGTCACGCTCGGCCTTGAGATTGAGGGACGCCCATTCGGTGACTTTGTAGCGCAGGCCCATCTCGGCATCCAGGGAGTAATCGGCCGGACCGTCCAGAGGCTTGCCCAATTCGCCGTTGGTGAAGAACTCAACGGTCTTGCCCACCAGGTAGCGGTTGTAATTCCACTTCATGGCCAGAGAGTAAAAGTTGTCCTTGCCGCCGTCGGCATATTCGTAATCGGTGCGGTTGACCAGCGAACCGAGGGAGAACGCGCCCAGCTCATCATCCCAGAACTGGTAGCCCGGGCCGGTACCCACGGTGCGCTGGCGCGCCAGGTCTTCGACCTTGTCGCGCTTGTAGGTCAGGCGCCCCTGCCAGAACCAGTGCTCGGTGATAAAACGGTCCAGGTCGTATTCCAGGGCCCAGTTGTCGGTGGTGGTGACGTCGTCCTGGAACTCGCGGTTATATTCGCCCTTGCCCGTATGACGCCACTGGCCGTGACGGGCCGAGGTCTTGAAGTCGATGTCGTAGTCGTTGGTGTCTTTGTCCGCGCGTTTGTAGTCCAGCGCCAGGTCGACATTACCCTTCCACACCAGGTCTTCGATCACGGGCTTGGGCTTCATGATCTGTTGGATACTTGCCAGTTCCACCGTCTTGGGCGCCTCGCCATTGGCCAGCACCACCTTGCCGTCATCCGATGCCTGCAAGGACTTGGCCTTTTCACCGCTGTAGGCGTCTTGCTTGACCAGCAGCTCCTGGTCACTTTCCAGGGTTTTGACCTGCTTCCAGTCCACCGGAATGGAGCCTGCGTAGGTGGTTTGGATCAGCAACTTGCCACCGTCGAAGACTTTTATCTTGCCAGTGAGCCGGTCACCGTTTTTCAACCAGACGGTATCGGCGAGCAAGGGCGTGGAAGCACTGAAAACAGCAAGGCACAACAGGGTTCTGGACAACATAAGCAGGTACGGGGCTCAGGATAGGCGAAAAAAGGGGCGTTATAGTGTTACATGGCTAGAACTGACTCAAGGATTTATATTGAGTTCAATACTCATCGTCATGTTTACAGACGTTTCTGACAAAACAACGACGATCTCAACGGATATCTCCACAGTGATCCCACCTGCAGATGCACCACAAAGCCCCGCCGAGATGCGCCGCACCGCCTTGTACCTGACGTTATCGCAGGTGCCCGAAGGCTGCGTGGTGAGTTACGGCGAGCTGGCCCACCTGGCGGGTCTGGGCCGTGCTGCCCGCTGGGTCGGGCGCACCCTGAGCCAGTTGCCGCAAGACACGCGGTTGCCCTGGCATCGGGTGCTGGGTGCCGGTGGTCGGATAAGCCTGCCGGTGGGCAGTGCCTCGGGCGACGAACAACGTGCGCGTTTACGTAGCGAAGGCGTCACTATCCTGAACAATCGTGTTGATATTCAGCGTCATGGCTGGCGCCCGGTAGAGCACAGCGGTTAGAGTGCGCGCTTTGTTTCCGCAAATCTGAGGCAGACTCCAGCCCATGCCCCGTAAAACCTGGCGCGCCGCGCTCGCCGCCTATGCCAGCCCTTCGACGTTAGTGCTGTTGTTGCTCGGTTTCGCCGCCGGCATGCCTTACATGTTGGTGTTTTCGACGCTTTCGGTGTGGCTGCGTGAAGCCGGTGTGGCTCGCGAGACCATTGGCTATGCGAGCCTGATCGGCCTGGCCTACGCCTTTAAATGGGTCTGGTCGCCGCTGCTCGACCAATGGCGCCTGCCGTTGCTTGGCAAACTGGGGCGTCGTCGCTCCTGGCTGGTGCTGGCCCAATCGCTGGTGATCCTCGGATTGATCGGCATGGGTTTTTGTGACCCGCAAAAACACTTGTCCTGGTTGATCGCCATCGCGGTGATCGTCGCCTTCGCGTCGGCCACCCAAGATATCGCCGTGGATGCCTACCGCCTGGAAATCGCCGACGACAGCCGTCAGGCCGCCCTGGCGGCAAGCTACATGTCCGGCTATCGCATTGCCGCCCTGCTGGCCACGGCCGGTGCGCTGTTCTTTGCCGAAGGCTTTGGCTCCACCGGCTTCAACTATAAACACTCGGCCTGGACCGGCACCTATGTGCTGTTCGGCGTGTTGATGGTGCCGGCGTTGCTCACCACCTTCCTCATGCGTGAACCTGATGTGCCACTGCGCACTCAGTTGCAGGCCGGCCGCTACAGTTTCATGCATCAGTTGGTGTCGGTGTTTGTGCTGATCGTGCTGTTGGTCTCAGTGCCGGCGATGTTCACCCAGTTGTACAACACCGACTTCGCCAGCGTGCTGTTCCAGGGCGTGAGTTTGTGGGAACTGCTGATGGAAGACCGCGCGTTCCTGCGCGCCATCCTCTATATCATCCTCACTACCCTGTGCCTTTCAGCCATGGGCCGCCGGGGCCTGGCGCCCGTGCTCACGCCGGTCAATGACTTTATCCTGCGCTACCGTTGGCAGGCGCTGCTGCTGCTCGGGCTGATTGCCACCTATCGCATGTCCGACACGGTGATGGGCGTCATGGCCAACGTGTTCTATATCGACCAGGGTTTCACCAAGGACCAGATCGCCGGAGTGAGCAAGATCTTCGGCCTGATCATGACCCTGCTCGGCGCCGGCATGGGCGGCCTGTTGATCGTGCGGTTCGGCATATTGCCGATCCTGTTCATCGGCGGCGTGGCCTCGGCCGGTACCAACCTGCTGTTCGTGATGCTCGCCGACATGGGCCCCGACCTGCAGATGTTGATCGTGACCATCTCCCTGGACAACTTCAGTTCGGGCATGGCCACTTCGGCGTTCGTGGCGTACCTATCGAGCCTCACCAACCTCAAGTTCTCCGCCACCCAATATGCGCTGCTCAGTTCGATCATGCTGTTGCTGCCACGTTTGATCGGCGGCTATTCAGGCGTGATGGTGGAGAAGTTCGGTTACCACAACTTCTTTATGATCACCTGCCTGTTGGGCGTGCCGACGCTGCTCCTGATTGCGTTGCATTGGTTCCAGGAGAACCGCCGCGCCCGACTCAATCCCCCGCAGGAAGACTGATACATGTGGGAGCGGGCTTGCTCGCGAATGCGGTGGGTCAGTCCAAGACTCGGAGGCTGACACGCCGCATTCGCGAGCAAGCCCGCTCCCACAGACCCCTCTGCATTCTGATACCTGTACTCCAGCACTCTGCGCCCGTACAATCCCAAGTCATTTCAAGTCCAAGCAACCGACAACGGCCTACCATGCGTACCAGTCAATATTTGCTCGCCACACAGAAAGAAACGCCTTCCGACGCGGTTGTAATCAGCCATCAGCTGATGCTGCGCGCCGGCATGATCCGCAAACTGGCCTCGGGCCTGTACACCTGGTTGCCCATGGGCTTGAAGGTGATGCGCAAGGTCGAAGCCATCGTTCGTGAGGAAATGAACGCTGCCGGCTCTCTGGAAGTGTTGATGCCGAGCACCCAACCGGCTGAGTTGTGGCAGGAATCCGGGCGCTGGGAAGAGTACGGCCCTGAGTTGCTGCGCTTCAAAGACCGTCATGGCCGCGATTTCTGCGCCGGCCCGACCCACGAAGAAGTCATCACCGACCTGATGCGCAACGAACTGAGCAGCTATAAGCAGTTGCCGCTCAACCTGTATCAGATCCAGACCAAGTTCCGTGATGAAATCCGCCCACGCTTCGGCTTGATGCGTGGCCGCGAGTTCATCATGAAGGACGCCTATTCGTTCCACGCCGACCAGGCTTCCCTGCAAGCGACCTACGACCGCATGCACCAGGCCTACTGCAACGTGTTCACGCGCCTGGGCCTGAAGTTCCGCCCGGTTGAAGCGGATAACGGCTCCATCGGCGGTGCCGGCTCCCACGAATTCCACGTGCTGGCCGAGTCCGGCGAAGACGATATCGTGTTCAGCAACGGTTCCGACTACGCGGCGAACATCGAGAAGGCCGAAGCCATACCACGTGAAACCTCGCGCCCTGCTCCCACCGAGGAGCTGCGCCTGGTCGACACGCCAGACACCAAGACCATCGCGGCCCTGGTGGAGAAATTCAATCTGCCGATTGAAAAGACCATCAAGACCCTGATCGTGCGCGCCGAAGAAGAAGGCAAGCTGATCGCCCTGGTGATCCGTGGCGACCACGAACTCAACGAAATCAAGGCCGCCAACCAGCCTGGCGTAGCCAGCCCGCTGGTCATGGCCACCGATGCCGAACTGCGCGACGCCATTGGCGCCGGTGCCGGTTCCCTCGGCCCGCTGAACCTGCCACTGCCGATCATCATCGACCGTTCCGTTGAGCTGATGAGCGACTTCGGTATCGGCGCAAACATCGATGACAAGCACTACTTCGGCGTGAACTGGGAGCGTGACCTGCCGGTTCCGACCGTGGCCGACCTGCGCAACGTCGTGGCCGGTGACCCGAGCCCGGATGGCAAGGGCACCCTGGAGATCAAGCGCGGCATCGAAGTCGGGCACATCTTCCAGCTGGGCAACAAGTACAGCAAGGCGATGAAGTGCGAAGTGCTGGGTGAGAACGGCAAGCCGATCACCCTGGACATGGGCTGCTACGGCATTGGCGTATCCCGAGTAGTTGCCGCTGCCATCGAGCAGAACAACGACGAGAAAGGCATCATCTGGAGTGACGCGCTGGCGCCGTTCCAGGTGGCCCTGGTGCCATTGCGCTATGAAACCGAGCAAGTACGCGAAGCCACCGACAAACTGTACGCGCAACTCACCGCCGCCGGTTTTGAAGTGCTGCTCGATGATCGGGACAAGAAAACCAGCCCGGGCATCAAGTTCGCCGACATGGAACTGATTGGCATCCCGCACCGGATCGTGGTCAGTGACCGCGGCCTGGCGGATGGCAATCTGGAATACAAGAGCCGGACCGAAGCCGAAGCCCAACCGTTGCCGGTGGCTGAGGTGCTGTCTTTCCTCCAGGCGCGTATTCGTCGCTGAAAACCAGATCAAGAGAAGTCATGTTCAAGCGAAACACCAGAGCCCTGGGGGGCGCCGCCTTGTGCGGCGCCCTGCTGGTCAGCGGCTGCGCCAATCAGATGTCGCAACGCAGTGAACACGAGGAGCGGGTCGAGCGTAAGTTGCTCGACCACAGCCTGCAGATCGATGTAGGCGAGCCTAAAGTGCTGGAGCTGCCGCAACGCCGGGTTCGCATTCATGAGCAGAAGACCTTCGAGGTCACCGAATTCGAAGTCACCCGTCGTTACGACCGCTACACACCCTACCAGCCCTGGCGCAAACTCTATGAGATGCCCCTGGGTGCCGTGGCGCTGGTGGCGGGCGTGGGTGCTAACGTGGTGAATATCTTCGCCCTCGGCAACCTGCCCACGAGTGTGACCCATGACTGGTTGAGCTATGGCGTGGACGGCATCAACCCGTTCATGAACGTGCAATCCCACGGCCGTGCGCAACAGAACCTGGCGGCCATCGATGAAGTCCAGCGTGACAAGCGCCTGGAGTATTCGAGCCTGCCCTGGAGCGAGCGCCCGGTGCAAGTCACCGCCGGCAAGCAGACCCACGAGCTGACCACCGACCGTAACGGCATACTGCGCCTTAACCTGTTGGACAGCCCCTTTGCCGAGCAGGACCTGAACCGCGTCACCACGCTGAAAATCACTGTGGCGGATGGCCAGGACGACGTGCATACCGACTCGACCCTGGCGGTCAGCAACACGCTGCGCAGCAAGCTGCTCGAAGCCCATGCCCTGATCTATGACGACCTGGAAGATGACGAAGTGAACCAGTGGGTACACCGGGTCAAACGCTTGTCGGAGCTGGGCCTGGAAGAAGAAGCCAGCGAGCTGGAACAAAGCCTGATTGAACTGACGCGCAATGATCCGGAGTTGCAGCAGGAGTTTGTGCAGGCGTTGACCAAGGATGGGGGGCGGTTAGTCGCCGATCCTGGCGCACGCTGATCGTGCAATACCTGTGAAGATCAAACTGTGGGAGCTGGCTTGCCTGCGATAGCGGTGTATCAGTTAAAGCATTCGTGACTGACACACGGCTATCGCAAGCAAGCCAGCTCCCACATTTGTTTCGGGTTTTTACCAGGAAAACTCGAGCTGTTCGTTGCCGCCGCTCAGGTCCAGCAACCGTACGCCTATCCCCAGCAACCGCACCGGCTTGCCCCCGCGATTGAACGCCTGGGTCATCAACTGTTCATAACTCTCCAGATCCCGTCCTGCCCCGGCCTGCTCCAGCGTCGTCTGGGTAAAGTCATGAAACTTCACTTTCACGAACGGCTTGCCCGCCCGGTAGCTGCTGTCGATACGCGCCATACGCCCGGCCAGGGTCTCCATCAGCTCCGGCAGTTTCGCCAGGCAGCTTGAAAGATCCGGCAAGTCCACATCGTAGGTGTTTTCCACGCTAATCGATTGCCGACGGCTGTCGTTTTGCACCACACGGTCATCAATTCCACGGGCCAGGCTCCAGAGGCGCTCGCCAAAACTGCCGAATTCGCGCACCAGCGCCAGTTTGTTCCAGTCGCGCAATTGCAGGCAGTCTTCGATGCCCAGGCGCGCCAGCTTGTCAGCGGTGACCTTGCCCACGCCATGCAGCTTGCTGACACGCAACTGCGAGACAAAGTCTTCAACCTGATCCGGCGTGATCACAAACAGGCCGTTGGGCTTTTTCCAGTCGCTGGCGATCTTGGCCAAAAACTTGTTGGGCGCCACGCCGGCAGACACAGTGATATGCAACTGGTTGGAGACCCGGCGCCGAATGTCCTGGGCAATACGCGTGGCGCTGCCGCCAAAATGCGGGCTGTCAGACACATCAAGGTAAGCCTCATCCAGCGACAACGGCTCGATCAAGTCGGTGTAGTCGCGGAAGATCAGTTGGATTTCTTTCGACGCTTCTTTATAGGCATCCATGCGCGGCTTAACAATGGTCAAGTCCGGGCAGAGCTTCAAGGCATGACGTGACGACATCGCCGAACGCACCCCATACGCTCGCGCCTCGTAGTTGCAGGTAGCGATCACCCCCCGCCGGTCCGCCGAACCGCCCACCGCCAAGGGCTTTTGCGCCAGGCTCGGGTCGTCACGCATCTCGATGGCGGCGTAGAAGCAATCACAGTCAACGTGGATGATTTTGCGCTGCGTCATATAAACGGGGTGTGAACCAACGGGTGGCCAGTATCGCATTCACACCTGTATATAGCACCAGTAGTTTGATTCTTCCTTCCAAGTGGTAGGAAGTTTCCTTGATGAATTTATTTTTTCAATCGAATTCGGGTTTCCGATAGAGCTGAAAGCCTTGGCCTGACTGGCCCAGAGCACTTCACGCCCCCTCTTTGGAGAGCTAACCGATTGAACCACAAGCGCTTTTGTTTGATTCACAGGTTGACACACTCGCGTTCCTCTGTAGAATGCCGACACACAGACGCGGGATGGAGCAGTCTGGTAGCTCGTCGGGCTCATAACCCGAAGGTCGTCGGTTCAAATCCGGCTCCCGCAACCAAACATCAAAAAAGGCTACTCGAAAGAGTGGCCTTTTTTGTGCGCGCTTGTTTTTGCCTGCACAATGCAGCCAACACCTTGATTTCAGAATAATTAGCGCTTATTTCAGCGATCAGCTCATTAACGGTTGACACCCCGCCGCTGGGCTGTAGAATGCCGCCCACAGACGCGGGATGGAGCAGTCTGGTAGCTCGTCGGGCTCATAACCCGAAGGTCGTCGGTTCAAATCCGGCTCCCGCAACCAAACATCAAAAAAGGCTACTCGAAAGAGTGGCCTTTTTTGTATCTGACGAAAAAGTTCTTCTGAAACAATGACATGGCATCTTTCATGAAACCGTAGACGGTTTGCAGAGTCCATCTCATTGCACGCTATGCTCAATGCTCAAGCGCTACCCCTCTACGACCAATGGCCGCAGTCGCCGCGCCCGGTGATCCGCGTTAATATTTGTAATTATTTTGTCCATAGGGATTGGTAACTTGGCTGGATACCTCCATCCTGTCGCGCACAATCCACGAGGTGATTGATGCGCGCCAACTCGTCTGAACCACAAGACACCGTTACAGCAGAACAACCGATCACTCCCACCCGTTTGCGGTGGCTGGACCTGTTGAGCAAATACCGCCAGCCCATCGGCCTGGCCGTGACGCTTCTGCTGTTTGCAATCGCCCTGATCGCCTGCCGGCACCTGCTGCTGGAGCTGGACCTCTACGCCCTGCACGATTCGATCCTGGAAGTGCCCAAGCCGGCCCTATTGGGGGCCTTTGCGGCGGCGGTCGCCGGTTTTGTAATCCTGCTCGGCTATGAGTTCTCCGGCGCGCGTTATGCCGGCGTGCAATTGCCCGCCAAGACCCTGGCCCTGGGTGGTTTCACCGCCTTTGCTATCGGCAACGCCATTGGCTTGTCGATGCTCTCGGGGGGTTCGGTGCGTTACCGTTTATATGCACGCCATGGCATCGGCGCCTCGGAAGTGGCGCACATGACCGTATTCGCCAGCCTGGCCCTGGGCTGTGCCCTGCCACCGCTGGCCGCGCTGGCCACGTTGAGCAACTTGCCGGCCGCCTCCACTTACCTGCATTTATCGCAAAGCCTGCTCGGCGGCATTGCCGGCGCCGTGCTGCTGTTGTCGGCCCTGCTGTGCATCGGCATCTATCGCCGCCGCCTGCCGGAACAGCCCTACCCCGACAACCTGCTGGTCAAGGCCGGGCGCCGTACCCTGCGCCTGCCTGGCCGACGCCTGACTTTCCTGCAACTGATCATCACCGCACTGGACGTCGCCGCAGCCGCCACCGTGCTGTATCTGCTGTTGCCGGAAGCTCCGCCCTTCGGCCCGTTCCTGTTGGTGTACCTGCTGGCCCTGGCCGCCGGTGTGCTCAGCCATGTGCCGGGCGGCGTGGGGGTATTCGAAGCGATTCTGCTGGCGGCCTTTGCCGACAAACTCGGTGCCGCGCCCCTGGCTGCTGCCTTGCTGCTGTACCGCATGATCTACGTGGTGCTGCCGCTGCTGATCGCCTGTGTATTCCTGCTGGTCAACGAGGCCCAGCGCCTGTTCCAGACCCAGCAAAGTCTGCGGGTAGCGTCGGGGCTGGCAGCGCCAGTATTGGCCGTCCTGGTTTTTTTGTCCGGCGTGGTCCTGCTGTTTTCCGGCGCCACGCCAGAGATCGACTCACGCCTGGAAAACATCGGCTTCCTGATCCCCCATCGTCTGATTGACGCGTCGCACTTCGGTGCCAGCCTGATCGGTGTGTTGTGCCTGTTGCTCGCCCAGGGCCTGCGCCGGCGGTTGTCGGCCGCCTGGATGCTGACCATGGTGTTGCTGCTGGTTGGCGCCCTGCTTTCGCTGCTTAAAGGCTTCGACTGGGAAGAAGCCAGCCTGATGACCATGACCGCAGTGCTGCTGGCCATCTTCCGGCGCTCGTTCTACCGCGCCAGTCGCCTGACCGAGTTGCCGTTTTCGCCGCTGTACCTGGTGGCCAGTGTCTGTGTGCTCGGCGCTTCGATCTGGCTGTTGCTGTTTGCCTACCAGGACGTGCCCTACAGCCACCAACTCTGGTGGCAGTTCACCCTCGACGCCAACGCCCCACGTGGTTTGCGTTCGCTGCTCGGCGCCGCCGTGTTGCTGGTGATCGTGTCGCTGACCTGGCTGCTGCGCACGGCACGCCCGGTCATCCACCTGCCGACCCCGGAAGAGCTGGAGCGCGCCAGCAAGATTCTGATGGCCTCGTCCCAACCCGACGGCGGCCTGGCGCTCACCGGCGACAAGGCGCTGCTGTTTCACCCTAACGATGAAGCCTTCCTGATGTATGCCCGTCGCGGGCGTAGCCTGGTGGCCTTGTACGACCCGATCGGCCCGACCCAACCGCGCGCCGAGATGATCTGGCAGTTCCGCGACCTGTGCGACATCCACCACGCCCGTCCGGTGTTCTATCAGGTACGCGCCGAGAACCTGCCGTATTACATGGACATCGGCCTCACCGCGATCAAACTGGGTGAAGAAGCCCGCGTCGACCTGAAACGCTTTGACCTGGAAGCCAAGGGCAAAGAAATGAAGGATTTGCGCTACACCTGGAACCGTGGCACCCGGGACGGCCTGTCCCTGGAAATCTGCGAACCGGGCAAGGCGCCGATGGATGAATTAAAAGTCATCTCCGACGCCTGGCTTACAGGTAAGAATGTGCGGGAAAAGGGCTTCTCCCTGGGCCGTTTCAGCGATGACTACCTCAAGCACTTTCGTATCGCGATCATTCGCTTCGAAGGGCGCCCGGTGGCCTTCGCTAATCTGCTCGAAACCTATAATCATGACCTGGCCAGCCTCGACCTGATGCGTGCCCACCCGGACGCGCCCAAGTTGACCATGGAGTTCATGATGGTGGGCCTGATTCAACACTATAAGAGCCACGACTACGCGCGCTTCAGCCTCGGCATGGTGCCGTTGTCGGGCTTGCAACCGCGCCGTGGCGCACCGCTGACCCAGCGCCTGGGCTCGATGGTGTTCCGCCGTGGCGAGCAACTGTATAACTTCCAAGGTTTGCGCCGCTTCAAAGACAAGTTCCAGCCCGACTGGGAACCCCGTTACATGGCCGTGCCCGCAGGACTGGATCCGCTGGTGGCATTGGCCGATACCGCCGCCCTGATTGCGGGCGGCTTGACTGGATTGGTGAAACGCTGATGATTCGACGCTCCTGGCGGTATGTATTGGCTTTAGTGGTGCTGCTTGCGCTGATCGCGGCGGGTGGCTTCTGGTACTGGAACCGCCCCGCCCCGCAACCGACCCTGGAGCACTTGCCCCAGGCCGACGGTTCGGTAATGACCCGCGTAACCCCGGCCAGCAACGCAAAAGCCCGCGTGGCCGTGGCGGTGATGGCCGACGAAACCCTGACCGACAGCCAACTGATTGCCCTGAGCCAGGGCGGTGCTGCGCAACTGGTTCAGGTGGTGCTGCCCAAGGATGACTGCGCACTGCAGGAAAAAGCCCTGCAAGGCGCCCTGGCCCAGCTCAAAGGCCCGGCAACCCTGGTCAGCGGCATCGGCCCTGGCGCCGCACTCGCCTGGCGCTGGCTGGCCACCCAGAACGACGACAAGGCCAACGCCATCTCCGTGGGCTTCGCCCTGAAACAGGAAGGCTGCAACGACCCGCTGCCGAAAACCGCCGCCCATGGCAGCTGGCTGGTGGCGTGGAACGATAACCCCGACGATGAAAGCGCCAGTTTCGTACGTGACACACCGCGCGCTACTACCAGCATCAGCGACTACGACATTCATTACCCACAGGTGCTGAATAACGAACTGCGCAAGCAACTGGTCGGTTCGGACAACGGCGGCCTGGCGATTCCAGTGGTAGAAGTGCCTGCCGGCCAAGCCAAGGACACCGTGACCCTATTCCTCTCCGGTGACGGCGGCTGGCGCGACCTGGACCGCGACGTGGCGGGCGAGATGGCGAAGATCGGCTACCCGGTGGTGGGCATCGACACCCTGCGCTACTACTGGCAGCACAAGACGCCGGAGCAAAGCGCCAAGGACCTCACCGAGCTGATGCAACACTACCGGCAAAAGTGGGGCACCAAGCGCTTCGTGCTGACCGGTTACTCGTTCGGCGCCGACGTATTGCCGGCCATCTACAACCGTATGCCAGAGAACGAACAGCAACGGGTGGACGCGATCATCCTGCTGGCCTTCGCCCGTACCGGTAGCTTTGAAATCGAAGTGGAAGGCTGGCTGGGCAACGCCGGCAAAGAAGCCGCCACCGGCCCGGAAATGGCCAAGCTGCCGCCTGAGAAAGTCGTGTGCATCTACGGCGCCGAAGAAGTCGACGAGAGTGGCTGCACCGACAAGACCGCCGTGGGCGAAGCCATGAAGCTGCCGGGCGGGCATCACTTCGATGAGAACTACCCGGCGCTGGCCAAGCGGTTGGTGGATATTATCGTCAAGCATCAGGCCAAAGCCGAATAATCCCGCGCCGCACATAAAACAAAATGTGGGAGCGGGCTTGCTCGCGAATACGGAATGTCAGTCAATGCAGCTGTGACTGATCCACCGCTTTCGCGAGCAAGCCCGCTCCCACATTTTTGATGTGTGGTGTTGCTAATAATCAGCGCGGTTCGATGTGGGCAATCATCAACTGCACCGTCTCATTGCCACGAAATTCATTCACATCCAGCTTGTAGGCCAATTCCACCCAACGCACCGTCGGGTTTGGCCACACTTCGCGGTCCACACCAAAGGCGATGCCATCGAGCTTCACCGACCCGCACTCGCTCTTGAGCACCACTTTCAAATGCCGCTCGCCCACCACCCGCTGCTCCACCAACTGGAATACCCCGTGAAACAACGGCTCGGGAAAGTGCTGCCCCCACGGGCCGGCATGGCGCAGGGCGCGGGCCAGTTCCAGGTGAAATTCTTCCACCGCCAGGGTGCCGTCTGAAAGCAGGCGGCCGGTGAGGTCTTCTTCGCGCAATTGCCGACGCACTTCGGCATCGAAGGCTTGCGCAAACAACGGGAAGTTGGCCTCGGGCAAGGTCAGCCCCGCCGCCATGGCGTGGCCGCCGTACTTGGTGATCAGGTTGGGGTGCTGGCTGGCGACGACCGCCAGCGCATCGCGGATATGAAAGCCTTGCACCGAGCGTCCAGAGCCCTTGAGCAGGCCATCACCGGCATCGGCGAAGGCGATGGTCGGGCGGAAATAACGCTCCTTCATGCGTGACGCGAGGATCCCGATCACCCCTTGGTGCCACTCCGGGTCAAACAGGCACAGACCGTACGGCATCGACTCCACCGGCAGGTCCTTGAGCTGGGCCAGGGCCTCGCGTTGCATGCCTTGCTCGATGGATTTACGGTCCTGGTTCATGCCGTCCAGTTGCGCGGCCATTTCCCGTGCGGCGGCGAAGTCCGTGGTAAGCAAGCATTCAATGCCCAGGCTCATGTCATCCAGGCGTCCGGCCGCGTTCAGACGCGGGCCGAGGATGAAACCCAGGTCGGTGGAGGTGATACGCGCATGATCACGCTTGGCCACTTCCAGGATCGCCTTGATCCCCGGCCGCGCCCGACCGGCCCGAATACGCTCCAGCCCCTGGTGCACGAGGATGCGGTTGTTGGCGTCCAGCGGCACCACGTCAGCGACGCTGCCCAGGGCCACCAGATCAAGCAGTTCACCGATGTTCGGCTGGGGCTTGTTGTCATACCAACCCAGGCTGCGCAACCGTGCACGCAGGGCCATCAATACATAGAAGATCACGCCGACGCCGGCCAGGGCCTTGCTGGGAAACGTGCAGCCCGGCTGGTTAGGATTGACGATGGCGTCAGCGGCCGGCAGTTCATCGCCGGGCAAGTGGTGGTCGGTCACCAGCACCTGCAACCCCGCCGCTTTCGCCGCCGCCACGCCTTCGACGCTGGAGATACCGTTGTCCACGGTGATCAGCAACTGCGGCTCGCGCTCCAGCGCCACCGCGACGATTTCCGGGGTCAGGCCGTAGCCGTATTCGAAGCGGTTGGGCACCAGGTAATCGACATGGGCCGCGCCAAGCAAACGCAGGCCCAGGGTGCCCACGGTACTCGCCGTGGCGCCATCGGCGTCGAAGTCACCGACGATTAGGATGCGCTGACGCTGCTCCAGGGCCGTCACCAGCAAGTCCACCGCCGCATCGATGCCCTTGAGCTGCTGATAGGGAATCAACCGCGCCAGGCTCTTGTCCAGCTCGGCCTCCGACTGCACCCCGCGTGCGGCGTAAAGGCGGGTCAACAGCGGCGGCAGTTCACCGAGAAAAGGCAGGACGGCGGGCAATGGGCGGGGATCGATACGCATGGGGTGACGGGAGCTTCTCTTCTAATACATCAGTTAAACACAGATAGCGAACGCAGCAGAGATCAAGTGTGGGCGCTGGCTTGCCTGCGATGCATACGACTCGGTACATCAGACACACCGAGTGGATGCCCTCGCAGGCAAGCCAGCTCCCACCTTTTCAACCGCGCTCGCCGACCAGCCATTGCAGTTGCACTTCATGCTGGCCACGGTCATCGGTCACAAAGATCGTGCCTTCGCTGATCATCACGTCCCACTTGATCACCCGCGGCATGTCCTTGGCCAGGGTCTCCAAGACTTCCTGGGGCACGGCAGCGATGTGCACGTTTTTCAGGTTGTTGGCCACCGGCACCACCTTGCCTTCCCACACGCGCAGGCTGCCATAGGCCAGCAGGCTGGTGCGTTCGGTGCGGCGCGAGCACCAGGTCAGGCGGTCGGCATCCGGCTGGCCGACTTCGATCCAGTGCAAAACCCGATCATCCAGGCTCTTTTCCCACAGGGCCGGTTCGTCCACATCCGACAGGCCACGCCCGAACGCCAATTGCTCGTTGTACCAGAGGGCGTAGGCCAGCAGGCGCACGGTCATGCGCTCTTCGGTTTCCGAAGGGTGGCGGGCGATGGTCTGTTTGACGCTCTCGTACACCGAGCGGTCGAGGTCGGTGAGGTTGAGTTCGAATTTGTAGGTCGTGGACGGCTGGGCCATGAACGGGCTTCTAAAGACAAGGAAAGGCGGCCAGTCTAACCGATGGCGAGGGCATTGAACGAATACTGCGCTGCATCCGCGCGGCTCGCCTATGTTAAAAAGCAGGACATCATCGTCCCGCGCTCGTAAGGATCCCCATGTCGCTTAATGCCAAACCACTTGCCGGCCTGAAAGTCATCGAACTGGGCACTTTGATCGCCGGCCCGTTTGCCTCACGCATTTGCGCTGAATTCGGCGCCGAGGTGATCAAGGTCGAATCCCCGGACGGCGGCGACCCGCTGCGCAAATGGCGCAAGCTGTATGAAGGCACTTCGCTGTGGTGGTTCGTACAGGCGCGCAACAAGCAGTCGCTGACCCTCAACCTCAAGCACCCTGAAGGCCTGGCGATCCTCAAGCAACTGTTGGCCGACGCCGACATCCTGATTGAAAACTTCCGCCCAGGCGTGCTGGAGAAACTCGGCCTGAGCTGGGAAACCCTGCACGCCCTCAACCCCAAGCTGGTGATGGTACGCCTCTCGGGCTTCGGCCAGACGGGGCCGATGAAGGACCAGCCGGGGTTTGGCGCGGTGGGCGAGTCCATGGGCGGCTTGCGCTATATCACCGGCTTCGAGGACCGCCCGCCGGTGCGCACCGGGATTTCCATCGGCGATTCGATTGCCGCGTTGTGGGCAGTGATCGGCGCGCTGATGGCGCTGCGTCACCGCGAAGTCAACGGCGGCTTGGGCCAGGTGGTGGATGTGGCGCTGTATGAGGCCATCTTCGCCATGATGGAAAGCATGATCCCCGAGTTCGATGTGTTCGGGTTTATCCGTGAGCGCACCGGCAACATCATGCCCGGCATCACCCCGTCCTCGATCCACACCACCGCAGACGGCAAGCATGTGCAGATCGGCGCCAATGGCGATGCAATCTTCAAGCGCTTCATGCGGGTGATCGGCCGTGACGATTTGGCGAACGACCCTGCACTGGCCAGCAATGACGGGCGTGACGCTCGCCGCGATGAGCTGTACGGCGTGATTGATCGCTGGGTCAATTCGCTGTCTCTCGACCAGGTGATTGAGCATCTGAACAAAGCCGAGGTGCCCGCCAGCCGCATCTACAGCGCCGAAGACATGCTGGGCGACCCGCAATTCCTGGCCCGGGAAATGTTCCTCAAGGCGCAGTTGCCGGGCGGCAAGGACTTCAAGATGCCCGGCATCGTGCCCAAGCTCTCGGACACACCGGGCAGCTGCGAATGGGTCGGCCCGCAACTGGGTGAACACAACAGCCTGGTGCTCAATGCCTTGGGCTACGACGCGGCGGCTATCACTCGCCTGCGCGAGGATGGCGCGATCTGACAAATCCCAGGCAAAAAGAAACCCCGAGCAGTGGGGAGACAACTCGGGGTTAAACGTGGTCTACAAAAAGACCCGCACAGCAAGCGACAAACACCGGAGCACAATGCCTGCTCTTGCTGTTACAAACTCTGACTGACCACCTTGTAGGAAGGTTCCGAAGAAAAATAATGTTTCATGCCAGTGCGCCGCCACGGGTTTGAGAGGCGTTGCGCAAGGCAGCGATGACTGAAGGTTCCAGGCGCCCTTCGGCGATTTTCAGGTCGCGGAGCAGGCAATCCACCACATCCACCAGCGCGCGCTTGTCGCTCAATTGCGCACGATCGACTTCACGTTCAACCACGATGGCACCACCGGGGTTCTTCACGGTTACCAGGCAGTCGTCGCGCATACCGGCAGAGGTCAGCGTAACCTGATAAGGGCTCAGTGCTTGGCTGAGCAATAGGTTGATACTTTCCATCTCGATCACCACTCAATCATTCGAAAAAGGTTCGAAAAACAAAAATGTCACGAAGAGGCTGACATTCAAGTGACCCGTGCTCAAAGCAGAAAGTTCTACCTTTTGTGTAATCCACTGCTTGAGGAAAACGAGCATGCACGGAAAAGATGACAGAGAAAAAACAACGGCGCACAGGCTAGAATCCCTGGATTGTCCCGGGAGCCTGCCTTGAGAGCTGCGTCTGAACCGCCCTTGCGTATCGTGATTGCCGACGATCACCCGATTTTCCTGATTGGCCTGCGCGCCGTGCTCGAGCGTGACACGCACATCAGCATCGTCGGCGAGGCCAATTCCCCCCAGGCCCTCAGTGCGTTGTTGCAACACTGTGCCTGCGATGTGGTGGTGACCGACTTCATGATGCCCGTCGAGCCCCAAGCCGACGGGTTGCGCTTGATCGAGCAACTGCGCCGGCACTATCCGCACCTGCCCATTGTGGTGGTGACCATGCTCAACAATGCCGGGTTGTTTCATTCCATCCTGGCGTTGGGCGTGATGGGCTTGCTGAGCAAGGCCAGCCTGGCCGATGAGCTGCCCCAGGCGATCCGCCAGGTTCGCCAGCAACGTACCTATGTGGCCCAGACCATCCGCCAGGCGCTGAGCCTGGCCGGGGAAGTCGGCGCTGATCGCCTGCACTCCCAGGAGCACCTGTCACCCCGGGAACTGGAGGTGATTCGCCTGTTGGCCAGTGGCATGACGGTGGGCGAGATCGCCGCGCACCTGCACCGCAGCAAGCAGACCGTCAGCGCGCAAAAAGTCAGCGCCATGCGCAAGCTGGGGCTGGTCAACGATGCCGCCCTGTTTATTTACGTGCAGGAACACGGGCTGGCCTAGCCTGGAACGCGATCCATTGCTTGAGCGTCTCGGCCTCCATCGGCCGGGCGATAAAGCAACCTTGCAGCCACGCCGCGCCCAGTTCGCCCACGGCGTGATAATCGGCGGCGGTTTCCACGCCGGTGACCACCACGGCGACATCCAGGCGCGCCGCCATGCTCATGGCGCCCGCCACCACAGCGGCCTTGCGATCATCATTGGCCATCCCACAGGCAAACGCCGGGGGAATTTTCAGCTCGGTAAAAGGCAGTTCCAGCAAATGCTGCAGGCTGGTGCCGCCCATGCCGAAGTCGCCGATGGACAACTGGCAACCCAACATGCGCAAGCGCAGCAACCCAGTGACATGGGCGCTGTCGGTTTTCAGCGTCGAGGTTTCCACCAACTCCAGGGTCAGGCTATGGGC
This sequence comes from Pseudomonas sp. BTN1, assembly GCF_001907715.1. Classification (NCBI taxonomy): domain Bacteria; kingdom Pseudomonadati; phylum Pseudomonadota; class Gammaproteobacteria; order Pseudomonadales; family Pseudomonadaceae; genus Pseudomonas; species Pseudomonas sp. BTN1. Next base: position 128,264 of record NZ_MPBM01000007.1, on the reverse strand, counting down.
GGGCACACCATGAAGTTGCAGCAAACCTTGCAGCACCTGGGGGAAGTGCTCGCGCTCCAGCATACGCCCGGGAATGTTCACAGCTACCGGCAGCACTCGGCCGCTTTCGCCCATCACCTGGTTCGCCAGGCCAAGCGCCTGCTCCAGCACATGCCAGGTAAACGCCTCTTCCATGCCGGCAAACTCCAGCACTGGCAGGAACTCGTCAGGCAGCAATAGCTCACCGTCCTGCAACTGCCAACGCGCCAGCGCCTCCACCCCTTGCAACACACCGGCCTGACTGACGATGGGCTGGTACCAGACCCTGCCACAGGCTGCGATAGTCGCCTGGCTGACATCCGCCGAGGGCGGCAGTTGTTCCTGCTCGCTCAAGCTCAGCAGTTGACGGACGCGCTCCCAGGACAGCACCGCTGGCCCTGGACGCAAGTGCTCCTGACAATCGCTCAATACTTGCCCGATCAGCTTGGCCGAGGCCGGCTTGGGCAAGCACGCCAAGACCTTGAGCCCCAATTGGCGAGCCATGTTCGCCACGCCTTCCAGCACGTCGGGCTCGGCGTTGCTGAGCAAGATCAACACCTGGGCCAGGCGGCGTTCCGCCAACTCACGGATCAACGCCAGGCCATCGCCCTGCTCCAGGTACAGGTCGCAGATGGCGATATCCACCGGGCCTTTGCTGTCCAGGGACTGGCGGGCAATTTCGACCGTTTCCGCGGCCCGCACATTGAACACACCGTTAGCATTGAGCATCTGGTGCAGGGCCATCAGTTGAAACGGGTTGTCTTCGAGGATCAGGACGTTCAGGGATCGCATGGGTAAGGGTGTCGGTACAGAGAAAGTCCTGCACAGTAGCCATACGCTACGCCGTATCCCATAGGACGTGTCCTAAAAGCTTCTTTAAATGTGGGAGGGGCAAGCCTTGTCGGTCAAGCGCAGACCTCCTGTGGGAGCTGGCTTGCCTGCGAAGGCGGTGTGTCAGTCGCTACATCTGTTACTGCACTACCGCTATCGCCGGCAAGCCAGCTCCCACATTTGATCTTCGTTGCCTTGAGCATTGCGTTCGCTTGGCTGATCGGCATACGGGCTGGGTTACGCATCCAGATAAGGTTGCAGGTCGCGACGAAAAGCCTTGAGCACCTCGGACAAGCGCAACCAGGGTTCTTCAAGCTCGGCGCCGCGCTGTTCACGGGCGCATTGCTCAAGGGCGACACAGGCCTTGGCCAGTGGCAGTGCGTCCACCAGCGAGCAAATGCCCTTGAGCCGGTGCAGCGATGCATTCAAGCGTGCCACGTCGCGCTCGGCCAGGGCACCCGCCAACACCTCGTGTTCGTGGTCCAGGCTCTTGGCCAGTTCCTGCAACATGCTTTGCAGCACCGGGCCATCGGCCTGGGTCATGGTGCGCAGGGCCTCGATATCGAACGAACGCTGGGGTGCCAGGCGTGCCAGCACTTGGGTCCAGTGTTCCAAGGTCACCGGCTTGACCAGCAGTTCATCCATACCGGCGTCCTCGCAGCGGCGTTGTTCATCTTTCATGGCGTTCGCGGTGCAACCCACCAGCGCGCTACGAGGCCGTTGCTCCTCGGCTTCGAGGCGCCGTATCGCCGCACTCAAGGCATAACCGGACATGCCGGGCATCTGGCAATCGGTGACCAACACGTCAAAACGCTGCTCACGCCAGCGTTGCAACGCGGCCTCGGCCGACTCCAGGGCGACCACTTGATGACCGAGGAACTGCAACTGCTGCGCCAGCACCAGGCGGTTGGCCGCCAAATCATCCACCACCAGTATCGACAGGCTGCGCCCCGTCGGTGACAACGTCGCGGTGGGCGTTGCCGGCACATCATCGGTGCTGACCCGGTCCAGGCGCAGGTCAATGCACACCACTGTCCCCTCGCCCACCACGCTATCGAGGTGAATGCTGCCGCCCATCAATTCCACCAGTTGCTTGCAGATACTCAGGCCCAGCCCGGTGCCACCGTGTTGCGCAGCGGTCAAGGCGCTCACCTGAGTAAAAGGCTTGAACACCCGCGGCTGTTGCTCGGCGCTGATGCCCGGGCCACTGTCCTTGACGCACAGGTGCAGGTATTCGGTATCGGTCTCATCCCGTTGGCAGGTCACGCTGAGGTGAACCCCGCCCCGCTCGGTAAATTTGAGCGCATTGCCCAACAGGTTGTGCATCACCTGGCGTAACCGCAGCGGGTCGAACCAGTAATAACCCTGAGCAGCCGGATCAAACGCCAGGGTCAGGTGCAGGCCCTTCTTTTGCGCTGTGGCTTCGAACAGGCTCTGAATGCCCTCGAAAAAACGCTTCAACTCGGTGGTCTGTGGCGCCAGTTGCAGGTGGCCGGCCTCGATCTTGGCCAAGTCCAGGCTGTCGCCCATCAGCGCAATCAGCTCGCGCGCCGAACGATGGGCCACCTGCAGCGCCTCGGAAACCGGCTGGCCGCTTGCCAGGCAACGCTCTTGCTCCAGTTCGAGCAAGCCAATGATGGCAGTCATGGGAGTGCGAATCTCGTGGCTCAAGGCCGAGAGAAATGCACTTTTGGCGTAGTTCGCTTCGTCGGCGGCCTGGCGTGCGTCCATCAACTGACGCTCCAGGTCTTTGCGTTCGTTGATATCGATCCAACCGCCCAACAACCCCTGCAGGCGGCCCTGGGCGTCAAAAAAAGGCACGGTCCACTGGTAGACGTGATAACTGCCGCCGTTGAGTTCCAATTGCCGGTCGACAAACAACGGCTGCTGCGTGGCCAATTGCTCCATGTGGCCTTCGTGCAGGCGTGCCGCTGTGGCGTCGGGCACGACCTTGCTCTCCATCAGCGTCAGGCCCTGGATCAGCTCCAGCCGGGTCGCCAATTGCTGTTCATAACTTTTATTGCAGGTCACCAGGCGCCCGTCCAGGTCGCGGACGAACAGCGGGTTGGGCATGCCGTCGAGCAGTGCGCGCTTGAACGCCAACTGATCGTTGAGCCGTTGCTCGGCCTCCAGCCGTTGGCGAATCTGGCGCTTGAGCCGGCTGTTCCACACCAGCGACACCAACACAAACAGCAGCGCCGTGGCCACCGTCCAATAGGCCCATGGCGGTACGCGTTGCCAGGCCGGCAGCGGAATCGCCACGGCACCGATCCAACGCAGGCGCAACGCACTCAGCTCAGCCACCGGCAACGCCTCCAGGGCCTTGTTCAGAATGCTCAGCAGCTCAGGTTGGTCCTTGCGCACCGACAGGCAGTTGGACGACCACTTGCCATCGACACTGCGTCCGATACGCAGGCCATCTTCCGGGTAACTCTGCACTTCCACTTCGGTCTGTATCGTGGCGGCCGCCTCGCCTCGTCGCACCAACTCGCGGGCCTGGGTGTAATTGTCCACCAGGCGCAACTTGATACGCGGATGGTCATGGCGAATCTGGCTCTCCATGACATGGCGCGCCGGCAATGCCAGCACCTTGCCGTCCAACTGGTTCAAGCCCGTCAGGGGCGCGGCATCGGCACGTTCGATAAACACCCAGCCGGACCCGCCAAAACCATGACTGAAGTTGAGCAACGCACTGCGCTCCTGATTCACAGCCAGGGTCGTGTTCATCTGTGCCCGGCCGGTTTCCAGCCATTCCAGGGTTTGCGCAGTAGAACCCACCTCTTCATAGACGAACTGCAAACCGGTCATGCGCGAGATGCGATTCAACAGGTCGACATTCAGGCCAACCCACTGGCCGTCCTTGTCCCTGAAAATGTAAGGCGACATCTGCTGGGCCACCACCACGACATGGGGATGCTCACGCACCCAGGCCTGTTCCGACGCCGACAACGCAACGCGCTCACCACTGATACCGACGCCGAGCCCGGTGGTCCAGCGCGCGAGGATTTCACGCTGCACCGACTCGTCAAGGCTTGCCAGCGCGCGGTTCATCATGGCCCCCAACAACGGATCTGCCTGGCGGGTGGCGAAGGCAAAACCGATGGGCGCCAGCCGGCTCTGCTCCTTGATCTGCAACCCCAGGTAAGGCCGCAGCGATTTATAGGCGCGCACAATCACTTCGTTGCCGATAAACGCATCGACGTCACCTTGCTTCAAGGCTTCGAGGCCGCTGTAGAGGTTGGGGGCGAGCATGATGTGGCTGTCGGGATACGCCGCGTGCACCTTCTGCACGTTGGCGTAGCCGTCGAGCAACACCAGCTTCTTGCCGGCCAGATCGTCGCCTTGGGTATCGTCGCGACGCAGCACCACCACCGAACGGTCGGGCATGTAGTCCGGGGTGAATTGCAGGCCAGGTACGTCACGCTCGTAACCATTGGCACTGGTGAGAATGTCGATGGTGCCGTTGCGCAGCGCTTCGACCGCCTGGGCGCGCTCGGAGAAGCCCAGCACTTGCATGGGCACACCCAGCCGCGCGCCAACCAGGCTCAAATAATCGGCGCTGATGCCCTGGTAGCGATTGCGGTCGCGGGTGATATCGATCGGCTGGTAGTCATCTATCGAGATACCCACTTTGAGTGTCCGATGCGCCGCCAACCACTGCTGCTCCGTTGGCGCCAGCGGCATAGGTTCAAGCGGGATAAACGCCGGGACCAGTTTGAACGGCAGGCTGACGGCGGCCAGGCTCATGGGCACCTGGATGAGCCACAACAGGCACACCAGCTTCAACGTCCATTGGATCAACACCTGCACCGGTTGGGTTTCCTTGATTGGGCGACTGGGCAAGTATGGCTCGCCAGAATGAAAAAGCCCGTCACGAGGACGGGCTTGGCCGACTGCAAAAAAGCTGACTGTTGCTCCACCACGTCTTGGGTGGATGAAACCGTCTCAAATGTGGGAGCGGGCTTGCTCGCGAAAGCGCTGTGTCAGTCACTGAATGTGTGACTGATCCACCTCATTCGCGAGCAAGCCCACACATTTTGGATCGATGGGCAGCACAAAGATGCCCGTCGGCCTTCAGGCAGCCCTGTCGATCAGAGCGGTTTGCCCCGATTGCCATGCTGGCTGACAAACGCCTGCACTGTCTTCAGGTCATTGGCCAATACGGTGCAGCGCTCTTCGCGCTCGAACAGGTCGGTCAAATGCTCCGGCAACTCCAGGGCCTTGCCAATGCCGGCTTTCTCGACCGCTTCCGGGAACTTGACCGGGTGCGCGGTACCGAGGATCACCATTGGAATATCCAGGCTGCGGCGGCATTCGCGGGCGGCTTTCACGCCGATAGCCGTGTGCGGGTCGAGCACTTCGCCGGTCTCGGCATAGACCTGCGCGATGGTTTCGCAGGTCTGTGCATCGTCCACGGCCAGGGAATCGAACAGCTTGCGGGTTTCGGTCCAGCGCTCTTGCTCGACGCTGAAACCGCCACCTTGCTTGAAGCTGTTCATCAACTCGGCCAGGGCTGCGCCGTTGCGACCGTGCATGTCGAACAGCAAGCGTTCGAAGTTCGACGAGACCATGATGTCCATGGACGGCGACAGCGTGGCGTGCAGGGTTTCCTTCACATACTGGTTGCCGCTCATGAAGCGATGCAGGATGTCGTTGCGGTTGGTGGCGACGATCAACTGGTTGATCGGCAGGCCCATGTTGCGTGCCAGGTAACCGGCGAAGATGTCGCCGAAGTTGCCGGTCGGCACCGAGAACGACACCGAACGCGCCGGGCCGCCCAACTGCAGCGATGCATGGAAGTAGTAGACGATCTGGGCCATGATCCGCGCCCAGTTGATCGAGTTCACCGCCACCAGACGCGTGCCCTTGAGGAAGCTCTGGTCAGCGAAGCTGTTCTTGACCATTTCCTGGCAGTCGTCGAAGTTGCCTTCGATGGCGATGTTGTGAATGTTCTCACCGAAGATGGTGGTCATCTGCCGACGTTGCACCTCCGACACGCGCTTGTGCGGGTGCAGGATGAAGATATCGACGTTTTCGCAGTGCTTGCACCCTTCGATGGCCGCCGAGCCGGTATCGCCGGAGGTGGCGCCGATGATCACCACGCGCTCGCCGCGCTTTTCCAGCACGTAGTCGAGCAGGCGACCGAGCAGTTGCAGGGCGAAGTCCTTGAATGCCAGGGTCGGGCCGTGGAACAGCTCCAGTACCCACTCGTTGCCGTTCAACTGGCGCAGAGGTGCGATGGCGCTATGGGCAAACACGCCGTACGTCTCTTCCAGGATCTTTTTAAAATCCGCATCCGGAATGCTGCCGGTGACGAACGGGCGCATCACTCGGAAAGCCAGCTCGTGATACGGCAGGCCGGCCCAGGAGGCGATTTCTTCCTGGGTGAAGCGCGGCAGGTTTTCCGGCACATACAGGCCGCCGTCGGTGGCAAGGCCTGCCAGCAGAACGTCTTCGAAATTCAGGGCCGGTGCCTGGCCGCGGGTGCTGATGTAACGCATGACTGGCTCCTCTAAAACATTCTCGAACAGGGGCCGCCGAATGGACGGGGCCCCTGGAACAAATCGGTTAGTTCAAGTGTTCGACGCGAATCCGCACCACCGGGCCGACCACGCCTTGCAAGGCTTCCAGGGCATGGATGGCATCGTTGATGTGCTGTTCGAGCACGCGGTGGGTCAGCAGGATCATCGGCACCTGGCCGTTTTGTTCCTCGACTTCCTTCTGCATGATCGACTCGATGTTGATACCGCGCTCCGACAGGATGCTGGCCACCTGGGCCAGCACGCCTGGATGGTCCTGGGCCTGGATGCGCAGGTAGTAGGCACTTTCGCAGGCTTCGATCGGCAGGATCGGGTGGGCCGACAGCGAGTCCGGCTGGAAGGCCAGGTGCGGCACACGGTTTTCCGGGTCGCTGGTCATGGCGCGAACCACGTCCACCAGGTCGGCGATCACTGACGAAGCGGTCGGCTCCATGCCGGCACCGGCGCCGTAGAACAGGGTGGAACCGGCGGCGTCACCGTTGACCATCACCGCGTTCATCACGCCATTGACGTTGGCGATCAGGCGGTCGGCCGGGATCAGCGTCGGGTGAACCCGCAACTCGATGCCCGCCGGGGTGCTGCGCGCTACGCCCAGGTGCTTGATGCGGTAGCCCAGGGCTTCGGCGTAGTTCACGTCGGCGGTGGTCAGCTTGGTGATGCCTTCGGTGTAGGCCTTGTCGAACTGCAGCGGGATACCAAAGGCGATGGAGGCCAGGATGGTCAGCTTGTGGGCGGCGTCGATACCTTCCACGTCGAACGTCGGGTCGGCTTCGGCGTAACCCAGGGCCTGGGCTTCGGCCAGCACGTCTTCGAAGGTACGGCCCTTCTCGCGCATTTCGGTGAGGATGAAGTTACCGGTGCCGTTGATGATGCCGGCCACCCAGTTGATGCGGTTGGCGGACAGGCCTTCACGGATCGCCTTGATCACCGGGATACCACCGGCCACCGCGGCTTCAAACGCCACGATCACGCCCTTCTCGCGAGCCTTGGCGAAGATCTCGTTGCCGTGCACGGCGATCAGCGCCTTGTTGGCGGTGACCACGTGCTTGCCGTTCTCGATGGCCTTGAGCACCAGCTCGCGGGCCACGGTGTAGCCGCCTACCAGCTCGATAACGATATCGATCTCAGGGTTGGTGGCCACGGCGAACACATCGTTGGTAATCGCAATACCGGTCGTTTCGAACTGAGGCTTTGGCGAACGCGTGGCAATCTGCGCCACTTCAATCCCGCGACCTGCGCGGCGGGAAATTTCTTCAGCGTTACGCTGAAGTACGTTGAAGGTACCGCCACCGACGGTCCCTAACCCACAGATGCCTACTTTGACCGGTTTCACTGAAGAACTCCCCATGAAACGGCCGACGCTAGGTCGGCCGTGAAAACAGCCGCACAACTGCGGCTCTCAATTAATGACTCGCCGACGGTTCGGCGGGCCATGATCGTCAAAGGCTCAACGATAAATGCTTACTTGGCACCCAGTGCCAGTTTGGCAACTTGCGGCGCCGGCTGGTAGCCCGGAATCACCTGGCCGTCGGCCAAAACGATGGCCGGTGTACCGTTCACACCAATGGACTGGCCCAGGGCGAACTGCTTGGAAACCGGGTTGGCGCATTTGGCCGATTTGATTTCCTTGCCGTCGACCATCTTGTCCATGGCCGCTTTCTTGTCGGCCGAGCACCACACCGCCTGCAACTGCTCGTCACCCGGCGAACCCAGGCCCTGGCGCGGGAAGGCGACGTAGCGCACTTCCACGCCCAGCTTGTTCAGTGCCGGGATTTCAGCGTGCAGCTTGTGGCAGTACGGGCAGGTGGTGTCGGTGAACACGGTGATATGGGTCTTGGTTTCGCCAATGGCGGGGTAAACCACGGTTTCAGCCACCGGGATGCCGTTGATCAGCTTCGACACGCCCAGGCGCTCGGCCTTCTCGGTCAGGTTGACCGGCTTGCCGTCCTTGAGCTGGAACAGGTAGCCCTGGACGATGTACTGGCCATCGGCACTGGCGTACAGCACGCGGCTACCCTTGAGCTTGACTTCATACAGGCCGGCCATGGGGCTGGCGCTGATGCTTTCGATCGGGGTATCGAGCGCCAGGTTGGCCAGGCTCTTGCGAATGGTCTGCTCGGCCGCATCATCGGCGACCGCAAAGGTGGAAACCAACGCAATGGCTGCGGCGGCAATAATCTGGGTCAAGCGCATGGGAACTCCTGAAGGCAGAGGCAGGGACGGGAGCAGAATACAGATCTGGAACACAACGGGTGCCGTCCCCTTTGCGAACCGGCAAAGCCTACCACAGTTGGGCGGGAGGGCAGACCGCGACAGGTAAAATGGGCCATTTCTGACGGTTTTATCCGCGCGGGTGGTGCTTGGCGTGCATGTCCTGCAAACGTGCGCGTGCCACATGGGTGTAGATCTGGGTTGTGGATAAGTCGCTGTGCCCAAGCAGCATTTGCACCACGCGCAAATCCGCACCGTGGTTGAGCAAGTGGGTGGCGAACGCATGGCGCAAGGTGTGGGGCGACAGCGCCTTGCCGATCCCGGCCACTTTGGCCTGGTGCTTGATGCGGTGCCAGAAGGTCTGGCGGGTCATCTGCTCGCCGCGCTGGCTGGGAAACAGCACGTCGCTGGGGCGCCCACCCAGCAGTTCGTGGCGCGCATCGCGCATGTAGCGCTCGACCCACACAATCGCCTCCTCGCCCATCGGCACCAGCCGCTCCTTGCTGCCCTTGCCCATCACGCGCAACACGCCCTGGCGCAGGTTGACCTGCTCCAGGGTCAGGCTGATCAGTTCGGTGACGCGCAGGCCGCAGGCATACAGCACCTCCAGCATGGCACGGTCGCGCTGGCCGATGGCCTCGCTCAGGTCCGGGGCCGCGAGCAGGGCATCGACGTCGGCTTCCGACAAGGATTTGGGCAACGGCCTGCCGAGTTGCGGCATGTCGATTTGCAGGGTCGGGTCGACGGCAATGAGTTTTTCCCGCAGCAGGTAGCGATAAAAGCCACGCACGCCGGAGAGGAATCGCGCAGTGGAGCGCGGTTTGTAGTTCTGCTCCAGGCGCCAGGCCAGGTGATCGAGGATCAGCTCGCGCCCGGCATTTTTCAGCTCAAGTTTTTTCTCCTGCAGCCAGCCGTTAAACAGCGCCAGGTCACTGCGGTAGGCCTGGCGTGTGTTGTCCGACAGGCCTTTTTCCAACCAGAGGGCGTCGAGGAAGCGGTCGATCAGGGGATGGTCAATGGCAGGCATGGGCACTCAAGCAACGCAGCACAAGGCAATACGCGAATTATTTAGTGAACTGTGGCAAGAGCCATTAGTCTTTCATAGCCCGCTAATTCAAGGAACAGGAAGCTTTAATGAACGAACAACAGATTTTGTTGGCTTTTGGCGGTATTGGCGTGGCCGCACTCGGCTGCCAGTGGCTGGCCTGGCGCCTGAAACTGCCGGCGATTCTGTTTCTTCTGCTGAGCGGGATTCTGGCAGGGCCGATACTCGGATGGCTCGACCCGCAGGAAATGTTCGGCCCTCTGTTGATGCCATTGGTGTCGTTGGCAGTGGCGCTGATCCTGTTTGAGGGCAGCCTGACCCTGCACCTGTCGGAATGGAAGGAAATCGGCAGCGTCGTCCACCGGCTGGTCACCGTCGGCGCACTCTCGACCTGGGCGGTGATCACCCTGGCCACCCACTGGCTGCTGGGTTTCGACTGGATGCTGGCACTGCTGTTCGGCACCCTGACACTGGTCACCGGCCCAACCGTGATCGTGCCCATGTTGCGTGTGGTGCGCCCCAAAGCGTCCATCGCCAATATCCTGCGCTGGGAAGGTATCGTCATCGACCCGATTGGCGCACTGCTGGCGGTAGTGGTGTATAGCTTTATCATCGCCAGTGCGTCGGGCGATGGTTTGAGCCACAGCCTGCTGACCTTCGGCGGCGTCATCCTCTGCGGCAGCCTGTTCGGCATCGCCGGTGGCTGGGTACTGGGGCAGATCATGCGCCGCCAGTGGTTGCCGGAATACCTGCATAACCTGGCGACACTGGCGGGCGTGCTGGGTATCTTCATCGCTTCCAACCAGGTGATGCATGAGTCCGGCCTGCTGGCGGTCACGCTGATGGGCATGTGGATGGCGAACATGAAAGGCGTGGATGTACGGCACATCCTGCACTTCAAGGAAAACCTCAGCGTGTTGCTGATTTCCGGGCTGTTTATCCTGCTGGCGGCACGCCTGGACCTGAACGCCATGATCGCCCTGGGGCCGTTCGTGTTGATCCTGCTGTTGATCATCCAATTCATTGCACGCCCGTTGAACGTGGCGCTTTCGACCTTTGGCTCGGGGTTGAACTGGCGCGAGCGCGCGCTGCTGGCCTGGATCGCCCCACGGGGCATTGTGGCGGCGGCGGTGTCAGCGATCTTTGCGATCCGTCTGGATGAGGCTGGCCACGAAGGCGCGTTGTTGCTGGTGCCGCTGACCTTCGCGGTGATCATCGGCACCGTGGTGCTGCAAAGCGCCACGGCACGCCCCTTGGCCCGCCTGCTCAAAGTCGCTGAGCCGGCGCCTAGCGGCTTCCTGATCGTGGGTGCGAACGGCCCGGCGCGAGCACTCGGCAAGGCGTTGCAGCAATTGGGCAGCCGCGTGTTGCTGACGGATTCCAGCTGGGAAAACATCCGCGCCAGTCGTATGGAAGGCTTGCCTACGTACTTCGGCAACCCGGCCTCCCAGCATGCCGAATCCCATCTGGACCTGGTCGGCCTGGGGCATCTGCTCGCCCTCTCGCCTTCTGGCGAACTGAATGCCTTGGCCACCATGCGTTTTCGCCATGACTTCGGCCATCGCCTGTTCGCCCTGGCCAGCAGCCAGGAAAACCGTCGCACCGACAAGCACAAGGCCAGCCATGAACACCGTGGCCATTTGCTGGGCAGCCAACCTTTGAGCTACACCAAACTGGCCAGCCTGTTGGGCCAGGGCGCCGAACTGTATAGCACCAACCTCACCGACGGCTTTGGCTGGGAGCAGTACCAGGCGTTGCACGGCGAGCGCGCCACCTTGCTGTTTGCCAGGGACACCAGCGGCTGGGTGCACGTGGTCTCGCCCGAGAGCAATTTGAAGCCCGTAGCGGGCTGGACCTTGCTGGCGGTCATTCAACCGCAGGCCAGCACCGCCGAGTAATCAGTCAACAAAGCCAGGCAGTACTGGGACAGGGCGTTTATCTGCGTCAATCGCGACAAAGCTGAATACGCCCTGGATCGCCTTTTCACGGCCATCAGCGCTCATGCTCTCGACGAACACTTCAACCTCGACCTTGAGGCTGGTGTTGCCGACCTTGATCACCCGACCGATCAGCTCAACGATAGAGCCAGCCGGGATCGCATGGTTGAAGTCGATACGGTCGGTGGAGACCGTCACCAAAGGTAAGCGACAGAAACGCGTGGCGGTGATGAACGACACTTCGTCCATCCAGGCCAGGGCAGTGCCGCCGAACAGGGTGTTGTGATGATTGGTGGTGGGCGGGAACACGGCCTTGGTCACGTGGGTGACGGACAGGTCGGTGCGGCGCTGGATTTCTTCGAGGCGGGTGGTCATGGGTCAATACCGGCAGATAGGCAAATTTCAGGCACAAAAAAGCAGCCCGTAGGCTGCTTTTTTCTGCATCGGGAAGCTGGACTTAAGCCAGTTTTTCCTTGATGCGAGCTGCTTTACCGGACAGGTCACGCAGGTAGTACAGCTTGGCTTTACGTACGTCACCGCGACGCTTGACGGCCATGCTGTCGATTTGCGGGCTGTAGGTCTGGAAAGTACGCTCTACGCCAACACCGTTGGAGATTTTACGAACAGTGAAAGCACTGTTCACACCACGGTTACGCTTGGCGATTACCACGCCTTCGAACGCTTGCAGACGCGAACGGTCGCCTTCCTTCACTTTCACCTGAACGACAATGGTGTCGCCCGGGGCAAAGGTAGGGATCTCTTTGGTCATCTGCTCTGCTTCGAGTGCAAGGATGATTTTGTTAGTCATGCTGTGCTCCTAAGGTAAGTCAATGGACCTACCATCGATACGTTGTTAACTATCGTCCCGCGCGAGGATGTATTCCTCGAGCAGCTTCTTCTCTTCTCCAGAAAGCGAGCGGCTTTCCAGAAGATCGGCGCGTCGTTCATAGGTCCGACCAAGGGACTGCTGTAAACGCCAACGCCGGATGTGTGCGTGATTGCCACTTAGCAATACGTCGGGAACACGCTGATCCACATACACCTCCGGACGGGTGTAGTGCGGGCAATCCAGCAAACCATCCGTGAAGGAATCTTCCTCCGCGGAGTCCGCATGCCCTAAAGCTCCGGGCAGCAGTCGTGTAACCGCATCTATCAGGACCATCGCCGGCAGCTCGCCGCCAGACAGGACATAGTCCCCAATCGACCACTCTTCATCGACATGAGCTTCAATAAAACGCTCGTCAATGCCTTCATAGCGACCGGCAATCAGGATCAAACTTTCCTCATTCGCCAGTTCGCGTACCGCCGCCTGTTTCAGCTGACGGCCTTGAGGGGACAGGTAAATTACCTTCGCCTTCTCCCCGGCGGCTGCCTTGGCCTGAACCAACGCATCTTCCAGGGGCTTGATCTTCATCACCATGCCCGGGCCACCGCCAAATGGGCGATCGTCCACAGTGTGATGTCGATCCGTCGTGTAGTCTCGCGGGTTCCAACAGGTGAGCTGCAACAGCCCCTGTTTCACCGCCCGACTGGTGATGCCGTACTCGCTGATGGCGGAAAACATCTCGGGAAACAAACTGATCACTTCAATGCGCAAATTAGCCACGCTTAGAAGTCCGCGTCCCATTCCACCTTCATCTCGCCCGCTGCCAGGTCGACGGCCAACACGCATTGCTCGGTATAGGGCAACAGGCGTTCACGGTCATCCAGGCTGCCAGCGCAAGGCTTGACCACCATTACATCATTGGCGCCGGTTTCCAGAAGATGATCGATTTTCCCCAGCAATTGCCCGAGTTGATCAATAACCTTCAGACCTTCGAGCTGGTACCAGTAGTACTCGCCGTCGGTCAATTCAGGGAACAGGTTGCGCGGCACGCAGATCTCATAACCGGCCAGAAGACGAGCTTCTTCACGATCATCAAGACCCTTGAGCTTTGCGACCAGGAACTTGTCGCTCCCGCGTCCACTGACCAGCTCAACCTGCTTCACACTCCCTTCGCGCTTGAGCGTCCAGGTTTTGTACTGCAACAGGTTTTCAGTCGGATCAGTAAAGGAATACACCTTCACTTCGCCGCGAACGCCATGAACAGAGTAAATCTTGCCGATAACGATCAAATCATCAGCAACAGCTGGCGTCGCGTTCATATTGCTCAGGCTGCGGCCTTAGCCGAGTCCTTCAACAGTTTTGCAACGCGCTCGGATGGCTGTGCGCCAACGCTCAGCCAGTAGGCTACGCGCTCTTGGTTCACGGACAGACGAACTTCTTGACCACGAGCAACAGGGTTGAAGAAACCAACCTGTTCCTTGTGCGAACCGTCACGCGGGTTGCGGCTGTCGGTTACGGTCAAGTGGTAAAACGGGCGCTTTTTGGAGCCGCCAAGGGCAAGACGGATTGTTAGCATGTGAACATCGTTCCTGTAGTCGGTGCTGCAAATCTAAATGCACAGCGGGCATAGGTGCCCGAAAGGCCGCATATTCTAAGGAATATCCGGACTTTTGCAAATGTCTTTTTCTGGCGCCTATCAGCGTGCCATTCAGATCTGCTATAGAGCCGTCGGTTAAAACGGCGAGTCAGCGCCCGCCAACGGCGGGTTTGCTGGAGATCCCACATCCCTGTGGGGCGGAGCGCAAGCAAGGCTTGCGCTCGAATACTTTACATTTTAGGCATGCCGCCGCCGGGCAACATACCGCCCATGCCGCGCATCATCTTGGCCATACCGCCCTTGGCGGAGAATTTCTTCATCATCTTCTGCATCTGCTTGTGCTGCTTGATCAAGCGACCGATGTCCTGCACCTGGGTGCCGGAACCCATGGCGATCCGGCGCTTGCGCGAACCGCTGATCAGCTCAGGGTCGCGGCGTTCGGCCGGGGTCATGGAGTTGATGATGGCTTCCATCTGCTTGAACTGTTTCTCTGCCGCGCCCTGGGCGTTGCCCATTTGCGCCAGGTTCACACCGCCGATGTTGGGCAGCTTGTCCATCAGGCCGCCGAGGCCGCCCATGTTCTTCATCTGTTGCAGCTGGTCGCGGAAGTCTTCGAGATCGAAGCCCTTGCCCTTCTTCAGCTTCTTGGCCAGTTTGTCGGCCTTGTCCTTGTCGAGCGTGGCTTCGGCCTGCTCGATCAGGCTGAGCACATCACCCATGCCGAGGATGCGCGAGGCGATACGCTCAGGGTGGAACGGCTCGAGCGCTTCGCTCTTCTCGCCCATACCGATGAACTTGATCGGCTTGCCAGTAATGGCACGTACCGACAGCGCGGCACCGCCACGGGCGTCGCCGTCGACCTTGGTGAGGATCACGCCGGTCAGCGGGAGTGCGTCACCAAAGGCCTTGGCGGTATTGGCCGCATCCTGGCCGGTCATGGCGTCGACCACGAACAGGGTCTCGACCGGGTTGATCGCGGCATGCAGCGCCTTGATCTCGCCCATCATCTCTTCGTCGATGTGCAGGCGACCGGCGGTATCGACGATGACCACGTCGATGAACTTGAGCTTGGCTTCTTTAATAGCCGCGTTGGCAATGTCGACCGGCTTCTGGCTCAGGTCGGACGGGAAGAAGGTCACGCCCACTTCGCCCGCGAGCATTTCCAACTGCTTGATGGCCGCCGGACGGTACACGTCGGCCGACACCACCATCACGGATTTCTTCTTGCGCTCTTTAAGGAAGCGCGCCAGTTTGCCGGCGGTGGTGGTTTTACCCGCACCTTGCAGACCCGCCATCAGCACGACGGCTGGCGGCACGGCGCTGAGGTTCAGGTCTTCGTTGGCCGCGCCCATCAGGCTTTCGAGCTCGGCCTGGACGATCTTCACAAAGGCCTGGCCCGGGGTCAGGCTGCGGGACACTTCGGTGCCGACCGCACGCTCCTTGACCGAGTTGACGAAGTCCTTCACCACCGGCAAAGCCACGTCGGCTTCCAGCAACGCCATGCGCACTTCACGCAGGGTGTCTTTAATATTGTCCTCGGTCAGCTTGGCCTTGCCGGTAACGTGGCGCAGCGTCTGCGAGAGACGGTCAGTCAAGTTTTCAAACATGCGCGATCCTTTCAGGCCCTATTCATCGAAATGCAGGTAGACCGAGGTAATGGCGGCCCAGGCTGGGGGAAATCGCTATTAAAAACAGCGTTCGCCGAGCCTGCGGCGTGGGCAGGTCGCGGATTATAGCGAAGACTGCGCCCATGCACACCCGCTGTCTGGCCCGGGAGTCTTTCGTGCAACGCAGGTGTGTGCCAAACTCAACGCCTTTCGGGCTTGCCTACCAGGATTTATGCTCCCCTTGTCACCCAGTTTGCTACCCAGCCTCGCCGCCGCCATTTTGTATGCCGCTGCGACCCTCTATCAGGGCACTCGTCTGGCCCAAGGCGCCAAAGCGGACAAACGTCTGCTCGTCGGCCTTGGCGTGCTGGCCCTGCTAGCCCATGCCGCCAGCCTGTTCACCCACCTGATGACCCCGGTCGGCCTGGGCCTGGACTTTTTCAGCGCCGCCAGCCTGATCGCCGCGGCCGTCATCGCGCTGACGCTGCTGGCCTGCTACCGGATTCCGGTGGAGAACCTGCTGGTGCTGCTATTCCCCCTGGGAATGCTCACGGTGCTGCTGGCGCAGTTCACCCCCACCGGCACCGTACAGGTGATCGACGAGGAGCCGGGCATCCTCGCTCACATCCTGCTGTCCATCCTCGCCTACGGCATGTTCACCATCGCGGTGTTCCAGGCCCTGCTCCTGCTGCTGCAGGATCACCAGCTCAAGCACAAGCACCCGTCGGGGCTGATCAAGAACTTCCCGCCCCTGCAAACCATGGAAAGCCTGCTGTTCGGGTTCCTGTGGGCCGGCTGGACCCTGCTGTCACTGTCGCTGATCTCCGGCTGGCTGTTCGTCGAAAACCTGTTTGCCCAGCACCTGGTCCATAAAACCTTGCTGGCGTGCCTGGCGTGGGTCGTGTTCAGCGTGCTGCTGTGGGGGCGCAACCGCCTCGGCTGGCGCGGGCACAAGGCCATCCGCTGGACCCTGGCCGGTTTCTGCCTGTTGATGCTGGCCTATTTCGGCAGCAAGCTGGTTCGCGAATACATCCTGCATATCTGACGGGCAGTGATCATGGACAACTTGCCCTTAGGGCCGATGCTCGCCGTAATTGCCCTGCTGATTTTGTGGGCGGCGCTGTTTACTGCCATAGAAGCTGCGCAACAACACCTGCTGGCCCTGCGCCCTGGCACCCGCCAGGGCGACAAGGCGGCCGCCCGCCTGAGCTTCCCGCGCCATAGCCTGATCCTGTGCAACAGCCTGTGTCGCGCCGCCGTGGTGATTCTTTGCACCCTGCTGGCAATCTATGCCTGGGCAGAGAACGGGCCCTGGCTAGGCTGGCTGATTTCGTGCGCAGCGCTGCTGGTGCTGGCCGACTACCTGCCCCGCGCCCTGGCCACCCGTCACCCTCAGGCAGTGCTGGGCTTTGGCAATACATTGCTGGGCGTGCCGCTGAAAATCCTCTACCCCTTGGCCTGGCTGCTCAATGGCATCAGCCTGCTGTTATTGCGCCCGTTTGCACGCAAATCCGGCGTGGCGAAAAACAGCGACGAGCCCCTGCCCGACCATGATGACAACCCAGAGCCCGATACCGACGCCGACCGCACTCCCGGCCTGCCCGGTATCCATGCCCTGGACAACATCACGGTCAACGACATCCTGGTGCCGCGCAGTGAAGTGGACGGCATCAACCTCGATGAGCCAATAGAAAACATCATCGAACAGTTGCGCACCTCGCCGCGCACACGCCTGCCGGTGTTCCACAGCGACATCAACCAGGTGCAGGCCGTGCTCAACACCCGGCAGGTCCAACACCTGCTGCCTGACGCCAGCCTGACCAAAGAGGCCCTGCTCGCCGCCTGCCACGAGCCTTACTTCGTGCCGGAAAGCACGCCGTTGCAGCTGCAACTGCTGAACTTCCACAAACAACAGCGGCGCCTGGGCATGGTGGTGGACGAGTACGGTGAAGTGCTGGGCATCGTCACCCTGGAAGATATTCTGGAAGAGATCGTCGGCGAATTCGAAAGCGATCAGGCGGTGGATAACCCGCATATCGAAGCCCAGCCCGATGGCCGCTACATCATCGACGGCGCCGCTTCGATCCGCGAACTGAACAAAAGCCTGGGCTGGCACCTGCCCAGCGACGGTCCCAAGACCCTCAACGGCCTGGTGACCGAAGCGCTGGAAACCATCCCCGATTGCGCGGTGTGCCTGAAAGTCGGCCGCTATCGCCTGGAAATCCTCGAGACCGAGGACAACCGGGTGAGCAAAGTATTGATCTGGCATACCAGCCACGTGCCAGTGGCCGCCTGACCTCAGCAGGCTCAACCCGGTCAATGTGGGAGCTGGCTTGCCTGCGATGCAGGCGACTCGGTCCTTCAGTTGAACCGAGGGGATGCTATCGCAGGCAAGCCAGCTCCCACATTGATCCAGTTCCAGGCCATAGATCCTCACCAGCCCCTTGTTGGATCCTTAGCCCCCTTCCTATAATCCCTGCGGCTTACCCAAGCCCCGCCCGACCGCGTGCTACCCGCACTCAGCGTGTCCTGGCACCGCCTTACCATGTCCGACCGGCGTTTGCTCCCATCCCGAGCCGCTCCGCGCATAGCCCTGATCCATGGGTGCTCGACCAATAATAATCCGCGTCCAAACGCGCAATAACCGTCAGGGATAACGTTATGAGCACCACCTACCAAGAGGCCGCGAGCGCCGCACCTGCCAACTCGACCGCCCGCGTCGCCACGGCGAGCATCGTCGGCACCGCCATTGAGTTCTACGATTTCTACATCTACGCCACGGCTGCCGCTCTGGTGATCGGCCCGGTGTTTTTCCCACAGACCTCCGGCACCGCACAGATGCTGGCGTCGTTTCTGACCTTCGGCATCGCCTTTATCGCCCGGCCACTGGGGTCGGCGTTGTTCGGTCACTTCGGCGACCGCATCGGCCGTAAATCAACCCTTGTGGCTTCGCTGCTGCTGATGGGGGTGTGCACCACCTTGATCGGCTTGTTGCCGGGCTACGACAGCATCGGCGCCTGGGCCCCGATTCTCTTGTGTGTTTTACGCTTCGGCCAAGGCCTCGGCCTGGGTGGAGAATGGGGCGGCGCGGCCTTGCTGGCGACCGAGAATGCCCCCAAGGGCAAGCGCGCCTGGTTCGGCATGTTTCCCCAACTGGGCCCGTCGATAGGCTTCCTGGCGGCCAACGGTTTGTTCCTGATTTTGGCCATGAGCCTGAATGACGAGCAATTTCGCAGCTGGGGCTGGCGCATTCCGTTCATCCTCAGCGCCGCGCTGGTGATGGTGGGCCTGTATGCGCGCCTCAAACTGCATGAGACGCCGGTGTTCGCCAATGCAGTGGCCAAGGAAAAACCCGTGAAAGTGCCGCTGGTGGAACTGTTCAGCCAGCATTGGCTGCCGGTACTGCTGGGCGCCGCGTCGATGGTGGTGTGCTATGCGCTGTTCTACATCACCACGGCGTTTTCGTTGAGCTACGGCGTTTCCACCTTGGGCTACAGCCGTGAAACCTTCCTCGGCCTGCTGTGCTTTGCGGTGCTGTTCATGGGGCTGGCGACACCATTGGCCGCCTTGGCCAGTGATCGCTACGGGCGCAAGCCGGTGCTGATTGTCGGCGCGGTCCTGGCAATTCTGTCGGGCTTTACCATGGAGCCGCTGCTGACCCATGGCTCCACCTGGGCCGTGGCGCTGTTTTTGGCCCTGGAGCTGTTTTTGATGGGCGTGACGTTCGCACCGATGGGCGCGCTGCTGCCAGAACTGTTCCCGACCCGCGTGCGTTATACCGGCGCATCGGCGGCGTATAACCTGGGGGGGATCGTGGGAGCCTCGGCGGCGCCGTTCTTCGCGACCAAGCTGGTGGCGATGGGTGGGCTGAGTTATGTCGGTGGGTATGTGTCGGCGGCAGCGTTGCTGAGTTTGATTGCGGTGCTGTGCCTGAAAGAGACGCGGGATAACGACTTGAACAAGGTCGCCTGACCCCATGCTCGTTCCCACGCTCTGCGTGGGAATGCAGTTAGGGACGCTCTGCGTCCCCAAGCGCGACGCAGAGCGTCACAAGAGGCATTCCCACGCAAAGCGTGGGAACGAGCGTGGCGGCTTAGAGCTCTACAACAACTGCTTGGGAAGCACGGGTCGCCTTGGCACGAGCCGCTTCAATCGACTCGTCCCGCGCCAGTGCCACGCCCATGCGGCGCTGGCCGTTTACTTCAGGTTTGCCAAACAGACGCAACGCTGTATCCGGCTCGCTCAGCGCGGCGCCGAGGTTGGCAAACGCCGTCTGGGTCGACTGCCCCTCCACCAGAATCACCGCCGACGCCGAAGGCCCGAACTGACGGATCAACGGGATCGGCAGGCCGAGAATGGCGCGCGCGTGCAAGGCAAACTGCGACAGGTCCTGGGAGATCAGGGTTACCAGGCCAGTGTCATGGGGGCGCGGCGACACTTCGCTGAACCACACCTGATCGCCTTTGATGAACAACTCCACACCAAACAGACCACGACCGCCCAAGGCTTCGGTCACCGCCTTGGCAACGCGCTCGGATTCGGCCAAAGCAATCGGGCTCATGGCCTGCGGCTGCCAGGACTCCTGATAGTCGCCCTTCTCCTGGCGATGCCCTACCGGCGCGCAGAAGGTGGTACCGCCGATGTGGCGCACGGTCAGCAGGGTGATTTCGTAGTCGAAGTCGATAAAACCTTCGATGATCACCCGGCCTTTGCCGGCACGCCCGCCCTCTTGGGCGTAGTCCCAGGCTTTCTGCACGTCATCAGTGCTGCGCAACAGGCTCTGGCCCTTGCCCGACGAACTCATCACCGGCTTGACCACGCACGGGAAGCCCAGGTCCTGGACAGCCTTACTGTAGGCTTCGAAGGTGTCGGCGAAGTGGTACGGCGAGGTCGGCAGGTCCAGTTCTTCGGCGGCCAGGCGACGGATGCCTTCACGGTTCATGGTCAACGACGTGGCGCGGGCGGTCGGAATGACGGTAAAGCCTTCGGCCTCCAGTTCCACCAGGGTCGCGGTGGCGATGGCTTCGATTTCCGGCACGATAAAGTGCGGTTTCTCCGCCTCGATCACCGCACGCAATGCGGCCCCGTCAAGCATGTTGATCACATGGCTACGGTGCGCCACCTGCATGGCCGGCGCGTTGGCGTAGCGATCCACGGCAATCACTTCAACGCCCAGGCGTTGCAGTTCGATCACCACTTCCTTGCCCAGCTCACCGCAGCCACACAGCAAAACGCGGGTCGCGGTTGGCGACAATGGAGTTCCGATTCGGGTCATCTCAGGTCCTCAGGGGAGCGGATCATGGGGGAGAAAGGCCGGCATTTTACATGAACTGTAAAAATTGGCCTCAGTTGGCGACAGCCCGCCGGCGGATGCGCCAGGCCATGATCAGCCAGACCACGGTGACACCGGCGAACTTGGACACCAACGCCGTGCCCGCCACCGCCGGCGTCAGTGCGCCGATCAGGCCGAAAAAGATAAAGGTATCGAGGGGAATGCTCAGCGCCGAACTTATCCACAGGCGGTCATGCAGCGGGCGCTTGGTGATGCTGAACACCAGCCAGTCGATGCATTCGGACACCGCAAACGCCGTGGCACTGGCCAGGGCGATGGACGGGTCGGAGGTGATATAGGACAGCACCAGTGCCGCCAGCATGGCGATGATTGCGCCATGGCCGAAGCGGGTTTGCACCATGTCGCGCAGGATAAATACCAGGCCGCCCCAGGCGGACCAGATGATGTCCAGGTGTGGGGCGGTGGAGAAGGCGAAGTTGATCAGCACGACGCTGCTGATGTAGGCGATCAGGAAAAACATGGAGGATGGACCTGTGGGCAATGCCGCACAGGGTACACAATTACAAGGATGTCGTCTGGCAGGGCCTCATCGCAGGCAAGCCAGCTCCCACATTTGAGGGTATTCACACATCAAGGGTGGGAGCTGGCTTGCCTGCGATGAGGCCTGTCAGGCGCCAGATTTTCCAGGGGTCATCCACACCATCCCACTCGCCACCGCCCGCTCATGGCACAACCCCAGCACCACCCGGCGCTCGGCGTTGTCCATGCGGCTCCAACGCGTGATTTCATCCACATTGCGCTGGCAGCCGGTGCAGATATCGTCATCATTCAGTGCGCAAATGCTGACGCAGGGCGAGGCGACCGGTCGCTCAATCGTGCTCATTCCTGCTCGACCAGGTCACGGGCATAACGCTGCGAGTTATGCACATAGTGCGCGGCGCTGGCTTCAAGCATGCGCTTTTGCGCCTCGGTCAGCTCACGCACCACTTTGCCCGGCGAGCCCATGACCAGCGAGCCGTCGGGGATTTCCTTGCCTTCACCGATCAGCGAGTTGGCGCCGATGATGCAGTGCTTGCCGATCTTGGCGCCGTTGAGGATCACTGCGTTGATACCGATCAGGCTGTAGTCGTCGACGGTGCAGCCGTGCAGCATGGCGTTATGGCCAATGGTCACGCCGGTGCCAAGGGTCAGCGGGTAGCCCATGTCGGTGTGCATCACGCTGCCGTCCTGCACGTTGCTGTTCTTGCCGATCAGGATCAGCTCGTTATCGCCACGCAACACCGCGTTGAACCAGACGTTGGCGCCCTCCTCCAGCTTGACCTTGCCCACCAGCGTGGCATTCGGTGCAACCCAACTGTTGGGATGGGTCTCGACGCGGGCGTCGCCCAGGCGGTATTTCATGGTTTTTCCTCACGGCATGCCATTTAAACGATGGCTTATAGATTGATGAAGCTCTTGGGCGGATGGTGCAGGCTGATCTTGGCATCGTCATAGAGCAGGTTGATCAGCTCGACAATCATGATTGCCGTCAGCCCCCAGATTTTGTATTCACCGAACCGGTAGCTGGGCACATACCAACTGCGGCCCTGGTAATCAATGCGATGGGTATGTTCGCGTGGGTCCTGTCGGAAAAAGTCCAAAGGCACGCTGAAAACGGCGGCAATCTCGGCGTCGTTGGCCAGGTATTCGACGTAATCGGGGACCACGCCCACATAGGGCGTTACGCGGATGCCGTGCAGGGAAATCAGCGGGCTCAACGGGCCGATGACTTCAACCAGCCCCGGCGGCAGGCCGATTTCTTCTTCGGCTTCGCGCAAGGCGGTAAAGATCAGGTCCGGGTCTTCGGGGTCGCGGCGCCCGCCGGGAAAGGCCACTTCGCCACCGTGGGTCGACAGGCCGCTGGCGCGCAGGGTCAGGATCAGCTCGGGTTCGTCACTGCGGGTAATCGGCACCAGCACCGCAGCCTCGGGGAAACGCCCGTCGGTTTCCAGAGTGTGGGGGGTGTGGTTGCTTACCCGGCGAAGTAGCTCGTCCAGCATGAGTCATCTCGGTCTGTTGGCTACCTTGCATCATGCACCAAAGCGTGCGAGCGCCCAACCCCAAAACCGCAGCGCTGTCGCGAAACGACAACTTGCAGGAACGCCCGGCACCGAGCCAAGATGTGCCCATTGTCCAGGAACCCCAGCATGAATTTCTGCAGCCAGTGCGGCAAACCGGTAACCCAACGCATTCCCGAAGGCGACGCACGCCTGCGCTATGTATGCGACCACTGCTCGACCATTCATTACCAGAACCCCAATATCGTCGCCGGTACCGTGCCGGTGTGGGGCGACCAAGTGCTGCTGTGCCGCCGCGCCATCGAGCCACGCCTGGGTTACTGGACCCTGCCCGCAGGCTTTATGGAAAATGGCGAGACCGTCGAACAGGCCGCCATGCGTGAAACCCTGGAAGAAGCCTGCGCCCGGGTGCGCAACTTAAGCATCTATACCCTGATCAATGTGCCGCACATCAGTCAGGTGCATATCTTCTACCGCGCCGAATTGATCGATCTGGACTTCGCCGCTGGCCAGGAGAGCCTGGAAGTGAGGCTGTTCGACGAAGCCGACATCCCTTGGTCCGAGCTGGCTTTCCGCACGGTCGGGCGTACCTTAGAATGCTTCTTCGCTGACCGTCGCCAACAGGCGTACCCGGTACGTAGCGAATCTGTGCCACCGCTGTCCAAGCCCGCCCAATAACAAGCCGGCCAATGTCGCCAAAGGGATACCGTTTCAATGCGTTGGTTGCTTGCTCTGATCTGCCTGTCGTTCGCCACGCTGTCCCCGGCCTCCACGGTGCAAACCCTTGGCGGTAAAACGGTCGAGAAAGTCCTGGTACTCAAGTCCGCCCACCAGCTGCAGCTGATCAACGACGGCAAGCCGTTCAAGACCTATCGCATTTCCCTGGGCAAGAACCCCAAGGGCCACAAGCTGATCGAAGGCGACCGCCGCACACCCGAAGGCCTCTACTGGATCGACTGGCGCAAGACCAGCGACCGCTTCAACCTGGCCATGCACATTTCCTACCCGAACATCAGCGACGCCGCCCGCGCCCGCCGCGAAGGCGTGAAGCCAGGCAGCATGATCATGATCCACGGCACCCCCGACACCGAAGACTACCCGGAACAGTGGTTCCACACCCTGGACTGGACCGACGGCTGCATCGGCATGCGCAATGTGGATATGCGCGAAGTGTGGAACCTGGTCAAAGACGGCACCCTCATCGAGATTCGGCCGTAATCGCGTGCCGTTCGTAAAATAATTCGAAAATAATTCCTGCCCCAGGCAGCGCCTGCCGGTGAATACCAGTTCACCGCGCGGGACCCTGCACTTGTGCGCGCCACAAAGACCTCTCTAATACCACTTGATACCAAGCCCCATTAAAGCGCCCTGAAACCGGGATTCGCACCGTTTTGGTAGCATTGACATGGTATTTAAGTGGTATTAGTTTTCGGCCATTACCGGGCGACAACACTCCAATAACGCATCGGAAACCTGACAGATGAACCCCATCCTTGCCCTGCGCCCCGACGATAAGCAATCCACGCCGCTGTACCTGCAACTGGCCCGCAGCCTTGAAGCAGCGATCCATGCCGGCCAGTGGAAATCCGAACAGGCCCTGCCTTCGGAACGCGCCCTCAGCGAGCAACTGAGCATCTCGCGGGTCACCGCCCGTAAAGCGCTGGAAGTGTTGCTGGCTCAAGGCCTGATCCGTCGCAGCCAAGGCTCCGGCACCTTCATCACGCCGCGCCTGGAACAACCCTTGTCACGCCTGTCGGGGTTCAGCGAAATGCTGCGGCTCAAGGGGTTTGTGCCCACGTCCCAGTGGCTGGAGCGCGACATTACCCCGCCAACCCATGAAGAACTGATCCGCCTGGGCCTGTCGCCCACCGACAAAGTCGCGCGCCTCAAGCGACTGCGCAAAGCCGATGACACGGTGATGGCGATTGAAATGACCGCCATGCCGGCCTCGGTGTTGCCCCATCCCCAGGCCATCGGCAATTCGTTGTACGAGTACCTGGAAAGCATCGGCAAGCCCATCGTGCGCGCCTTGCAGCATATCCAGGCGATCAATGCCTCGGATGAGTTCGCCGCGCTGGTCGGCATCGCCCCCGGCACCGCCATGCTGCTGATGACCCGCGTGGGCTACACCGCCGATAACACGCCGATTGAAATCACCGACACCTACTGCCGCAACGATTACTACGACTTTGTCGCAGAACTGCGCCGCCATGATTATTCCGCCGAATTGCGAACTTAGAGAACTGCCCATGACTGAAGACAATATCCTCACGCCCAGCGGCTGGATGCGTGGTCGCCTGGTGCACGAGCACGGCAAGGTTGTCGCCATTGACGGCACGCCGTGCGACCCGGCCGACAACGACCTGCCCTACCTGCTGCCGGGCTTTATCGACCTGCATGTGCATGGCGGTGGCGGCGCGGACATCATGGAAGGTGCGGGCGCCTTCGAGACCATTACCCGTACCCACGTGCGTTTTGGCACCACCTCGCTGCTGGCCACCACCATGACGGCGCCGGTGGAAGAAATCTCCCGCGTGCTTGGTGAGCTCGGCACGTTCTGCGAACAGCGCCCAGCCGGCAGCGCTCGCGTACTCGGCGTGCACCTGGAAGGCCCCTACATCAATCCGAGCAAACTCGGCGCCCAACCCAACTTCGCCCACACCGCGTTGATGCAGGAAGTGGAAGCCTACCTGCGCCTGGCGCCGATCCGGGTGATCACCATCGCCCCGGAAATCGCCGGCCACGACGGCCTGATCCGCGCCCTCAGCGAACGCGGCGTGCGCATGCAGATCGGCCATACCCTGGGCAGCTATGAAGAAGGCGTTGCCGCCCTGGCCGCTGGCGCCACCAGTTTCACCCACTTGTACAACGCCATGAGCCCGCTGCATCACCGCGAACCCGGCATCGTCGGCGCCGCGCTGGCCCACGCCCAGTACGCCGAGCTGATCCCGGACTTGCTGCATGTGCACCCTGGCGCCATGCGCGTGGCGTTGCGCTCGATTCCCTGCCTGTATTGCGTCACCGACTCCACCGCCGCCGCCGGCATGCCCGACGGCGAGTACAAGCTGGGCAGCCACACCGTGACCAAATGCCTGGGCGGCGTGCGCCTGGCCGATGGCACCCTGGCCGGCAGCACCCTGACCATGGACCAGGCGCTGCGCAACCTGGTGAAAATCGGCCTGCCCATCAGTGAAGCCTCACAACGCCTGTCGCAATTTCCTGCGGACTACCTGGGCTTGCAAGAACGCGGCCGCCTGCAACCGGGCAGCTTTGCCGACTGCGTGCGCCTGGACCGCTCCCTGACACTCACCGACGTAATGGTCGAAGGAGACACCATTGACTTCAAAAATGCTTGAAGAGGCCCTGGCCTCCTGCGACGCCGTCGCGGCCCAACTGCAACGCCTGGACCCGATGCTGGAAGAAATCGCCGGCCGCCTGCGCCGCCAGCCACCACAGGTGGCGATGACCATCGCCCGCGGCAGCTCCGACCATGCCGCCAGCTACTTCGCCTACCTGGCCATGCAACACGTGGGCATTCCGGTGGCGTCGCTGCCAATGTCGGTGGTGACCCTGTTGCAGGCGCCGATGAAAGTCAGCGGCCAAGTGGCGTTTGGTTTCTCCCAATCTGGGCAGAGCCCGGACCTGGTCAACAGCCTGCGCCTGCTACGCAAGCGGGGTGCCTTGAGCATCTCGATGGTCAACGCCGAAGACTCACCGCTGGAAGCCGCGTGTGAATTTCATGTGCCGCTGTGCGCCGGGCCGGAACTCAGCGTGGCCGCCACCAAGAGCTTCATCGCCACCCTGAGCGCCAGTGCACAGTTGGTCGGCCACTGGAATCAAGAAGCCGACTTGCTGCAAGCCTGTCAGGCCTTGCCCGAGGGCCTGCGTGACGCCGCCAGACAGGATTGGCGCCTGGCCGTCGACGCCCTCAAAGGCAGCCAGCGCTTGATGGTGATCGGCCGTGGCGCCGGGTTTGCCATCGCCCAGGAAGCCGCGCTCAAGCTCAAGGAAACCTCGGCGATCCAGGCCGAAGCGTTCAGCAGCGCCGAAGTGCGCCACGGGCCGATGGCCTTGATCGACGAGAACTACCCTCTGCTGGTGTTCGCCCCACGCGGCGCCGAGCAGGCCGGCCTGCTGAGCCTGGCCGCCGACATGCGCCAACGCGGCGCCCGCGTGCTGCTGGCCGCGCCGGACGATATCGCCGAACGCGACTTGACGCTGAGCCGCGCCGAACACCCGAGCCTGGACCCGATCCTGGCGATTCAGAGCTTCTACGTGATGGCCGCCGGCCTGGCGCAGGCACGGGGCATGGACCCGGACCAGCCGCGCCACCTGAGCAAAGTCACCCGCACGCACTAAAGCGGCGTTTTCCTGATGAGTACCGTGCCCATGCCCAACAACAATAATCCATTGACCCTTAGCGCCCCCTTGAGTGGGCCGGTGCTGGCCCTGAACCGCGTCCCCGACGAAGTGTTCGCCAGCGGCGCCATGGGCGACGGTATCGCTATCGACCCGCTGAACGACTGCCTGCAGGCGCCCTGTGACGGCGTGATCATCCACGTCGCCCGCACCGGGCACGCCCTGACCATCCGCGCTGATAACGGTGCCGAAGTACTGATGCATGTGGGCATCGACACCGTGGAACTCAATGGCGAAGGCTTTGCCTTGCTGGTGAAGGAAGGCGCACGGGTGAGCGAGGGTCAGCCGTTGGTGCAGTTTGATCTGGACCGCATTGCGCGCCAGTGCAAGAGCCTGGTGAGCTTGATCATCCTGACCAACAGTGAGCGCTTTGAGCTGCAACCGATTGCAGGCAAGACGGTGAGGGTCGGTGACGCGCTGATGCGGATTGCCGTGCGCACATCCGCACCGGTTAACACCGCTGTGGATAACTCGGACGCGCAAGTGAGCGCTACAGTGCGCATCACACACCGTGGCGGATTGCATGCACGCCCTGCTGCACTGATCCGCAAGACTGCTCAGGGTTTCAGCAGCCAGTCACAGCTGCACTTCGGTGATAAGACGGCGGCTTGCGACAGCTTGATCGGCCTGATGGGGCTGGGTATTGGTGAAGGTGACGAGGTACGGGTGAGCTGTCGCGGCAAGGATGGCGAGGCGGCGTTACAGGCATTGGTCGCCGCGCTGTCCGTGGCGATCCACGAGGAACACCACACGCCGGTCGCCGCCACACCACGCCGGGCGAATACCGAAGCCAATGTGCTGCAAGGCGTCTGCGCCGCGCCGGGCTTGGTATGTGGGCCGCTGTTCCGCCTGGCGGGCATCGAGTTGCCGGAAGATACCGACACCCATAACGTCGACGAACAACTGCAACGACTGGATGTGGCTCTTGAGCAAGTGCGTGGCGAAATCCGCAACACTCTGGAACTGGCCCGCCAACGCAAGAACGTCGAAGAAGAGGAGATCTTCGCCGCGCACCTCGCCCTGCTGGAAGACCCGACGTTACTCGACGCCGCCAGCGCAACCATCGAACAGGGCAGCGCCGCCACCCACGCCTGGCGGGATGCGATCCAGGCCCAGTGCGCCGTGCTGCTGGCATTGGGCAAGCCACTGTTTGCCGAGCGCGCCAACGACCTGCGCGACCTGCAACAACGGGTGCTAAGGGCGTTGCTGGGTGAAGCCTGGCATTTCGAATTGCCGGCGGGGGCGATTGTCAGTGCCCATGAGCTGACACCTTCGGACCTCCTGCAATTGAGCGCGCAACAGGCTGCGGGCATCTGCATGGCCGAAGGCGGTGCGACCTCCCATGTGGCGATTCTGGCCCGGGGCAAAGGCCTGCCATGTCTCGTCGCCCTGGGCAATGAAGTGCTCGACGTACCCCAAGGCCAACGGGTGGTGCTCGATGCTGCCAACGGCCGCCTGGAGCTGGCCCCCAGCGAAGCGCGCCACGCCGAAGTTCACCAGATTCGCGAAACACAGAAGTTGCGACGCCAGCAGCAACAGGTCCAAGCCCGGCAATCGGCGAACACCACTGACGGCGTGACGGTTGAAGTCGCGGCGAATGTCGCCTCCAGCGCCGAAGCCCAAGTGGCGTTTGACAACGGCGCCGACGGCGTCGGCCTGCTGCGCACCGAATTCCTCTTCGTCGACCGTCGCACCGCGCCGGATGAGCAAGAACAGCGCCAGGCTTATCAGGCCGTGCTGGATGCCATGGGCGACAAGTCGGTGATCATCCGCACCATCGATGTGGGCGGCGACAAGCAGCTCGACTACCTGCCGCTGCCCGTCGAGGCCAACCCGGTACTGGGCCTGCGCGGTATTCGCATGGCTCAGGTACGCCCGGAACTGCTCGACCAGCAACTGCGCGCCCTGCTGCAAGTTACCCCGCTGGCGCGTTGCCGCATCCTGCTGCCGATGGTCAGCGAGGTGGATGAACTGCTGCAGATCCGCCAGCGCCTGGATGAACTGTGCGCGGAGTTGGAGCTGACGCAACGCCCCGAACTGGGCGTGATGATTGAAGTACCCGCCGCCGCGCTGATGGCTGAACAGTTGGCTGAACACGCGGACTTTTTGTCCATCGGCACCAATGACCTGTCCCAGTACACCCTGGCCATGGACCGCGACCACGCAGGCTTGGCCGCCCGTGTTGACGCGCTACACCCGGCGCTGCTGCGGCTGATCGCCCAGACCTGCGCCGGTGCGGCGAAACACGGCCGTTGGGTCGGCGTGTGCGGTGCCCTGGCGTCGGACCCGCTGGCCACGCCAGTACTGGTTGGCCTGGGAGTCACCGAGCTGTCGGTAAGCCCGCCGCAGATCGGCGAAATCAAGGACCGCGTCCGCCACCTGGACGCGGCGCAATGCCGGCAACGGAGCCTTGAGCTGCTCGACCTGAGCAGCGCCAAGGCCGTTCGCCAAGCCTGTCAACACCACTGGCCGCTGAGCTGAAAACAACAAGAATAGGGAGACACGCCATGTACCAACACTTTATCGAAGGCCTGCAACGCCTGGGCCGCGCACTGATGCTGCCGATTGCGATCCTGCCAATCGCCGGCTTGCTGCTGCGCCTGGGCGACACCGACTTGCTCAACATCGCGGTGATGCACGATGCCGGGCAGGCGATCTTCGCCAACCTGGCGCTGATCTTCGCCATCGGCATCGCCGTGGGTTTTGCTCGCGACAACAACGGCACCGCCGGCCTGGCCGGGGCGATTGGCTACCTGGTGATGATCTCCACACTCAAGGTGATGGACACGTCCATCAACATGGGCATGCTCGCCGGTATCGCCAGCGGCCTGATGGCGGGCGCGCTGTATAACCGCTTCAAAGACATCAAGCTACCGGAGTACCTGGCGTTCTTTGGCGGACGACGCTTTGTACCGATTGTCACCGGCTTTTCGGCGGTGGGCCTGGGCGTAATCTTTGGCCTGATCTGGCCGCCGATCCAGCACGGCATCAACAGCTTCGGCGTATTGCTGATGGAAAGCGGCAGTCTGGGTGCGTTCGTATTCGGCGTATTCAACCGCCTGCTGATCGTCACTGGTTTGCACCACATCCTCAACAATATGGCGTGGTTCGTGTTCGGCACGTTTACCGACCCGACAACCGGCGCGGTGGTGACCGGCGACCTGACCCGCTACTTCGCCGGCGACCCGAAAGGCGGCCAGTTCATGACCGGTATGTTCCCGGTGATGCTGTTCGGCCTGCCGGCGGCGTGCCTGGCGATGTACCGCAACGCGTTGCCGGAGCGGCGCAAGGTCATGGGCGGGATCTTCCTGTCGATGGCGCTGACCTCGTTCCTGACCGGGGTGACCGAGCCGATTGAATTCGCCTTCATGTTCCTCGCACCGTTCCTCTACTTGCTGCATGCGCTGCTGACCGGCCTGTCGATGGCCGTGACCAATATGCTGAATATCCACCTCGGCTTTACCTTCTCCGGTGGTTTTATCGACATGGTGCTGGGCTGGGGCAAGTCCACCAATGGCTGGCTGGTGGTACCGGTGGGCCTGGCCTACTCGGTGATCTACTACACGGTGTTCAGCTACTGCATCCGCCGCTTCAACCTGAAGACACCGGGGCGTGAAGATATCCAGGTGGTGCAGGCCGAAGCGATGAGTGACAACCAGCGTGCGACGGCTTATATCCAGGCGTTGGGTGGTGCGCAGAACCTGCTCAGTGTCGGCGCTTGCACTACGCGCCTGCGCTTGGACATGGTGGATCGCAACAAGGCGGTGGATGCTGAACTGAAAGCGCTGGGTGCCATGGCTGTAGTGCGCCCGGGTAACGGCGGCAGTTTGCAGGTGGTGGTTGGGCCGATGGCCGATAGCATTGCTGATGAGATTCGCTTGGCGATGCCGGGGTTTGTTGCCGCAACGCCTGTAGCGGTTGCGCCTGTGGATAAGCCGGTGGCGGTGAATGTACACGAGGCCGAAAAGTGGCTGAATGCCCTGGGCGGCCGAGAGAATGTGCGCCAACTGGAAGCGGTAGCGATGACCCGGTTGCGGGTGGAGTTGGGGGATGATTCGGTGCTGTCTGAAGCGGACCTCACTGCGCTGGGTTGCAAGGGTGTGAGCCAGCTGGATAGCGGGGTTTGGCACTTGTTGATTGGTGACAAGGCTTTAGGTTTGGGTGAGGCTTTGGAGCGGTTGGTTACCCGCCCTATCAACGCCTGACCGATCGTTCCCACGCTCTGCGTGGGAATGCCGCCCCGGACGCTTTGCGTCCCGCCCTGCGCAAGGGTGACGCTGAGCGTCACAGGATGCATTCCCACGCGGAGCGTGGGAACGATCAGTTAGCCGTGGCTGTTGACACTTCGTGAAGATCCCGCACCCGATCCACCATCAACTGGATCCCTTCCACCATCCGATGAATCCCCAGCACTGCATCACGCAGGGGGCCGTCGACATCAAAAGCCAGTTGACCCGCCAGTGCCTGCACGGATGCCAGGTCTTGACCGATCGTTCCCACGCTCTGCGTGGGAATGCCGCCCCGGACGCTCTGCGTCCCGCCCTGCGCAAGGGTGACGCTGAGCGTCACAGGATGCATTCCCACGCGGAGCGTGGGAACGATCAGTTAGCCGTGGCTGCTGACACTTCGTGAAGATCCAGCACCCGATCCACCATCAACTGGATCCCTTCCACCATCCGATGAATCCCCAGCACTGCATCACGCAGGGGGCCGTCGACATCAAAAGCCAGTTGACCCGCCAGTGCCTGCACGGATGCCAGGTCTTGGGAGGCGTTGGCGAGCAGGCTTTCGCTGTTCAGGTTGGTTAGGATGGTGAAGATTTGGTCGGTGGGCTGGGAATCAGATGGGGGATTTGGGCTGTCTTTGATCATGGTAAACCTCTGGTGTGAAGTAAGAACTACCAGCATCACTTGCAGATGATGGGTGGCAGCTGTGTGCGGGCCTGCAAGACCGAGAATCACCAGCAAGTCTCGGTAGACCCGAAGGTCTCCCGCACACAGCCGCCATAAATGGCGACCATGAAAAAGCGCCGCAATTATAAAGGCGCTTGTGACTAACTGGTGAGGTTTCGGCGGGCTTGCAGTCCCGGTCGCTGAATTGGCAGCGACTGACGAAGGTTAGTGGTACCCGTTCCGAGGGACAACCTGAAAGGCTTGTCGGAAAGTTCTGAGGCGCCTGCACCGGCGCCATCGCAGGCAAGCCAGCTCCCACAGTGGGTTGATGCATGACAGGACAACACGATCAAACTGTGGGAGCCGGGCTTGCCCGCGATGAGGCCTTCACAGCCAACAAAAAACCCGCTGACCAAACTGGCCCAGCGGGTTTCTTGTTTATGCAGCCAGCCGATCAAAAATCCGCCAACTGCCACACCTCATACGCCGGTGTCTCATACGGGTGACTGAGTTTCAAAGCAGCCACGACAGCCGCAATCAACTCATCCGCCACCACCAGCTCAACCTTCCACTCTTCAACCACTTCAACCTGGCCGACCTGCCCGATAAACGGCTGGCTGCCGTCCAACGCGCGGAATTGGCCCTGGCCCAGCACTTGCCAGGCGCAGCTGTCGTAGTCGCCGATGCGCCCGCCGCCGGCTGCGAAGACGGCGGTTTTTACCGTCTCCACATGGCTGTCGGGTACGAAGAAGGCGAGCTTGTACACGGCCTTAGTTCACCCACACGCGAGCGTTGCGGAACATGCGCATCCAGGCGCCGTCTTCGTTCCACTCTTCCGGGCGCCACGAGTTTTGCACGGCGCGGAACACGCGCTCCGGGTGCGGCATCATGATGGTCACGCGGCCGTCGCGGCTGGTAAGGCCGGTGATCCCGCGCGGCGAGCCGTTCGGGTTGGCCGGGTAGCTCTCGGTGACCTTGCCGTGGTTGTCGACGAAACGCAGGGCCACGGTGCCGGACAGGTCGGCTTCAAGCAGCGCTTCTTCGCTGCTGAATTCGGCGTGGCCTTCACCGTGGGCGATGGCGATTGGCATACGCGAACCGGCCATGCCCTGCAGGAAGATCGAGTTGGACTCCTGCACCTGCACCATGGCGACACGGGCTTCGAACTGCTCGGAACGGTTACGCACAAAGTGCGGCCAGAACTCGCTGCCCGGGATCAGTTCGCTGAGGTTGGACATCATCTGGCAACCGTTGCACACACCCAGGGTGAAGCTGTCGTTGCGTTCGAAGAAGCCCTGGAACGCATCGCGGGCACGGCTGTTGAACAGGGCCGACTTGGCCCAGCCTTCACCGGCACCCAGCACGTCGCCGTAGGAGAAACCACCGCAGGCCACCAGGCCTTTGAACTCATTGAGGTCAACGCGACCAGCGAGGATATCGCTCATGTGCACGTCGATCGCATTGAAGCCGGCGCGGTCGAACGCCGCCGCCATTTCCACCTGACCGTTGACGCCTTGCTCACGCAGTACGGCAACCTGTGGGCGAATGCCCTTCTTGATGTAAGGCGCTGCGATGTCCTGGTTGACATCGAAGCTGAGCATGGTGCTCAGGCCCGGGTTGTCTTCTTCCAGGATCACGTCGAATTCCTGCTCGGCGCAGTCGGCGTTGTCGCGCAGACGCTGGATCTGATAGCTGGTCTCGGCCCACTGGCGTTGCAGCAAACGACGCTGACCGGTAAAGACCGTGTCGCCGTTGAAGGAGATATTGACTTCGCCGTTGTTGATCGGCTGGCCAATCACCGCCACGCACTCGGCCAGGCCAGCGGCGCTGAACTGCGCGAGCACGTCTGGGGTAGCGTCCTGGCGCACCTGGATCACCGCACCCAACTCTTCGTTGAACAGGATGCCGTTGATTTCGGCAGCATCCTCGGCAACGCTGTCGAGCACGATGTTCAAGCCGCAGTGACCGGCGAAGGCCATTTCGACAACGCTGGTCAGCAAACCACCGTCGGAACGGTCGTGGTAAGCCAACAGGTGGCCGTCGGCGTTCAGGCCCTGGATCACGGCGAAGAAGGCCTTGAGGTCTTCGGCGTCGTCGACGTCCGGGGCCTGCTTGCCGAGCTTGCCGTGGGTTTGCGCCAGGATCGAGGCGCCCATGCGGTTCTGGCCACGGCCCAGGTCGATCAGGATCAGGTCGGTGGTGCCCTTGTCCATGCGCAGTTGCGGGGTCAGGGTCTGGCGGATGTCGGTGACCGGCGCGAAACCGGTAACGATCAACGACAGCGGCGACGTGACGCTCTTGTCGGTGCCGTCTTCGTTCCAACGGGTGGCCATGGACATGGAGTCCTTGCCCACCGGAATGGTGATACCCAGTTCCGGGCACAGCTCCATGCCGACGGCTTTAACCGTGTCGTACAGGCGCGCATCTTCACCCGGGTGGCCGGCAGCGGACATCCAGTTGGCCGACAGTTTGATGTCGGACAGCTTGCCGATACGCGAGGCAGCGATGTTGGTGAGGGTTTCACCAATGGCCATGCGGCCCGACGCCGGAGCGTCCAGCAGGGCCAGCGGCGTGCGCTCGCCCATGGCCATGGCTTCACCGGTGTACACGTCGAAGCTGGTGGCGGTGACGGCAACGTCGGCCACCGGCACCTGCCATGGGCCGACCATTTGGTCACGGGCAACCAGGCCGGTGATGGTGCGGTCGCCGATGGTGATCAGGAAGCTTTTGCTCGCCACGGCCGGATGGTGCAGCACGCGTTCGATGCTGTTGGCCAGGTCCAGCGTGCTTGGGTCGAAATCATCGCCCAGTTCAGCTTCACGGTTGGCCGAACGGTGCATGCGCGGGGCCTTGCCCAGCAGCACTTCCAACGGCATGTCCACGGGGCTGTTGCCGAAGTGGCTGTCGGTGACGGTCAGTTGCGGCTCGGCAGTGGCTTCGCCGACCACGGCAAACGGGCAACGCTCGCGTTCGCAGATGGCCTGGAAGCGTGCGAAGTCTTCAGGACCGACGGCCAGTACGTAGCGTTCCTGGGATTCGTTACTCCAGATTTCGTGCGGGGCCATGCCCGGCTCGTCGTTTGGAATGTTGCGCAGCTCGAAACGGCCACCACGGTCGCCATCGTTGACCAGTTCCGGGAAGGCGTTGGACAAACCGCCAGCGCCGACGTCGTGGATGAAGCTGATCGGGTTCTTGTCACCCAACTGCCAGCAACGGTCGATGACTTCCTGGCAACGGCGTTCCATCTCAGGGTTTTCGCGCTGTACGGAAGCAAAGTCCAGATCTGCCGAGCTGGTGCCGGTGGCCATGGAAGAGGCCGCACCGCCGCCCAGGCCGATCAGCATCGCCGGGCCGCCGAGCACGATCAGCTTGGAGCCGACCAGAATCTCGCCTTTCTTGACGTGTTCTTCACGGATGTTGCCCATGCCGCCGGCCAACATGATCGGCTTGTGGTAGCCGCGCACTTCATCGCCACGCGGGGTGGTGATGGACTGCTCGAAGGTCCGGAAGTAGCCGGTGAGCGCTGGTCGCCCGAATTCGTTGTTGAACGCGGCGCCGCCCAGCGGGCCTTCGATCATGATGTCCAGCGCCGTGACGATGCGCTCAGGCTTGCCATACGGCACTTCCCACGGCTGTTCAAAGCCCGGGATCTGCAGGTTGGACACGGTGAAACCGGTGAGGCCCGCCTTGGGCTTGGCACCACGGCCGGTGGCGCCTTCGTCACGGATTTCGCCACCTGAACCGGTGGCTGCGCCCGGGAACGGGGCAATCGCGGTCGGGTGGTTGTGGGTTTCAACCTTCATCAGGATGTGCACCGGCTCCTGCACCGCGCCGTATTGGCGGGTTTCCGGGTCCGGGAAGAAGCGACCGGCGACGGAGCCGACGATGACCGAGGCGTTGTCCTTATAAGCCGACAGAACGCCTTCGCTGTGCATCACGTAGGTGTTCTTGATCATGCCGAACAGGCTTTTTTCCTGGCTTTGGCCGTCGATGTCCCAACTGGCGTTGAAGATCTTGTGACGGCAGTGCTCGGAGTTGGCCTGGGCGAACATCATCAGTTCGATGTCGTGGGGGTTGCGCTTCAAGCCGGTGAAGGCGTTGACCAGATAGTCGATCTCGTCTTCGGCCAGGGCCAGGCCCAGTTCGGTGTTGGCCTTCTCGAGGGCGGCGCGGCCACCGCCGAGCACGTCAATCGCGGTGAGCGGCTTGGGTTCGGCATGGCTGAACAGGCCGGCAGCCTGTTCCAGCTGGCTGACGATGATCTGGGTCATGCGGTCGTGCAGGCTGCTGGCGATCAGCTCGGCCTCGGCGTCGCTGAACTGCCCGGCGACGTAGAAGGCGATCCCACGCTCCAGGCGCTGGATTTTGTCCAGGCCGCAGTTGCGGGCGATGTCGCTGGCCTTGCTCGACCAGGGCGAGATGGTGCCGAACCGTGGCAGAACCAGGAACAAGCGGCCAGTCGGCTCTTGAACGGGAACGCTTGGGCCGTACTTCAGAAGGCGTGCCAGCACTTGCTGTTCGTCGGCGGTCAAGACGCCGGTTACGTCGGCGAAGTGAGCAAATTCAGCGTACAGGCCTGTAACAGCTGGAACCTTCTGGCTCAGTTGCTCAAGGAGTTTGCTGTGGCGAAAGGCAGAAAGGGCAGGAGCGCCGCGCAGGATCAACATCTTCGGGACAGCCTCGGGAAGGGGTGTGCTTTGAGGCCGTGCATTCTAGCGTAAACCTTCGCCAACGGCACCCGAAACGCTACCGGTGGCCGCCGCCGAACGTCAGTTGGCACGCTTTGCCTGCGATCACGGCGTGATGCAGGGCATTGGGCGCAGTTATTTTAACCGTCACAATCGCTCGCCAAGCCCCGTTTCTGCGGGCTGCAGCACAGTTTTACGCTGGCTAGCAGACAAGTGCGCCGCTGTCGAGATATGGCGCCGTGAGCCGTTTGCGTATACTGCGCAGATGTTCTTCCCAACTGTTTCGCGCCTGCGATGCGTCAAATGGCTCATCGCCACCTTGCTCTTCCTGATGCTCAGTGCCTGTGTTGATAAACCCAGCACACTGGAGCGAATCAAGGAGGATGGCGTATTGCGGGTGGTCACTCGCAACAGTCCCGCTACGTATTTCCAGGATCGCAACGGTGAGACCGGCTTCGAATACGAACTGGTCAAGCGCTTTGCCGACGACCTGGGGGTGAAGTTGGAAATCGAGACGGCCGACAACCTCGACGACCTGTTCAGCCGGCTGGGCAAACCCAATGGCCCGGTACTCGCCGCCGCCGGCCTGGTGAGCAGCGACCAGCGCCAGCAGCAGGTGCGCTTCTCCCACCCGTACCTTGAAGTCACCCCACAGATTATCTACCGCAACGGCCAATCGCGTCCCACCAATGCCGCCGACTTGGTGGGCAAGAAGATCATGGTGCTCAAGGGCAGCACCCACGCTGAACAACTGGCGGCGCTGAAAAAACAGAACCCGGCGATTGAATACGAAGAATCCGATGCCGTTGAGGTGGTGGATTTGCTGCGCATGGTCGACGAAGGGCAAATCGACCTGACCCTGGTGGACTCCAACGAAGTGGCCATGAACCAGGTGTACTTCCCCAACGTGCGCGTGGCCTTCGACCTCGGCAATGCCAGCAATCAAAGCTGGGCCGTGGCAGCAGGCGACGACAACAGCCTGCTCAACGAGATCAACAGTTACCTGGACAAGGTCGAGAAGAATGGCACCTTGCAACGCCTGAAGGACCGCTACTACGGGCACGTCGATGTACTCGGCTATGTCGGCGCCTATACCTTTGCCCAGCACCTGCAACAACGCCTGCCCAAGTATGAGAAACACTTTCGTGCGTATGCCAAGGCCGAGAAAGTCGATTGGCGGCTGCTGGCAGCCATTGGTTATCAGGAATCGCTGTGGCAACCCACGGTCACCTCCAAGACCGGCGTGCGCGGCCTGATGATGCTGACCCAGAACACCGCGCAAGCCATGGGCGTGTCCAACCGCCTGGACCCCAAGCAGAGCATCATGGGCGGCGCCAAGTACCTGGCCAGAATCAAGGATGAGCTGGACGACAAGATCGCCGAGCCCGACCGCACCTGGTTCGCCCTCGCCGCCTATAACGTGGGCACCGGCCACCTGGACGACGCACGCATCCTGGCGAAAAAAGAAGGCCTGAACCCGAACAAGTGGCTGGACGTGAAGAAGATGCTGCCACGCCTGTCGCAGAAGCAGTGGTACAGCAAGACCCGCTACGGCTACGCCCGCGGCGGCGAGCCGGTGCATTTTGTGGCGAACATCCGGCGTTACTACGACATCCTCACCTGGGTGACCCAGCCGCAGCTGGAGGGTAACCAAGTGGTGGAAGGCAACCTGCATGTGCCGGGCGTGGACAAGACCAAGCCACCGCAAGACACCCCACAGTTATAAAAACACCACATACCTCATGTGGGAGCGGGCTTGCTCGCGAAGGCGGTGGATCAGTCAATACATGTGCTGACTGACACACCGCCTTCGCGAGCAAGCCCGCTCCCACATTTGGATCTTCACTTGGCTTAGAGGCCGGTGAGCAGGTGGAGCACGCCGCCCGGCAGTACCATCACGGCGGGTATACCCGCGGCCTTCAACGCCGACTCATCCAAACGCCCCGCCTCGCGCAATTGCACGCGCACCCGCGTGAGTGCCACGCGCTGCTGTGACGTCACGTTACCCTCCCCGCCCAATGCACTCACCACATCGGCCGACAACAGGCTCGGCGTCGTCGGCGTGACCGTCTCGGCCACCAAATCAGGCGTCAGGGCTTTCCAGAACGCCCGCTGCAATTTCTCGAACATGCTCAGTGCTCCATGACAGGTGAGGTTTCAACGGTGGCCGCGTGGTACAGGCGCAGGGCCTCGCGCACTTGGTCGGCTTCTTCCAGGCCCAGCACTTGGCGGGCAATGATCTGGCAGTCGTGCAGGTCCAACTCGCGCACGGTGGCCTTGATGGTGGGAATCAGCGGCACGCTGACCGACAGCTCATCCACGCCCAGGCCGATCAACACCGGCACCGCCAGGGTTTCGGATGCCAGCGCACCACATACGCCCACCCACTTGCCGTGGGCATGGGCCGCCTTGACAGTGATGTCGATCAGCCGCAGCACCGCCGGATGAAAACTGTCGGCCTGGCTGGCCAGGCGCGGGTGATCGCGGTCCATGGCCAGGGTGTATTGGGTGAGGTCGTTGGTGCCGATGGAGAAGAAATCCACATGGGGCGCAAACACATCCGCCATCAACGCCGCACTCGGCACTTCGATCATGATGCCCAGCTTGGGGAGTTCACTCAGGCCAAGCGTCTGCGCTTCCTCTTCGAGCATTTTGCGCGCCAGATGCAGCTCCGACAGCAGGCTGACCATCGGCAACATGATATGCAGCCGCGCCAAACCTGCACTGGCAAGAATCGCACGCAACTGTTCACGCAACAGTTCGGGACGTTCCAGGCACAGGCGGATCCCGCGCAGGCCAAGGAATGGGTTGGTCTCGCTTTCCATCGGTACATAGGCCAAGGGTTTATCGCCGCCCACATCCAGGGTACGCACCACCAGATTGCGCTCGGTGCCGAGGGCGCGGGCGATGGCGCTGTAGGTGTCGGCCTGCTCCTCTGCGCTCGGGGCACGGTTGCGTTCCAGGTAGAGGAACTCCGAACGCAGCAGACCCACGCCTTCAGCGCCCAGGGTCAGTGACTGCTCCACTTCCTGCAATGAGGCGACGTTGGCTGTGACCTCGACGTGGTGACCGTCGCGGGTGACCGCCGCCTGTGAGGCCTGTGCCACTTCACGCTGCAGCCGTAGCTTTTGCTGTTGACGAACCGCCTGCAGTTGCTCGATTTCAGCCAGGTTCGGCTCCAGCTGCAGCTCGCCTTTATCGGCATTGAGCAGTACCCGCTTGCCGTTGGCCAAGGCCAATACTTGACTGGGTACACCGCAAAGGGATGGCAGGCCGAGGGCCCGGGCGAGGATGGCCACGTGGCTGGTAGCCCCACCGGCGACCGTGACGAAGCCCAGCACTTTGCTGGTATCCAGGCCGGCGGTTTGTGAGGGGGTCAGTTGTTCGGCGACCAGAATGGCGCACTCCGGCAGCTCCATGGAACGCTCCGGCACCCCCAGGATCAACTTGAGCACGCGCTGGCCGACGTCGGCCAAATCCGCCGCACGCTCAGCCAGCAGCGTTTTACCCAAGCCTTCGAAGAGCCTGGCGGTCGCCACCGTGGCCGTATGCCAGGCAAAGGCCGCGCTCTTGCCTTCGGCCAGCAGGCTATGAGCTTGTTCAAGCAGGGTCGGGTCTTCGAGCAGTTCCTGGTGGGCGCGGAAAATCTCGGCCTGGGCGCTGCCGGCCGCCTTGGCCTGCAACGCTTGCAGCGCCTCGTTTGCCGCCCGCAGGCCACGGGCCAATGCGGTACGTTCGAAGGTTTCTCCGGCACCGGCTTCGGGAATCTCAAGCGCCGGTTCAGCCACTTGGACAACCTGGCCGAACGCCGAGCCCGGCGACGCACAGACGCCTCGCAACACGGACGCCGAAGACGCAGGCGTAGCGGGCTCGTTGATCGCCTCGACCGTTACCGGCAGCGTCTCGCCACAGCCGTCGAGCAACAACGCCACCAGCGCCTGGATCGCCGCCTCGGCATCTTCCCCCGCCGCGCTCACTTGCACGCTGTCGCCCTGGGAGGTCTGCAGCGCCATGATCGCCACAAGCGACT
This sequence comes from Pseudomonas sp. BTN1, assembly GCF_001907715.1. NCBI lineage: Bacteria > Pseudomonadati > Pseudomonadota > Gammaproteobacteria > Pseudomonadales > Pseudomonadaceae > Pseudomonas > Pseudomonas sp. BTN1. Next base: position 87,273 of record NZ_MPBM01000007.1, on the reverse strand, counting down.
TGGCATTCGCGCTCAGGGTTTGCTTGTGCAGAAATATGCTTGAACTGAACCCCTTCGCCGCCTGAGCAAACACCGCCGCAGGGCGGGCGTGCAAGCCGCTGGCGTTGGGCAGGGTTACTGGCTTGGAGAACAGCGCATTGCCCTCCTCCTCGTCCACCTCTGCGGGTATCTGCCCCGGTGAGACCTGCAACAGTGGCTGGCCGGACTCGACCAGCGCCTGACCGGCCACCAACGGCACAAACGGCTCGCCGCTCACAATGAGCATCAACGTCAGCAGGCTGCGTGCATTGAGCGCCACATAGTCGGCATCGAATTCGATCAGCGGCTGACCGGCCTCCACACGTTGGCCCTCCTCGACCAGCCGGGTGAAGCCCTGGCCCGCCAGGTTTACTGTGTCCAGGCCAATATGCAGCAATATCTGCACACCGTTATCGGCGGTGACGCTGACGGCGTGGCCGCTGTCCTGAATGTTGCTGACCACCCCGGCCAACGGCGCGCAGAGGGTCTGCGAAGTGGGGTCGATGCACAGGCCATCGCCAATCACGCGGCCGGAAAACACCGGGTCGGGGACCTGATCCAGCGCCAGCAAAACCCCGGACAAGGGTGCCAGCAGTTCCAGGGGTTGAGATGTGGTCATGACTTCACCTGTTTGTGTTGTTCTTTAAAAATCATTGAGTCGATGCAAGGTTGAGGATGACGAAGGTCAAAGGTGGGAGCGGGCTTGCTCGCGAAAGCGGTGTATCAGGCGACACATTCATTGACTGACCTACTGCATTCGCGAGCAAGCCCGCTCCCACACAAGCCCGGATTACTTCCACCAATATTCGACCTGCACACCGACGTTCGACCCATGCCGCGCCGTGCCATAGGCGCCGGTGTCGGACAAAGCCGAGCCCGCCGCCAGCTCATTGGCCGCACGCTTGGCCGCTTTATTCCAGGACGCATAGGTGTAATACAGCCGTACTTCCGGCCGCGCCCAGAACTCAGGGCCTTTGGGCGACCAGGTCGGGGCGAAGGTAAATTTGCTCAATTTGCGCGTACCGCCGGTGGCCTCGACCTGATCGTGCCCCAGCTCAGTAACCAGTTTGAATTGCTCGCTGAGCGCATACGCCGGGCGTACACCCAGGGACATCCAGTTCTGATCCTGACGCCCAGGGCGCACATCTTTCTGGTACACCGCCTCGACTTGCCCGCCGAAACGCGGAGTCACTTGCCAATCAAAGAACTCCACGGCGCGGTAACTTTTGCTGCTTTTGTCCAACGTGGTATTGCCGGTGTAACCCAGGCCGGTGCCAGGGCCTTCGCCGTACTGCAGGGCAAACTTGTTCTTGCCACCCAGGAAAGCCGCTTGTACATGCTGCGCCGTCAGCGCCCAGCCACTGTTGGTGTCACGCCCACCGGCCTTGGCGATGTAGCTCAAGCCAAGTTCCAGCTCGCCACCGGGGTTGGTCTTGAAACCGGCGACGTTGAAGTCATGACGGGTGGCGTACTCCTTCTGGTACAGGTTGTCCTTGCGCGACAGGGCGTAGCTGTATTTCAAGCCGCCGATCAACACGTCCTCGATCCCACCACCGGTGGCGCTCTGGTTCCAGTAGTAGAAGTCGGAAATATGGATGTCGTTACGTTTGTAGTAACGCCGCCCGGCCCACAGCGAACCGCCATTGAGACTGGGCAGGTTGGACCATTGCGCATACATCTGCGGCATGCGCGCCGAGCCGTTGTTTTCACCCTGGAACTTCAGGGCGCGGTCGTACCGGTTGTAGAGGGACGCCATGGCATCGACGCTGAACACAGAACCGTCGTCGAGGGTCAGCAAATCCTGACGCAGTTCCAGCTCGGCGTACTGCTCGCATTCGTTACCCAGGCGGTATTTGGTTTGCGCACCCGGCAGTTGGAAACATTGCTGCTTGCCGCTGCCCGTTGACGTGCCCACGCCGCTGCGCAAATACCCGGCAAACTCCAGGGCTTGCGCGCCAAAAGGCACCGTGAGGCAGGAGGCAATAAGGCCCAGCTTTATTGTTGTTTTCATGAAACGCTCCTTTTATTTTTATTGTTTTTTCTTACTGTTTTGCATGACGCGATCCCTGTAGGAGCGAGCTTGCTCGCGAAAAACCTCCTGCCTCCACGCAACCCCCGGAGGGGCGCGTTTTCGTTGACGATCTTCGCGAGCAAGCTCGCTCATAAAGGGGGTGTTTCAATCAGTCAGGTGCAGCACGAAGGATTCATAAGGACGTAACAGCACAGTGCTCGTGCGCAGGGGGCAGTCGGGGTAGTTGCTGATCAACAGGCGTTGCTCGCTCTCGGCGTTGATCACGCCTTCTGGCAGCTGGATCTCGCATGGCGATCCATAGAAGTTGTTGAGTACCAACAGGCGCTCGCCGTGGCCTTCACGCAGGTACGCCCATACCTGGCGATGGTCTTGCAGCATCGGGCGGTAAACGCCTTGCTTCATCAGCGGTTCGCGACGGCGCAGATCGATCAGCCTGCGGTAGTGATGCAGCACCGAATCCGTGTCATCCATCTGGCTTGCGACGTTGATCTGCGCAGCATTCGCGGGAATGCCGATCCAGGGTTCACCGCGGCTGAACCCCGCGTTCGCTTCGGTGCTCCACTGCATGGGCGTACGCCCGTTATCGCGGGACTTCTGCATGATCGCCGCCATGCTCGAGGCTTCGGACTCTCCCGCGTCGCGCTTGAGCCGGAAGATGTTCAGGGTTTCCACATCGCGGTATTGCGAGATGCTGTCGAAGCCTGGATTGGTCATACCCAACTCTTCGCCCTGATACACATACGGCGTGCCCTGCAAAAAGTGCAGCGCCGTGGCAAGCATCTTGGCCGAGACCACGCGGTATTGGCCGTCGTCACCAAAGCGCGAGACCACCCGTGGCTGGTCGTGGTTACACCAGAATAACGCGTTCCAGCCGCCGCCGGCCTGCATGCCTATCTGCCAGTCGGAGAAAATCTGCTTGAGTTGCAGGAAGTCGAAGTCAGCCTTCACCCACTTTTGCAGGTTGGGGTAATCGACTTTCAGGTGGTGGAAGTTGAAGGTCATCGACAGTTCTTTAGACGCTGGATTCGAGTAGCGAATGCAGTGTTCCAGGCGGGTGGATGACATCTCGCCCACGTTGATAAGGTCATGGCCTTCAAAGACTTCACGGTGCATTTGCTGCAAGTATTGGTGCACGTTCGGGCCGTCGGTATAGAAGCGGCGGCCGTCGCTGTTGTCCTCGGGGAAGTCGGCGGGCTTGGAGATCAGGTTGATCACATCCAGGCGGAAGCCGCCCACGCCTTTGTCGCGCCAGAAGCGCATCATCTTGAACACTTCGGCGCGCACCTGGGGGTTGTCCCAATTGAGGTCGGCCTGTGTATGGTCGAACAGATGCAGGTAGTACTGGCCAGTCTGCGCTTCGTACTCCCAGGCCGAGCCGCCGAACTTGGATTCCCAGTTGTTCGGCTGGTCGCGCCAGATGTAGAAGTCACGATAGGGATTGTCGAGGCTGCTGCGCGCCTGCTGGAACCATTCGTGTTCGATGGAGGTGTGGTTGACCACGATATCGAGCATCAGCTTGATACCACGCTTGGCGGCTTCGCTGATCAGCAGGTCGCAGTCGGCCATAGTGCCGTAGCTGGGGTCGATGGCGTAGTAGTCGCTGATGTCGTAGCCGTTGTCGCGCTGGGGCGAACGCAGGAACGGGGTAACCCACAGGCAATCCACGCCCAGCCATTTGAGGTAGTCGAGTTTGTCCACGATGCCCAACAGGTCACCGGTGGCGTTACCCGCGTGGCTGTGGAAGCTTTTGGGGTAGATCTGGTAGATCACCGAGTGTTGCCAGGTTTGCATGGTGGGTTCCTTCAGTAGAGTTGGGTGCTGGCCCTTCCGGCCTCATCGCAGGCAAGCCAGCTCCCACACTTGAATGTGTTCACACATCACTGTGGGAGCTGGCTTGCCTGCGATAGCGATCTTCAGGCGACCCGATAACCAGGCCGAACGATCTTCATGCTCAACATGCACGTCAGCGCAAACGGCACGACCATCGCCACGACCATGCCGATCACGAACATCGGAATCGCGCTCGGCACGATCGAGATAAAGCCGGGCAACCCGCCGACGCCGATGGCCGAGGCCTGCACCTTGTTCAACGACAGGAAAATGCTGCCCAGCGCCGAGCCCAGCAGCGCGGCATAGAACGGAAATTTGAAGCGCAGGTTCACCCCGAACATCGCCGGCTCCGTGATGCCGAAGTAAGCGGAAATCGCCGAGGTCGAGGCCATGCTTTTGTCCCGCGCGTTGCGGGTCATGTAGAACACCCCGAGCGCGGCGCTGCCCTGGGCTAGGTTAGACATGACGATCATCGGCCAGATAAAGGTGCCGCCCTGGGTGGAAATAAGCTGCAGGTCCACGGCGAGGAACATGTGGTGCATGCCGGTGATTACCAGCGGCGCATAGAGCAGGCCGAAAATCGCGCCGCCGATCATCGGGGCGATCTCGAACAGGGTCACCAAACCTTCGGTGATCAGGATGCCAAGGTGACGGGTCACCGGGCCGATAATCGCCAGGGCCAGCACGCCGGTGACGACGATAGTGGTGATCGGCACCACCAGCAGTTGAATGGCATTCGGCACCCGCGCCCGCAGCCACTTTTCGATCACGCTCATGACAAAGGCCGCCATCAGGATCGGCAGGATCTGCCCCTGGTAACCGACTTTCTCGATCTGGAACCAGCCGAAGATATCGAAGTACGGCAGGCTCTGGCCGTCGAGGCCGGCAACCGCCTTGCCGTAGTTCCAGGCGTTGAGCAGGTCCGGGTGCACCAGCATCAGGCCCAGCACGATGCCGAGGATTTCACTGCCGCCGAACCGCTTGGCCGCCGACCAGCCCACCAGTGCCGGCAGGAACACGAAGGAGGTGTTGGCCATCAGGTTGATCAGGCTCCACAGACCATCCAGGTTCGGGTAGGCCTCCAGCAGCGTCTTGCCTTCGATGAACATGCCCTTGGCGCCCATCAGGTTGTTCACGCCCATCAACAGGCCGGCAATGATCAGCGCGGGCAGGATCGGCATGAACACATCGGAGAACACCCGCACCAGGCGCTGCATGGGGTTGGTCTTGTCGCCGCCGGCTTTCTTGACGTCGGCAATGGTCGACGCGGCCAGGCCGGTCAGCTCGCGCAGGGCGGCGTAGACCTTTTCCACTTCGCCGGGGCCGATCACCACCTGGAACAGGCCACCGGTAAAGAACGAGCCCTTGACCAGATCGACCTGGTTCAGGGCACTGCTGTTGACCAGGCTGGGGTCCTTGAGCGCCAGGCGCAGGCGGGTCACGCAATGGGCGGCCTGCTCAAGGTTTTCGCGGCCCCCGAGGTTGTCGAGAATCTCGCGGGCAATCGTTGAATAGTCGTGGCTCATGCTCGTTTTCCACTGTGATTGTTTTTATGGGTGGCAGTCGTTGGCAGCACGCCGAGGAGGAAAAAGTACTCGTCTGTACGAGTTAAATCAACAACTCGTCTGTACGAGTTACACTTTTGTTTATGCCTGCGAGCTTTCTGTCAGATTTTTCCCCGGCTCGCACCGCTGTCCAATGGACAAACCCCACCTCTGCCACTATGGTTCCTGCCTTGAACGCGCAGTCCACCTTCATAACGCCGGGCAAGAGCCATCCCATGAGCAAATACAACCAGATCTATACGGATCTGCTTGCCAGCATCACCACCGAGCGCCTGCAACGCGGTACGCGCCTTCCCTCCGAAACCGAACTGATGGACGCCTACCAGGCCAGCCGTGGCACCGTACGGCGCGCCATCGAGCAGTTGCAGGAACGTGGCTTTGCGCAAAAGATCCACGGCAAGGGCACCTTTGTGTTATCGCCCAACCCGATCGAGTTCCAACTGGGCGGCATCGTCAGCTTCCACGAGACCCACGCAGACCTGGGCGATGACGTACGTACCGACGTGGTCGAGTTCACCCAGATCCCGTTGGAAGGCTCACTGCTGCAGCACATCGAGGCCGAACCCGGCACCCTGATCACGCGCATCAAACGGGTGCGCCGCATCGGTGGCAAACGCGTGATCCTGGACATCAACCACTTCATCAGCGACCTGATTCCCGGCCTGGACCGCGACATCGCCGAGCAGTCGATCTACGCGTTTATCGAGCAAACACTGCAGCTGCAAATCAGCTACGCGCAGCGCACCATTGAAGCCCTGCCGCGCAGCAAGGACGACCAGGCGCATCTGGATCTGGAGGGGCAAAGCCATGTGATTGTGGTGAGTAACCAGACGTTTTTGCAGGATGGAAGGCAGTTCGAGTACACCGAGTCGCGGCATACGTTGGATAAGTTTTATTTTTCGGATATTGCGAGACGCTGAAGCCTTCCCCAACAACTATGTAGCGCCCGCAAGCGTCGCACCTGAGGGACCCTCGCCTTCTTTTTGAAGGATGAGCCCTCCATGAGTACCGGTACCCCCCTGCCCAATGCAGCCGACAAGGTCGCGCTGATAACGTTGGCCACCCAAATAATCCCGGCATGCCCCAGCCTGAATGACAGCGCCCATCAAACCGCCTGCGACATCCTGAAAAAGCACGGTGTAAAAGGCCTGGACCCGGATGACGTCTACTACCATCGGTTCAAGAGCGCCCAGAGCAGCACCAAGACCTTCACCGGTTGGGAACACCTACTGGAAAAACCCTACGAATCGACAACCCTGACGCAGTTGGTGATTCATCGCTTTCGTGCCACCGATTTCGACAACGCCGACTTGCTCGACCTGTATGGGGGTTTTTACACCGCGGGTCCGGTGTATGGCGACTTTAATGAAACCAACGAAGTGCGTCTGCATGGCAACGAAGTGCTGAAGGACTTCTGGAACATTCGATTCGACAGCCTCTACAACGGTCAACTGGACGACTTCTGGCACAGCCATGCCGACGACTTCCGAACCCTGGCCAAATGCAATTTTCTCAGCAAAGCGGTTCAGGCCGCCGACCTCAAACAGCTGACAAAAGAAGACCTAGAGACCTGCATCAGTACTGTCGCCTCCAACGTGACATGGCCTATCACCCGCAAGATGCTGCAAACCGAAGTGTCTGCAGGCGCCCCCCCCCAGGTATACGCCCTGGATGTAGACGGCCATGTGGCGTTCAACTTGCTACGCATCGTCGATCCGAAGGGCCGCCAGATTCTTTACACGCCCGGCGACACCCCTGCGTTCCAAGTCCTGGAAACCCCGGCGGACATGCACTGGTGGGTTCTGGGCAAAATGAACAACGAACAGAGCCGCGATGCCTTCCTCTGTCACTTCCCGCTGTCTGATCGCCTGGCCATGCAGGAGAACATCACTGACCTGATGAACCGTCTCGTCGGCACGTGGGGCAAGTCCGACCACCATCTGATCAACCGCAAAAACCAGGCGATCAATGTCGATGCTTTCTCCTGGTTGATGGAACGTACGCGCTGGTCCATGTACGACGAGGCTCGGCAACTGCTGACCACCCAGAAGGACCTGCAAAAGAAACTCTGGATAGGCTACCTGAGCGCCGGCTTGAAAGTGTTCGGCCCAATGGCCGCGATCGGCTGGGAAGTGGCTTTGCCGGTCCTGGGCGCCAGCATCGCGCTCACCGGTATGAATATCGATCAGGCCGTCAATGGCCGTACCCGCGCAGAGCGCAAGGCTGGCGTGACGGCGGCGGTGATCAATGGTATCGCCATGCTGTTCAACGTGCTGGCCCTGGCCGGGCCGGGCCCCATCACGGAGGTGGGTGCGGAGGTCGATGCCGCAGAGGCCGCCGAAATGGCCGAGTACAAAAAGGAACTACAGCCTGAGCCCGTCGATGAGCCCGCAGTGACACCGACGGGTGGAGAAACGACGGTACCGCCCACTGCCGGGGAGCCACCGGCCGCCACCTCCCAGATACCGACATCCTGGAAACGCCTGCAAGGCCTGGAAGAGGCAACCCCAATGACCGAAGGAGGACGCTACCGCAATATCTACACCGTCAAAGCCAACCCTTCGACCGTCATCAAGTTCAAGGATGCCGTCTATTACGTACGCTACGAGGCCGATATCAATGGCGAAGGGAGCTGGGCAATTATCGATCCACAGAACCCTAACGCTTTTTACGGCACACGCCCGGTACAACTCAACGCCGCCGGTGAATGGGAGCTCGCTTTGCGTCCATCCGACGCCATCAGGGGAGGTGCTCCGGTCGACACGGTCGCTGCAGGCGAAACACGGCTGGGTACAAGCACGGTCGAAGAAACCATGCCGAGTTCCTATGGCTCGCCCAACGCCAGTAACCCACCCTCCAGCCTCGGCACCGCTTATGACCTCAACGACCTGGACCCGTACCAGATTGAGCTGGCAATGGGCGGCAGGCCGGACCACTTCAAGCGTATCCCCAAGCCTGGAGGCGGCTTCACTGACTTCTACACCTCAGATTATTTTATCAATCCGGCGCGCACCAAAATCCTCACCGCAGCGCGTCAATTTTTCTCCCGGCCCTTTTTCATTCACAGCCTGCCTGAGCGCCCGGCCTTGCCCTCGCTCACGCCAGAAATGTCCTCCACCGAGCTGATTGAAGCCGTGTTCAAAACCGCCCCCGGTCTGGTCGTCGCTGAAAGCCCGAATCGCATCGCCAGCTTGTACGTTCTGATCAAAGACATGCCTGCCCTGGCGCGCCAAGGGATCAAGACGCTCTACCTGAACCGCCTGTTCAACGACCTGCATCAACTGGACCTCGATACGTTCGCCAACACCGGGGTGCTGTCTGACGACCTGAAAGTCTATCTTGAGCAAATGGATGCCTTGTTGCCGGTACGCTTTAACACCCAGGCACTGCTCACCGCCGCCAGGGCCTACGGCATACGTGTGCAGGCCACGGGCTGCCTGGCCAATTACCGATCCTTCGCGGTGGCGATGGATGAACAAATGGCCAAGAACTTCCTGACCAGCGAAATCATTCGCCTGGACCAGCTCAAGAACGGCGTCGGCAAATGGGTAGCGTTGACCGGGGCGCAAAACACCAACACGTTCAGGGGCGTGGCCGGTATCAGTGAAATAAACGGTGGCACCAGCCTGCGCATCGTTGAGGAACTCAATGCCGCCAGCCCCAAGGTTGAAGTGCGTCTTGGCCCAAAGGTAGTGAATCGGCCCAAAGTAAACCCGAGCCTGAATGCTCTGGACACAGACCTCTCTCTGAAAATACCCATGACCGAACTGGAGATGCCACGCACCTATGTGTTCACTGAGCGGCAGGTCGAGGATGCGCTCAAGCTTCCTGGCGATTACCTGCTGGAACAGACCCAATCGACATTGACCCTGATCCACCGTAATCGGCTCAAGGCGCTGGTGCGCAGTACTATCCAGAGCACCATCAGCCAGGGTTACTTTATTGATGCGGCCCAGTTCCCTCGGCTTAACGGTAACGTTTACAACTCCTTGCCGGAACTGCTCCAGGCCCTCAACAACCAGGGCATGCGGTTCAGGGGGTTGCCACTGATCAAGACGCCGGTTCCGACGGCCGAGGTAAACATTAATAACGTGCCCGCTTACGACGACATCCCGCCACCCGCAGGCTTTGTTCCCGCAGTGAATTTACCCGTGATGCCGGCAGCGACCAGCACCCCGCAGGTTCCTCCTGCGTGGGAAGCCAATGAGATCCTGGAGGGCGAAGCACCGGTCAGCGAACCTGGGAAATACCAAGGGATCTATCGACTCACGTCCGACCCTGGCGAGGCGATTCTGTACGATGGCAAACCCTATTACGTACGCTATGAAACCTATCGAGGGGGGACCAGCGGCTGGGCCATCATCAACCCCCACGCCCCCAACGCCACTGCGGATTCGATTGCGGTTCGGCTGAACGCACAAGGGCAGTGGGAAACATTTGCTCGCTAGCCACGGATCACCACCCTGAAACAACAAAGCCCCGGCATCTGCCGGGGCTTTGTTTATTTACGATTCGAGGCGCGGGCCAGGAATCATTCCCACTCAATCGTCGCCGGCGGCTTGCTCGACACGTCATAAGTCACGCGCGAGATACCTTCGATCTCATTGATAATCCGGCCGCTGACCGTCTCCAGCAGTTCGTAAGGCAGGTGTGCCCAACGCGCTGTCATGAAGTCGATGGTCTCTACGGCGCGCAGCGCAACAACCCATGCGTAACGACGACCATCGCCGACAACGCCCACCGATTTCACCGGCTGGAACACCACGAACGCCTGGCTGACCTTGTGGTACCAGTCGGCCTTGCGCAGTTCTTCGATGAAGATGTGGTCGGCGCGGCGCAGCAGGTCGGCGTATTCCTTCTTCACTTCACCCAGGATACGCACACCCAGGCCCGGGCCTGGGAATGGGTGGCGGTAGACCATGTCGTACGGCAGGCCCAGTTCCAGGCCCAGACGGCGGACTTCGTCCTTGAACAGTTCGCGCAGCGGCTCTACCAGCTTGAGGTTCATTTCCTCAGGCAGGCCACCCACGTTGTGGTGGGACTTGATCACGTGGGCCTTGCCGCTTTTGGCGCCGGCCGATTCGATCACGTCGGGGTAGATGGTGCCCTGGGCGAGGTACTTGATGTTGTCCAGTTTGTTGGACTCGGCATCGAACACGTCGATGAAGGTGCGGCCGATGATCTTGCGCTTCTTCTCCGGGTCGGACTCGCCGGCCAGGTTGTTGAGGAACTGGTCCTCAGCGTTGGCGCGGATCACCTTGACGCCCATGTTCTCGGCGAACATGGCCATCACTTGCTCACCTTCGTGCAGGCGCAGCAGGCCGTTGTCGACAAACACGCAGGTCAGTTGGTCGCCGATGGCCTTGTGCAGCAGTGCCGCTACAACCGAGGAGTCAACGCCGCCGGACAGGCCAAGCAATACGTTGTCAGTGCCGACCTGGGCGCGCACTTGGGCGATGGCATCTTCAGCAATTTTCGACGGGGTCCACAGGGCTTCACACTCGCAGATGTCGAGGATGAAACGCGACAGGATGCGCCCGCCTTGCTTGGTGTGGGTCACTTCCGGGTGGAATTGCACGCCGTAGTAGCGACGCTCGTCGCTGAACATGCCGGCAATCGGGCAGCTCGGGGTGCTTGCCAGGATGTGGAAGTCTTCCGGCATTTTGGTGACCTTGTCACCGTGGCTCATCCACACGTCGAGGCCGAACAGGCCGTCGGCGTCGATGTGGTCTTCGATGCCGTCCAGCAGGCGGCTCTTGCCGACCACGTCTACACGGGCATAACCGAATTCACGCAACTCGGAACCTTCAACCTTGCCGCCCAGTTGCTCGGCCATGGTCTGCATGCCGTAGCAGATGCCGAACACCGGCACGCCCAGGTCGAATACCGCCTGCGGGCAGCGCGGGCTGTTGGCTTCGTGAACGGACTCGGGGCCACCGGCGAGAATGACGCCTTTGGGTGCGAATTCGCGGATCGCTTCATCGTCCATGTCGAACGGGTGCAGTTCGCAGTACACGCCGATTTCACGCACGCGGCGGGCGATCAGTTGGGTGTACTGGGAACCGAAGTCGAGGATCAGGATGCGGTGGGCGTGAATGTCGAGGGCCATGAAGTCAGTCTCGTCTAATGAATCAGAAACAACTCGGGGCTGAAGAACAGCCCCGGTTACTTAACATTTTGCTGGAAGGCTCAACCTACACGGTAGTTTGGCGCTTCCTTGGTGATCTGCACGTCGTGGACATGGGATTCAGCCATGCCGGCGCCGGTGATCCGCACGAACTCTGGCTTGGTGCGCATTTCTTCGATGTCGGCACTGCCGGTGTAGCCCATCGAGGAACGCAGGCCGCCCATCAGTTGATGGATGATCGCGCTCAGGGTGCCTTTGTACGGCACACGGCCTTCGATGCCTTCCGGTACGAGCTTCTCGGCGCCTGCCGAAGAGTCCTGGAAGTAACGGTCGGAAGAGCCTTGCGCCTGGGACATGGCGCCCAGCGAACCCATGCCACGGTAAGCCTTGTACGAACGACCCTGGAACAGTTCGATCTCGCCCGGCGCTTCTTCGGTACCTGCGAACATCGAGCCCATCATCACGCAGGAGGCACCGGCGACGATGGCCTTGGACAGGTCACCGGAGAACCGGATGCCACCGTCGGCGATCAAGGGTACGCCCGTGCCTTCAAGGGCGGCGGCGACGTTGGCGATGGCGCTGATCTGCGGCACGCCCACACCGGCAACGATGCGCGTGGTGCAGATGGAACCTGGGCCGATACCGACCTTGACTGCGTCGGCGCCCGCTTCGGCCAGGGCCTTGGCGGCAGCGCCGGTGGCGATGTTGCCGCCGATCACCTGCACGTCAGGGAAGTTCTGCTTGACCCAACGCACGCGGTCAATCACGCCTTTGGAGTGGCCGTGGGCGGTGTCGACCACTACCACGTCAACACCGGCGGCGACCAGGGCCGAGACCCGATCACCAGTGTCTTTACCGGTACCGACGGCAGCGCCAACACGCAGACGACCTTGGTCATCCTTGCTGGCCAGCGGGTAAGCCTTGGCTTTTTCGATGTCGTTGACGGTCATCATGCCTTTGAGGGCGAATTTGTCGTCGACGATCAGCACGCGCTCGATGCGGTGCTTGTGCAGCAGTTCGCGCACATCGTTCTTGTCGGCGCCTTCCTTGACGGTGACGAGGCGCTCTTTAGGCGTCATCACTTCACGGACGGTGACTTCAAGGCGGTTCTCGAAACGCACGTCACGGGAAGTGACGATGCCGACCAGGTCGCCATCGTGCAGCACCGGGACGCCGGAGATGTTGTGCATACGCGTGAGTTCGAACAGGTCACGCACGGTGGCGTCAGCTTCGATGGTGATCGGATCTTTCACCACGCCGGCTTCGTAACGCTTGACCTTGCGCACTTCGGCAGCTTGCTGCTCGATGGTCATGTTCTTGTGGATGATGCCGATGCCGCCTTCCTGAGCCATGGCAATGGCCAGACGGGCTTCGGTGACGGTGTCCATGGCAGCGGAAACCAGGGGAATATTCAGCTCGATGCCACGGGTTAGGCGGGTCTTGAGACTGACTTCGTTAGGAAGCACCTCGGAATAACCGGGCACTAGGAGAATGTCGTCGAATGTCAGAGCTTCTTGGCTGATACGCAGCATCGCGGGGGCTCCCGAGCGGGAAAATGGAAGCGCGCCATTATATACATGCACCCTGCCCGGCTCAATGTAAAACTCTGACAAACTTGGTAATACTGATAGATGGATTAAAGCTCGACTTTGACCCAGCTCATTTTCTGGTCCAACCAATCGGCAAATTCGTCGATAAAGCTCTGCTTGAACCCCGCCTCCGCCCAGTTGTTGAAGATGAACCCCAGGTTGGAAAACCCGCATTCCTGCAGGAACAGAAAACCGTTGATGTCATCTTCATGCCCACACAGCGGGCAGGTGAAGTTGTCGGTGTGGCCAGGCATCCAGTCTTCCAGGCTTTCGAACAGCGCCTCACCAACTTCCTTCAGGCATTCCGGGCAACCGGCTTCTTCAAGAAACCCCTTGGCCGGGGTATAGATGCAACGCTTGTAGATGATCTCCAGGCCATTGACCGGCTCGTTGAACGGCAGCGCCTCGGGGTGCAGCACCACGGCGCGGGCGCCATCGGCCAGGGCGTAGCCCATGCGGTTGCCGGTACGCCCGCAAGTGGTGAGTTCTTCCTTGATGATGTTCTTGCGCACCAGCCAGCGCACAATCGCCCGGGCGCGGGGTTCGTGGACGGGCAAGGTGGAGATTTTCGGGACAAGGATGCTTTGGGAGTTCATGGGAGGCCTGCGGTGTGGCTATTGGCGCCATCGCGGGCAAGCCCGGCTCCCACAGTTGATCGCATTCCAATGTGGGAGCCGGGCTTGCCCGAGATGACGCCCGGGAGGACGGCAGCTTAATCCCTGAAAAAATCAGGTCAAGTACTCACATACCGCCCGATCAACGCAATACCACTGGCCAATACCAACCAGGTCACCAACCGCACGAACGCCTCCCGGGACAGCCGCATCGTCAGCCTGCGCCCACACCACAGCCCCAGGGCCATCGCCGGCAACAGACAAACCGCCAACATCGATAACGGCAAATCTGCATACACCCCGGCAATCAGGAACAAACTCAAACGCACGACCGTGCTGCAACTGATCAGCGCGCTTTGCGTGGCCCGCGCCTCGTCTTTGGGTAAACGGCTGTTAAGGTAAATCGCATATAAAAAGCCGCCACTGCCGAATAGCGCCCCAAACAGGCCGCCAACGGTGCCCATGGGAATCGACCAGCCCGCCGCCAGCTGAGTCGGTCGTGCTTTCACCGCCAGGCTGTAAATCGCGTAGGCGCTGATAAACAGCCCCATCAATAAAAGCAACAGGTCCGAATGCAGGTTGAGCAAAAACACCACGCCCAGGGTGCAGCCGATGGCCATGCAGGGCAGCAATCGCAACAGTTCCGGCTTGTTCACATCGCGCCGCGTTTGCAGCAGGCCGCCAAACGCCGCGACAAAGTCCAGAAGCACCAGCAACGGGATGATCTTCGACAGCGGCATGAATAAAATCAGGATGGGCCCCGCCACCAGCGCCGTGCCGAAACCGGCAATGCCGAACACGATATAAGCCACCGTCACGCCCAGGCCGATCACCAGCCAATCAATACCGCCGAAAGTCCACTGGCTCATCAGCTCAACGGGGCTCATGACTTATTCCTTCTATTGAGATGCCGTTCACTTTAGCCATCGGCAAGGGTTGCGACTAATATCTTCCAGGCTCACTACTCATCTCAAAAAGGCATGACTCTTGATCTCCACCCGGCAACTGCGTTATTTCGTCGAAATCGCCGACAGCGGTAGCTTCAGTGCTGCCGCCGAGCGCCTGTTCGTGGCGCAATCAGCCTTGAGCCGGCAGATCAAGGAGCTTGAATCTCAACTGCAAACCCCACTGTTCGAACGCACTGCACGCCAGCCAAGGCTGACGGCCGCCGGCGAAGCCTTCTACCCACGGGCGCGCAACCTGCTGAGTGAGTTGCTCAAGGCCAGCGACCTGGCGACACAAGTGGGCCAGGGCCAACTCGGCACCTTGCGCCTGAGCCATTCGAGCACCGTGCCGATGAGCGGCGCGTTACTGCAAGGCATCAGCACGTGGCTGGAGCGCTGCCCGGGTGTGTCGATGGATATCGTCAAACTCTCCTCCGAAGCCCAACTGGAGGAAATCGTCGAGGGCCGCCTGGACGTCGGCCTGCTGCGGTTGCCGGTGTTGCGCCAGCGCGAAGGCGTGCGCGTGGTGCCTTGGTACACCGAGCCGTTGGCGCTGGCAGTGCCTGCGGGTCATCCCTTGGCACGCGGCAACGCAGCGGTCGAGTTAATGCAACTCAAGGACGAGGCGTTTATCTCGATCCCCCACCCTCAGCGCGGCGGGCTGAGTTATCTGTCGGCTGAATTGTGCATGCGTGCAGGTTTTTTCCCCAAGGCGGCGCGGGTGATGTCGCGCAAGACCACGCAGTTGCAATTGGTCCAGGCCGGTTTCGGTATTGCCTTGCTACCAAAATCCATGCAGGACATCGCCCCGCCCAACGTGCAATTTTTGCCCTTGGCCGACCCTGACTGCGACAGCACCGTAGCCCTGGCCTGTGCGCAAGCGCCAAGCGCGCTGGTGGAGCAATTCTGTCAAACCCTGCACGAATGCCTATAAACTGCCGCCCATGATTAAAGATCCTTTTGCCCGTTTGGGCCTGGACCGCGAAGTCCTGACTGTCAGCCAGCTCAACGGCCGTGCGCGGGTGTTGCTGGAAGACGTGTTCACCAATATCTGGGTGGAAGGCGAGATCTCCAACCTCGCTCGCCCAGCCTCCGGCCATGTGTATTTCACGCTCAAGGACAGCGGGGCCCAAGTGCGTTGTGCGCTGTTTCGCAACAACGCTGCACGCGTACGCCAGGCGTTGAGGGACGGGCTGGCGGTGAAGGTGCGCGGCAAGGTCTCGTTGTTCGAGGGCCGTGGTGATTACCAACTGATCCTCGATACCGTGGAGCCAGCCGGTGACGGTGCGCTGCGCCTGGCCTTTGATGCACTGAAGGAAAAGCTGAGCGCCGAAGGCCTGTTCAGTGCCGAACGCAAGGTGACGCTGCCGGTGCATCCTCGGCGCATCGGCATTATCAGCTCGCCCACCGGCGCGGTGATTCGCGACATTATCAGCGTGTTCCGCCGCCGCGCGCCGAACATTGAACTGACCCTGATCCCTACCGCCGTGCAAGGCCGCGAAGCAATCCCGCAGATCGTGCGGGCGCTGAAACTCGCCGACGCTCGTGGTTTCGACGCGCTGATCCTGGCCCGTGGCGGTGGCTCCCTTGAAGACTTGTGGTGCTTCAACGAAGAGGCGGTGGCCCGTGCAGTTGATGCCTGTGTTACCCCTATCGTCAGCGCCGTTGGTCATGAAACCGATGTGTCCATCAGCGACTTCGTGGCGGACGTCCGCGCCCCTACTCCCTCCGCCGCCGCCGAGTTGTTGGCTCCCGACGCCAGCCATCTGGTACGCCAGGTAGAAAACCTGCAGCGCCGCCTGGTGATGCTGATGCGCAACCGCCTGAGCCACAGCCGCCTGCGCCTGGAAGGCATGGCCCGGCGCCTGCGTCATCCGGGCGAGCGCTTGCGCCAGCAGGCCCAGCGCCTGGATGACCTGGACATGCGCTTGCGTCGTGCCTTTGAGCGCAGCCTCAATACCCGTCGCGAGCGCTTGATCCGCCTGGAGACCCGCCTCGCCGGCCAGCACCCGGGCCGTCAACTGGCACTCTTGCGCCAGCGCCTGGACAGCCTCGCCGAACGCTTGCCCCGCGCCATGCGCGAAGGTCTCAAGGCTCGGCGTCTGCAACTGCAGAGCCAAGTGCAGACATTGCAGGTGGTCAGCCCGCTGGCGACCCTGGGCCGCGGCTACAGCATCCTGTTAGACGAGCGCGGCCAGGCGATTCGCAATGCCGCGCAAACCCACACCGGCCAGCGCCTCACCGCGCGCCTGGGTGAAGGCCAATTGCAAGTGCGGGTGGAAGACAACCACCTGACACCCGTCACCCTTTCATTATTGGATTGATCGATGCCACGCCTACTGAGCCTGTTGATGCTGTTGTGCCTCACGCTTAATGCCCACGCCGACAGCTACATCACGCGAACCCTGAACAAACCGGTGCCTGGCGGCGTGGCCGTCGTCGAGCTGGGCCCTTCGGCCACGGCGCCGAAAGCCACTTACCAGGGCAAGCCGGTGCTGGTGGTCAAGGAGCAGGACAACTGGCTGGCCATTGTCGGCATCCCGTTGACGGTCAAGCCCGGCAACGAGCGCATCAGCAGCGGTGGGCGCAACCTGCCGTTTATCGTCGGCTACAAGAAGTATCCGGAACAGCGCATCACTTTGAAGAACAAGAGCCAGGTCAACCCTGACCCGGCCCAACTCAAGCGCATCGAAGGCGAACTGGCTGTGCAGCTCAAGGCTTACCGCAGTTTCAGCCCGAACCTGCCGAGCAACCTGGTGCTGGATAAACCGGTGAGCGGGCCGCTGTCGAGCAAGTTCGGCGTGCGACGCTTCTTCAACGGCGAAGAGCGCAACCCGCACTCGGGCCTGGACTTCGCCGTGCCGGCCGGTACGCCGATCAAGACGCCCGCCAACGGCAAGGTCATTCTGGTGGGCAATTACTTCTTCAATGGCAACACGGTGTTCGTCGACCATGGCCAGGGTTTTATCAGCATGTTCTGCCATATGTCCAAGATCGACGTGAAGGTGGGCCAGCAACTGGTGCGCGGCGCGGTGGTGGGCAAGGTGGGTGCGACTGGCCGGGCGACTGGCCCGCACATGCACTGGAACGTCAGCCTGAACGATGCACGTGTAGATCCAGCGATCTTTATCGGCGCGTTCCAACCCTGATATCAAATGTGAAACTACGGGCCTCATCGCGGGCAAGCCCGGCTCCTACATTGGAAGGCTGCCCAGTGTGGGAGCTGGCTTTCCTGCGATGGTGCAAGCCGTCGCCTCAATTGCGCACCTGACAAACCCACAGCAACAAAAACACACACCACTCGAAATTACGGCAATAAAATCTCGATTTTCGAGACAGCAAAAGAACTTATCTCAATTTTTCTCGACTGCTTGCCATCTTTCACCCCGGCGGTTAGGGTTGAGCTTATGAAAACCTCTCACACCCTCATTCAGCTCCGCCAGCACCGCAGCCTGTGCCTTGTCAGCGCACGACTGCCAGGCTGAATCGATCTGCCTCGTCCTAAAGTTTTATCCCCAATAACAGTTCTACGGCAGGCCGCCTTTTTTCGGCCCCTACAACCAAGGATTTTCCGATGAGCATGCTCAAAGACCCGTCTTCGAAATACCGCGCGTTCCCGACCATCGACATCCCGGACCGTACCTGGCCGTCGAAGACCATCACCCAAGCGCCGATCTGGTGCAGCTCCGACCTGCGTGATGGCAACCAGTCGCTGATCGAGCCGATGGACGCGGCGAAAAAGCTGCGCTTCTGGAAGACCCTGGTGGCCGTTGGCGTAAAGGAAATCGAAGCCTCGTTCCCTGCCGCGTCGCAAACCGACTTCGACTTCGTGCGCACCCTGATCGAAGACAACCACATCCCCGAGGACACCACCATCCAAGTGCTGACCCAGGGTCGTGAAGACTTGATCGCACGCACCTTCGAATCTCTGCGCGGCGCGAAGAAAGCCATTGTGCACTTGTACAATGCCACCTCGCCGTCGTTCCGCCGCATCGTGTTCAACCAGGACAAGGACGGCATCAAGGCCATCGCGGTCAACGCCGCCAAGCTGTTCGTCAAATACGCCGCCCAGCAGCCGGAAACCCAGTGGACCTTCGAATATTCCCCAGAGACCTTCAGCGCCACTGAGCTTGAGTTCGCCAAGGAAGTCTGCGACGCGGTGATCGAGGTGTGGAACCCCACGCCTGAGCACAAGATGATCCTCAACCTGCCCGCCACGGTTGAATGCGCCACCCCTAACATCTATGCCGACCAGATCGAGTGGTTCGGTCGCCATATCAACCGTCGTGACAGCGTGATCATCAGCCTGCACACCCACAACGACCGTGGCACTGGCGTGGCGGCCACCGAGTTGGGCCTGATGGCCGGCGCTGATCGTGTGGAAGGCTGCCTTTTTGGCAACGGCGAGCGCACCGGGAACGTCGATTTGGTCACCGTGGCGCTGAACATGTACACCCAGGGCCTGGACCCGCAGTTGGACTTCTCGGACATTGACGGCGTGCGCAAAGTGGTCGAGGAATGCAACCAGATCCAGGTGCACCCACGTCACCCGTATGTCGGCGACCTGGTGCATACCGCGTTCTCCGGCTCGCACCAGGATGCGATCCGCAAGGGCTTCTCCCAGCAGAAAGACGATGCGTTGTGGGAAGTGCCGTACTTGCCGATCGACCCGGCCGATATTGGCCGCAGCTACGAGGCCGTGATCCGTGTGAACAGCCAGTCAGGCAAGGGCGGCATCGCCTACCTGCTGGAGCAGGAATACGACATCAGTTTGCCCCGTCGCATGCAGATCGAGTTCAGCCAGGTGGTACAGGCCGAAACCGATCGCGTGGGCCTGGAGATGACCGCGCCACAGATCTACGCCTTGCTGCAGCGTGAGTACTTGCAAGCCAACACGCCGTACGCGCTGGTCAGCCACCGCCTGCAGGAAGAGAACGGCAACAGCTTTGTCGAGGTGGAAGTCTCCGGCAAAGGCCAGGGCGAAACCAACCTGCACTGGAAAGGCAAAGGCAACGGCGCGCTGGAAGCCTTGGTGGCCGGCTTGCCGATTGGCGTTGAAATCATGGACTACAACGAGCATGCGATTGGTGCGGGTACCAATGCCAAGGCGGCGGCTTACATTGAACTGCGCGTGAACGGCGAACGCCCGGTGCATGGGGTGGGGATCGATGAAAACATCACTACCGCCAGCTTCAAGGCGCTGTTCAGTGCGCTGAACCGCTCGTTGAGCCAGTTGGAAGCCAAAGCGGCGTAAGCATTGCCGTAATGCAAAAGGCCCCTGGGTGAGAATCCAGGGGCCTGATCGTTCCCACGCTCTGCGTGGGAATGCAGCCCTGGACGCTCTGCGTCCGCCCTTAGAAGCGGTACGCAGAGCGTCCCAAGAGGCGTTCCCACGCAGAGCGTGGGAACAATCTCAGAGCCTCAGACAAACTGAAAGCTATCGGCATCCAGATTCGCCGGGAATCGTGTACGGTAAGCCGCCAGCTCCGTCGCATCCAGGATCACCTGGAACACCCCATCCGCCTCCCCTGCACTCAGCAAAGTCTCACCCTGGAAATCCAACACCTGGCTATCGCCGGTGTAGGCAAACCCCTTGCCGTCGGTGCCCACCCGGTTCACCGCCGCCACGTAACACAGGTTCTCAATGGCCCGTGCCGGCAACAGCCGATTCCAATGCTGACGCCGAGCGCCCGGCCAGTTGGCGGTGTACAGCAGCAGGTCCGTATCCTGGGCGTCGCGGCTCCACACCGGGAAGCGCAAGTCATAGCAGATCAGCGGGCGAATGCGCCAACCCTTCAACTCGAACTGCACCTGGCGCTCGCCGGGGGTGTAATGGTCATGTTCACCGGCCATGCGGAACAGGTGGCGCTTGTCGTAATGCAACACCTCGCCATCCGGCCGCGCCCACAGCAGACGGTTGCGGTGGCTGCCATCGGCGGCCTGGATGATCACACTGCCGGTAATCACGGCCTGATACTTTTCCGCCTGGGCCTGGAGCCAATGATGGGTGGGGCCGCTTTCCGGCTCGGCGAGGGCTTCTGATTCCATGGAAAAACCGGTGGTGAACATCTCTGGCAGCACAATCAAGTCGGCGCCTTTGGCCTGCTCCAGCAGCAACTCGAAGTGTTCGAAGTTGGCCTGGCGGTCATGCCAGGCCAGGCTCGTCTGCACCAGGGCAATGTTCAGATTGGGCAGTGCACTCAGATCGCGCATAGTTTTTCCGCCGCTTGTCGCAACGTCTCCTCGCGTTTGGCAAAGCACAGGCGCACCAGGCGCTGGCCTTGGGGTGGGTGCTGGTAGAACACCGAAACCGGAATGGTCGCCACGCCATGTTCGCGGGTCATCCACAGGGACATGGCGACGTCATCCAGGTCTGGGCGAATCTGCGAGTAATCCACCAGTTGGAAGTAAGTGCCGGTCACCCGGGTAAAGCTCAAGCGCGATGGCGCCAGCAGGTCGCAGAACAGGTCACGTTTGGCCTGGTAAAAAGCCGGCAGTTCGTCGACATGCTCCGGATGTTCGGCCATGAAGTCTGCCAAAGCGTACTGCAAAGGGGTCACGCCGCAAAAGTTGACATATTGATGCACCTTGCGCAGTTCAGCTGTCAGGGCCGGCGGCGCGACCACGTAACCGGTTTTCCAGCCGGTCACGTGATAGGTCTTGCCGAAGGAGCTGACCACAAAGGCGCGCTGATACAGTTCCTGATGGGCCAATATGCTGACGTGGGGCACACCGTCGAATACCAGGTGTTCGTAGACCTCATCGCTGACCAGATAAATGTCACGGTCGCGGATCAGTTCGGCCAACTGGTCCAGCTCGGCGCGGCTGATCAGCGCGCCGGTGGGGTTATGTGGCGAGTTGATGATGATCATGCGCGTGCGCGGTGAGAGCGCGGCCTTGATCTTGTCAAAGTCGAGGGCGAAGCCTTGCAGGCTCAATTGCACATGCACGCAGCGACCACCGGCCAGCTCGACCGACGGCTCGTAGCTGTCGTAGCTGGGGTCGAACACGATGACTTCATCGCCGTTGCGGATGACCGCCTGGATCGCGCAAAAGATCGCCTCGGTGGCGCCTGGGGTGATGGTCACTTCGCTGTCGACATCCACTGTGACGCCATAACTGCGGGCGATCTTGGCCGCCACTTGCTGACGCAACACGGGCAGGCCGGTCATCGGTGCGTATTGGTTATGGCCGAGGGCGATATGCTTGCCCACGGCATCGAGTAAACCTTGCGGGCCATTGAAATCCGGGAAGCCCTGGGACAGGTTGAGCGCGCCGGTTTCAGCGGCGAGTTGCGACATGGTGGTGAAAATGGTCGTGCCGACATTCGGCAGCTTGCTGGTGATCATCGGAAGCCCCTGCAGGTGAACCGCAAGTTTTAAGCTGCCCACTGCATCGGGTCAAGGCACAAACGGTCGCGCATAAAAAAGGGCTCCAAAGGAGCCCTCTCTTGCAGCGTGTCGCTTACAACGCAAAGCTGCCGTTATTTCTTGTCACGGCGCTTCTTGTCGGCTTTCTTGTGGTGAGTCATCAAACGACGCTTCTTGTTCACCTGACGGTCGGTCAGTGTGTTCTTGTTGCCTTCGTATGGGTTCTCGCCACCCTTGAACTCGATACGGATCGGCGTACCGACCAGTTTCAAGACACGGCGGTAAGTGTTTTCCAGGTAACGCACGTAGGACTTGGGCACCTTCTCGATCTGGTTACCGTGGATCACGATAATCGGCGGGTTGGCACCACCCAAGTGGGCGTAACGCAGTTTGATCCGGCGGTTGTTGACCATCGGCGGCGCGTGCTCGCCCACCGCGTCTTCCAGGATCTGGGTCAGGCGGTTGGTCGGCCAGCGGGTAACCGCGGACTTGAACGAGTTCTGTACGGACGCGTAGAGGTTGCCCACGCCGGTGCCGTGCAGTGCCGAGATAAAGTGGATATCGGCGAACTCAACGAAGAACAACCGACGCTGCAGCTCGATTTTGACGAAATCGCGCTCGCTCGGCGTCATGCCGTCCCACTTGTTGATCGCGATCACAAGGGCCCGACCGGCTTCCAGGGCAAAGCCCAGCAAGTTGAGGTCGTGGTCCACCACGCCTTCGCGGGCGTCCATTACGAAGATCACCACGTTGGCGTCTTTGATCGCTTGCAGGGTTTTGACCACGGAGAACTTTTCAACTTCTTCGTGGATCTTGCCGCGCTTGCGCACACCGGCGGTGTCGATCAGCGTGTACTTCTCGTCGTTACGCTCAAACGGGATGTAAATACTGTCGCGCGTGGTGCCGGGTTGGTCATAGACGATAACGCGGTCTTCACCGAGCATACGGTTGACCAGGGTCGACTTGCCGACGTTCGGGCGGCCGATGATAGCGATCTTGATACCGTCTTTTTCGCTCGGGCCAGGAATGCGCTTGGCTTCCTCACCTTCAGCGACGATCTCTTCCTCGCCCTCTTCTTCCTCGACGTCATCCTTGGGGAAGTCGCGCAGGGCGATTTCCAGCATCTGGGTGATGCCGCGACCGTGGGCACCGGCGACCGGGATCGCATCGCCCAGGCCCATCGGACTGAATTCGGCACGGGCTGCCTCAGGATCGATGTTGTCGATCTTGTTGGCGACCAGATAGGAACGCTTGTTGCGCTTGCGCAGGTGCTCGCCAATCATCTGGTCGGCAGCGGTATAGCCCGCGCGGGCGTCCACCAGGAACAACACGACATCGGCTTCTTCAATGGCCAGCAGCGACTGCTCGGCCATTTTTTCGTCCATGCCATGCTCGTCACCGGAGATACCACCGGTGTCGACAATAATGTAGGAGCGCCCTTGCCACTTTGCCTCACCGTATTGGCGATCACGGGTCAGACCGGACAAGTCGCCGACAATGGCGTCGCGAGTCCTGGTCAGGCGGTTGAACAGGGTGGACTTGCCGACGTTAGGTCGGCCCACCAGGGCGATTACGGGAACCATGCGGCTCTCCACTTCGTTATTTCAGAAAATACAAAAGCCGCTGCAGGGCAGCGGCTGGTGCTCGGGGCAGCATCGTCAGATGCCGCATGCCCCGCCGAAGCAGGGCCGCCTGGGGGTTACCCCAAGCATAGTCAAACCTTTACTTGATGGTCAGGGCTTCCAGCTTGCCGCCGTTGCCATACACATAAAGCATGTTACCCACCACCAGCGGACGCGCACGCAGGCCGTCGCTGTCGATACGCTGGCGACCGACAAAACGACCGTCCACCTGGCTCAGCAGGTGCAGGTAGCCTTCGAAGTCACCCACCGCGACGTAGCTGGAAAAGACTTCCGGTGCCGACAATTGACGGCGAGCCAGGGAGTCATTGCTCCACAGTGCAGTGGTGGAACGCTCATCCACACTTTCAACGGTGCCGGATGCAAGGCTCACATAGACGCTGCCAAACCCTTGGGCGACACCCGCATAGCTGGAAGCATCACGCTGCCAGTTGATGCGACCGCTTTGCAGGTCCAACGCGGCAACACGACCCTGGTAGGTGGCGACGTAGAGGGTTTCACCCGACAGCAGCAAGCCGCCGTCGATGTCGACCACGCGATCCAGTTCGGAACGACCTTGCGGGATGGCCACACGGGTTTCCCAGGCCGGCACGCCGTTCTGGGTATTCAGGGCAACCACTTTACCGGTCGACAGGCCAGCAACGGCCAGGTTGTTGGTCACAATCGGACCACTGGTACCGCGCAGGGTCAATACCGCTGGGGTGCTGTCGTACAACCAGCGTTGGTCGCCGGTGGAGGCATCCAGGCCGATCACGCGGTCATCCTGGGTTTGCACCACGACGATATCGCCGTTGGTCGCCGGTGCCGAGAGCACTTCACTGGTCACGCGAGCGCGCCATTTCTCTTCACCGGTGCTGGAGTCCAGCGCGACCACGTCACCCTTGAGGGTACCGATCAGCACCATGCCGTAGCCGACGCCCACACCGCCGGAAACCGGCAGTTCGAGGTCTTTCTTCCACTTGACGTCGCCGCTCATGCGATCCATGGCAACCACGACACCAGTGGAATCAGTAGCCACGATGTTGTCGCCGTCAATCGCCGGCTGCAACAGGTTGTAGAGGTCGCCCTGCCCATCACCAATGGATTGGCTCCATTGTTTTTGCAGGACCACTTCTTCCTTGAAGCTGGTCAGCTCGGCAGGAGGCAGTTCTTTTTTGCTGTTGCTGCTGCAACCCGCGGCCAAAACGGCCAGAGCCAGCAATGCTGCATGTTTCCAACGGATCACGTCACGCATCCCCTTTGGCCAAGTCGTCGAGCTTGATTTGTAAGCCACCGACCGCCGCTTCATCAGACAGCGCCGCCTTGGCTTTTTGGTACGCAGCATGGGCTTCGTCGGTACGACCCAATTGGACCAACAGGTCGCCCTTGAGCTCTTCGCGAGTGGCCACGAATGCCTTGTCAGCATCGCCGTCGAGCAGTTTGAGTGCTTCGTCAGCCTTGTTCTGTGCCGCCAATACCTGTGCCAGGCGCTGACGTGCGATTTCACCCAGGGTCGGGTTGGTCGGCTTGTCGGCAATGGCCTTCAGCTCGGTGACGGCGTCATCCAGCTTGCCGGTATCGACCGCGACTTTCGCGACGAACAGGCTGCCGTACTGGGCGTAGGTGCTACCGCCGAATTCGTTCTTCAGCTTGCCGGCCAGGTCCGCCACCTGCGCAGGGTCAGGCTTGCCGTCCGGGGTCAGGGTAGTTTCCAGCAGTTGCTGATAAACGATCGAGGCACCTTGGGACTGGTTGGCCTGATACTTGGTCCAGGCTTGCCAGCCGAACACCACCACTAGCGCCAGCAGGCCGCCTGTGACCAGGGGCTTGCCGTTACGCTGCCACCAGTCCTTGAACTCGGCCAGTTGCTCATCATCAGTACTCGACACCCCAATACTCCTTAATCGCTAAATTCGGCTGTTCGACAGCTTCAACCCTGCACGATGCAGGTGGCCAAGTGCGCAGCGAGCGCATCAAAGGCAATGTTCTGTTGTTCACCCTGGCCACGCAGGGGTTTGAAACCTATCACTTGCTGGGCCAGCTCGTCATCGCCGAGGATCAGTGCGTAAAGCGCACCGCTCTTGTCGGCCTTCTTGAACTGGCTCTTGAAGCTACCAGCGCCGGCATTGATCTGCAGGCGCAGGTTGGGCAACTGGTCACGTACTTTTTCGCTCAAGGCCAGGGCCGCCAGTTCGGCAGCCTCGCCGAAAGCGCACAGGTACACGTCCACCTGACGGAAAATCTCTTCCGGAACCTGCTCCAGGGTTTCCAGCAGCAGGATCAGCCGCTCGATGCCCATGGCAAAGCCTACGCCCGGGGTCGGCTTGCCGCCCATTTGCTCGACCAGGCCATCGTAGCGACCACCGGCACACACGGTGCCCTGGGCGCCGAGCTTGTCGGTGACCCACTCGAACACGGTCTTGCTGTAGTAGTCGAGGCCACGCACCAGCTTGGGGTTGATCACGTAGGGAATACCGGCTGCATCCAGACGAGCCTTGAGGCCCTCGAAATGCACGCGGGACTCGTCGTCCAGGTAATCAGCCATTTTCGGCGCATCGACCAGCACGGCCTGGGTGTCGGCGTTCTTGGTATCCAGCACGCGCAACGGGTTGGTCTTCAGACGGCGTTGGCTGTCTTCGTCCAGTTTGTCCAGGTGGGCCGACAGGTACTCGACCAGGGCTTCGCGATAGCGACCCCGGGACTCGCTGGTGCCCAGGCTGTTGAGTTCAAGCTTGACCGCATCGCGGATGCCCAGTTGGCCCCACAGGCGCCAGGTCAGCACAATCAGCTCGGCGTCGATGTCCGGGCCGTCCAGGTTGAAAACTTCGCAACCGATCTGGTGGAACTGGCGGTAACGGCCTTTCTGCGGGCGCTCGTGGCGGAACATCGGGCCGATGTACCAGAGCTTCTGGGTCTGGCCACCACCGGTGATGCCATGTTCCAGTACGGCACGCACGCACGCGGCCGTGCCTTCCGGACGCAGGGTCAGGGAGTCGCCGTTGCGGTCTTCGAAGGTGTACATCTCTTTTTCGACGATGTCGGTCACTTCACCGATGGAGCGTTTGAACAGCTCGGTGAACTCGACGATCGGCATGCGGATCTGCTTGTAACCGTAGTTATCCAGCAGGCGCGCGACAGTGCTTTCGAAGTAGCGCCACAGTGGCGTCTGCTCCGGCAGGATGTCGTTCATGCCACGAATGGCTTGCAGAGACTTGCTCACATCAGATCCTTAAATTCGTTCAATCAGCCGCGAGCGATCAGCGCTGCGTCAGCGGCGACCTTCTCGGCCGCTTTCTCGCGGATCAGCTTTTCCAGCTCATCCACCAGATTGTCATTCGTTAGCTTCTGCGACGGTTTGCCGTCGATGTAAATCAGGTTCGGTGTGCCACCCGTCAGGCCCACGTGGGCCTCTTTGGCCTCACCCGGCCCGTTGACCACACAACCGATCACTGCGACATCCAGCGGCACCAGCAGGTCTTCCAGGCGCAACTCCAGGTCGTTCATGGTTTTCACCACGTCGAAGTTCTGCCGCGAGCAGCTCGGGCAGGCGATGAAGTTGATACCACGGGAACGCAAACGCAGGGACTTGAGAATGTCGTAGCCGACCTTCACTTCCTCTACGGGGTCTGCCGCCAGGGAGATGCGGATAGTATCGCCAATCCCTTCGGCGAGCAGCATACCGAGACCCACCGCAGATTTCACTGTGCCTGAGCGCAAACCGCCCGCTTCAGTGATACCCAGGTGCAGCGGTTGCACGATTTCCTTGGCCAGCAGGCGATAGGCTTCTACGGCCATGAACACGTCCGAGGCCTTTACGCTGACCTTGAAGTCCTGGAAGTTCAGGCGTTCAAGGTGTTCAACGTGGCGCAGGGCCGACTCAACCAGCGCCGCCGGAGTGGGCTCGCCGTATTTCTTTTGCAGGTCTTTTTCCAGGGAGCCGGCGTTGACGCCGATGCGGATCGGAATACCGCGATCACGGGCAGCGTCCACCACGGCACGCACGCGGTCTTCACGCCCGATGTTGCCGGGGTTGATACGCAGGCAGTCCACACCCAGTTCGGCCACGCGCAATGCGATCTTGTAGTCGAAGTGAATGTCGGCAACCAGCGGTACCTTGACCAACTGCTTGATACGACCAAAGGCCTCGGCTGCATCCATGTCTGGTACGGAAACCCGCACGATGTCCACACCGGCCGCTTCCAGACGGTTGATCTGAGCCACGGTGGCCGCCACATCGTTGGTGTCGCTGTTGGTCATGCTCTGCACTGCGATGGGGGCGTCGCCACCCACCGGCACCGAGCCGACCCAGATCTTGCGCGATACGCGACGTTTGATTGGAGATTCGCCGTGCATGACTATTGTCCCAACTTGAGGCGAGCAGTCTCGCCACTGGTGAACGGCGCCACGTCTACAGGCTGGCCGTTGTAGGCCACTTGCGCGCCACGGGCAAAGCCCAGACGCAGCGTCAAAGGAGGCTTGCCGCCCTGGTCAAGCGTATCTCCCTTACGCTTCAAACCGCTGAACAGCACTTTGCCGTTGCCATCGGTGACCTGCGTCCAGCAGTCAGCGATGAAGGTAATTTGTACGCGCCCATCACCGGCGATCAATGCCGGGGTGGTGGGAGGCGACATCGCCGGCGCTACGGGTGCGGCTGGCGCAGGGGTCGCAGGTGCAGGCGTCGGAACCGCCGGAGCCTGTGCCACGGGTGCTGCGGGAGCGGTCGGAACAGCCGGAGCCGGCACCGCAGCAGGGTCCACGCCAGCATCTGGCGTGGGCTGTTCGGCAGTGGCCGGTGCTTGCGGCGCGGCTTGCCCTTCTACCACGGCCTGGTCTTCCGGCTCGTCCAGCGGATGAATCTGGGTGGTGCCATCGGCGCTTTCGACTTCGACATGTTCCATGGCGTTGCTGGTCAGGTCTTTGCTGCGCAGGGAGGCTTGGTCTTGCCACCAGACGAAACCGCCGCCGACCACGGCAACCAGCAACAACAGGCTGACAATCCGCAAAATCGTGTGGGAAACCCGCGTTGGCTCTTCGATGCGCCCAAGGCCATGGACATTACTGCCCTGTGCATCGGTACCGGTGAACTGGTCGAATTCCTGCACCAGTACGGCCTGGTCGATACCCAACAATTTGGCGTAGGCGCGGATATAGCCGCGGGCAAAGGTATGCCCAGGCAGCTTATCGAACGCGCCGGCTTCCAGGTTGGCCAGGGAGGTGCTGGTCAAATTGAGCTTGAGGGCCACTTCCGCCAGCGACCAACCATTGCTTTCGCGGGCCTGGCGCAAGGTTTCGCCTGGGTTGACGCGATTAGCTGCTACATCTTCCGGGTGCGCGGCTTTCATCATTGCTCCGACAGGTATTGCTGATATTCCGGCGTACCGGGATAGAGTCGTTCGAGTTGCTGGCCAAAACGTGCGGCCGTGTCGTGTTCTTCATGAACCGTCGCCAGGCGCACACCGAGCAATAGACTACGTGCATTTTGCCCGCTGAGCAGGCTAAAACGCTCGTAATAGTCACGTGCCGGCACATAATGCCTGTCTTCGTAAGACAACTCAGCCATTTCGAGCAATGCCCGTGGCTGGCGACTGTTCAGGTGCAGGGCTTTTTCCAGTTGCTGGCGGGCGCTGTCGCGCTGGCCGAGGCGCATCGAGGTCACACCAAGGTTCTCGAACACCCGCGAACGCTGCGGGTAGAGAGTATCGGTGGCGGCTTGCTGGAAATAACGTGACGCCAGGTCATACCGTTTCTGCTCGAACAGGAAACTGCCGTAGTTATTCAGCAGCCGCGGATCGGCAGGGTGGGAGGCCAGGGCCTTGTGAAAATAGCGGTCGGCCAGCTCGGGCTCGGCCTGAGCCTGAAACACCAGGGCCAGCGCGGCGTTGGCATCGGCATCATTAGCGTCCAGCTCAAGGGCCTTTTTCAACGGCACCTTGGCCTGCTCGCTCATGCCTTGGCGCAGGTACCCCAAACCCAGTTGCACATAGGCAACTCGCGCCTCGTCACGGCCTTTATCAGTGCGCAACGGGCTGTCATGGCCCGATGAAACGCAACCGGCCACGAGGCCGGTAAACAGTAAAAGCAGCGCAAGGCGCAAGGGCATAGAGATCCTCTCAGATTCGATTCACAGCGATTTGCGGCAAATCTTCAGCGGCGTTAAGTTCGCGCACGGCGATGTAACGCTCACTGCGGCGGGTGCGGTCCATCACCTGCCCTACCAATTGGCCACAGGCGGCATCGATGTCTTCACCACGAGTGGTTCGCACAGTGACGTTATAGCCGGCCTGGTGCAGTTGATCCTGGAAACGACGGATGGCGTTGTTGCTCGGCCGCTCGTAACCAGAATGAGGAAACGGGTTGAACGGGATCAAGTTGATCTTGCACGGGGTGTCCTTGAGCAATTCGATCATCTCGACCGCGTGCTCCAGCTTGTCGTTGACGTCCTTGAGCATGGTGTACTCAATGGTCAGCACACGCTTCTCACCCAGGGTCGCCATATAACGCTGGCACGACTCGAGCAGCATCTTAAGCGGATACTTCTTGTTGATCGGCACCAATTGGTTACGCAATGCGTCATTAGGTGCGTGCAACGACAACGCGAGGGAGACGTCGATGTGCTTGGCCAGCTCATCGATCATCGGTACCACGCCGGAGGTCGACAGGGTCACACGGCGCTTGGAGATGCCGTAGCCCAGGTCGTCCATCATCAAATGCATGGCCGCAATCACGTTGTCGAAATTCAGCAGCGGCTCACCCATGCCCATCATCACCACGTTGGTGATGGCACGGTCGACGGTCGCCGGGACGCTGCCAAAGGATTTGTTGGCAATCCACACCTGGCCGATGACTTCGGCGGCGGTGAGGTTGCTATTGAAGCCTTGCTTGCCGGTGGAGCAGAAACTGCAGTCCAGGGCACAGCCTGCCTGGGACGAAACGCACAAAGTGCCGCGCTTGCCCTGGGGAATGTACACGGTCTCGACACAGCTGCCGGACGCCACGCGCACTACCCACTTACGGGTACCGTCGCTGGAAATGTCCTCGCTGACCACTTCGGGACCACGCACCTCGGCAATGGCCTTGAGCTTGTCGCGCAGGGCCTTGCTGACGTTCGTCATGGCGTCGAAATCGTCGACGCCAAAGTGGTGAATCCACTTCATTACCTGACCGGCACGGAAACGCTTCTCCCCGATTGAGTCGAAGAATTTCTCCATTTCCGGCTGAGTCAGACCCAGCAGGTTGGTTTTAACAGTCGATGTAGTCATGGATTCACCCTCACTCTTTAAGCCGATGCTTAGCGAGCGGTTACTTCAGTAGCAGCGAAAAAGTACGAGATTTCGCGAGCAGCAGCAGCTTCGGAGTCCGAGCCGTGTACAGCGTTGGCGTCGATCGACTCAGCGAAGTCAGCACGGATGGTGCCGGCAGCTGCTTCTTTAGGGTTGGTAGCGCCCATCAGCTCACGGTTCAGAGCGATAGCGTTTTCGCCTTCCAGAACCTGAACAACAACAGGACCGGAGATCATGAAGGCAACCAGGTCACCGAAGAAGCCACGAGCGCTGTGCTCAGCGTAGAAGCCTTCAGCTTCAGCCTTGGACAGTTGCTTGAGTTTCGAAGCTACAACCTTCAGGCCGGCTTTTTCGAAACGAGTGGTGATCTCGCCGATGACGTTTTTTGCAACAGCGTCAGGCTTGATGATGGAGAAAGTACGTTGAACAGCCATGGTGTAACTCCAGAAACGGTAATTTACGAAAAATTAAACCCGCGAATTATACGCGGGTTATTGGGTATTGCCTAACTGCGTAAAAAGGCGGCTCAGTCTGCTTCTTCGATCCACAGGCCTTGAATCGCCTCAAGGACCTTTTCGCCACCCCGGTCAGGGATGTCGTCAAAATCCGGCAGTGCCATTACGAGGTCGCGCAGCTTGACGAAGTTCACGGTAAGAGGATTGACCTCAGGATGAGCTTGCGCAAGTTGTATAGCGATTTCTTGTACATCAACCCATTTCAGGCTCATGACATTTCCTTGAATCAATGCGGCGCTTCGGCTGCATGGTTGAGCGAATATTTCGGGATTTCGACGGTGAGGTCTTCAGTCCCCACTTTCGCCTGACAACTCAGGCGCGACGTCGGCTCCAGGCCCCACGCCCGATCAAGATAGTCTTCTTCCAGGTCGTCAGCCTCATTTAGGCTGTCGAAACCTTTACGAATGATGCAGTGACACGTGGTGCAGGCATTCACGCCGCCACAGGCACTTTCGATCTCGATGTGGTTGTCATGGGCGACGTCGAGCAGGGACTTGCCGGTCTCAGCCTCCACGACCATGCCGTCAGGGCAATGTTCGGCGTGCGGTAGAAAAGTGACCTGCGGCATCAGTTATTCCTCAATTTCATTCAGGTTGCGGCCCGCCAGCGCGGCTTTAACCGTCTGATCCATACGGCGGGCAGCAAAGGCATCAGTGACTTGCGACAGGCGCTTGGTCTGTTGCTCGATGGCGTAACCATCGTTGCCTTTCATCAGTTCGGCCAGTTCCTGCATTTGCAGGTCAATGACCATGCGCTCTTCGGCATCCAGCAAGCCCTCGCCGTCGGCTTCAAGGGCGCCCTGCACCGCTTCGAGCAGACGCTGGGCATCCACTTGTTGCTCGCGCAATACGCGGGCGACCTTGTCGTCACCGGCATACTGGAATGAATCCTTGAGCATCTTGGCGATTTCGCCATCGGTGAGGCCGTAGGACGGCTTGACCTGGATGCTGGCTTCAACGCCAGACGCCAGTTCGCGCGCAGCGACACTGAGCAGGCCATCGGCATCGACCTGGAAGGTCACGCGAATTTTCGCCGCGCCCGCGACCATCGCCGGAATGCCACGCAATTCAAAGCGCGCCAGGGAACGACAGTCGCTGATCAGCTCGCGCTCACCTTGCAGCACATGAATCATCATGGCTGTCTGACCGTCTTTGTAGGTGGTGAAGTCCTGGGCGCGCGCGACGGGGATGGTGGTGTTACGCGGAATCACCTTCTCCATCAGGCCGCCCATGGTTTCCAGGCCTAGCGACAGCGGAATCACGTCGAGCAACAGCAATTCGCCGCCATCACGCTTGTTACCAGCCAGGGTATCGGCCTGGATGGCAGCGCCGATGGCGACGACTTGATCCGGGTCGATTTCGGTCAGTGGTTGGCGCCCAAAGGCTTCGGCTACCGCTTCACGCACGCGCGGAACGCGGGTGGAACCGCCTACCATGACCACTGCGCCAACGTCCTCCAACTCGATACCGGAATCACGCACAGCACGACGGCAGGCCTTGAGGCTGCGGGCGACCATCGGCTCGATCAGCGCATCAAAGGCTTCGCGAGTCAGTGGGGCCGACCAATGACCGTAGCAAACGTCAACAGAAGCAGCGTCAGTCAGCGCCTCTTTGGCCGCGCAGGCAGTTTGCAGCAGGTTGCGCTGCGCGCCTGGGTCCAGATCAGCCGACAAGCCGGCACTGCTGATGATCCAGCCAGCAATGGCGTGATCGAAATCATCGCCACCCAGGGCACTGTCGCCGCCGGTCGCGAGCACTTCGAACACACCGCCGGTCAGGCGCAGGATCGAAATATCGAAGGTACCGCCGCCCAGGTCATAAATAGCGACCAGGCCTTCAGCGTGCTGATCGAGGCCGTAGGCCACAGCTGCCGCAGTCGGCTCGTTGAGCAAGCGCAGCACGTTCAGGCCGGCAAGTTTCGCCGCGTCCTTGGTGG
Source organism: Pseudomonas sp. BTN1 (assembly GCF_001907715.1). Lineage (NCBI taxonomy): Bacteria > Pseudomonadati > Pseudomonadota > Gammaproteobacteria > Pseudomonadales > Pseudomonadaceae > Pseudomonas > Pseudomonas sp. BTN1. Next base: position 53,835 of record NZ_MPBM01000007.1, on the reverse strand, counting down.
CTTGACGCTGGGCGTCATCGAAATACGCCGGAACGGTGATAACCGCCCCTACCAGCTCACCACCCAAGGTATTTTCCGCACGCTGGCGCAGCACCTTGAGAATATCGGCCGACACTTCGACCGGGCTCTTGGGCCCCTGGACGGTGTCGATGAACGGCATATGGGACTCGCCGCCGACAAAGCGGTACGGCAGTTGGTCACCCAATTGCTTGACGTCGGACAACCCACGACCCATCAAGCGCTTGACCGACAACACCGTGTTCAAGGGGTCTGCGGACGCGGCGAGCTTGGCCGACTCGCCCACTTCAGTGCGATCTGCGTGATAACGCACAGCGGACGGCAGGATCACCTGCCCATCGGCGTCAGGCAGTGGCTCGGACAGGCCGCTGCGCAAGGCAGCAACCAGGGAATTGGTGGTGCCCAGGTCAATCCCGACCGCCAGGCGACGCTGGTGCGGTTGAGGGCTTTGGCCGGGTTCGGCGATTTGCAGTAGAGCCATGGTAATCAGGTCTTATCTGTCTATCAGGCGTGCATCACGGGCAGCACTGGGTTAATCGTCGAGGCGCTCTTCTAGCTGGCGCACTTCGTAGGTGAGCTTGTCGAGAAACTGCATGCGCCGCATCAGGCGCTCGGCCTGTTCGCGTTGCGCCGCATCATCCCAACAGGCTGCGAAGCTTTCGTTGAGCTCATCCTGGGCGGTTTTCAGACGACGCTTAAAGACCGCAACACCGGCTATATCGGCTTCGTCCTGCAAGTCTTCGAGCTCTTCGCGCCACTGCATCTGCTGCATAAGGAAGTCCGGATCGTGCACCGTAACTTCCAACGGCAACTCGCCACCGTTCAGCGCGAGCAGGTAACGCGCGCGTTTCGCGGGGCTTTTGAGCGTCTGATAGGCTTCGTTGAGGCTGGCCGATTGCTCCAGGGCCAGGCGTTGCTCACGCTCGGAAGCGTCAGCGAAGCGGTCCGGATGCACCCCACGCGCCAATTCACGGTAGCGCGTGGCGAGCTGCTCAAGGTCCAGCCGAAAGCTCGGCTGCAGCTCGAATAAAGCGAAATGACAAGGAGTACCCACGAGTAGCCTCAGATGTTGAAGCTTTCGCCGCAGCCACATTCACCGCGCACGTTAGGGTTGTTGAACTTGAAACCTTCGTTCAACCCTTCCTTGACGAAATCGAGTTCGGTGCCGTCCAGGTAGGTCAGGCTCTTGGGGTCGATGATCACTTTCTCGCCGTGACTTTCGAACACCTGATCCTCTTCAACCACCTCGTCGACAAACTCCAGCACGTAGGCAAGGCCGGAACAGCCCGTGGTGCGAACACCCAGACGAATCCCCTCACCTTTACCGCGCCCATTCAGGGAGCGGCGAATGTGCTGCGCAGCCGCTTCTGTCATGCTGATAGCCATCGTTGACTCCTTACTCGTCGCCAAATGCTTAGATCAAGCCTTTCTTCTGCTTGTAGTCGCGAACAGCTGCCTTGATGGCATCTTCAGCGAGTACGGAGCAGTGGATTTTCACTGGCGGCAACGCCAGTTCTTCGGCCAGCTGGGTGTTGCTGATGGTGACAGCCTCATCCAGGGTCTTGCCTTTCATCCATTCGGTCGCCAGGGAGCTGGAGGCGATGGCCGAACCGCAGCCGTAAGTCTTGAATTTGGCGTCTTCGATAACGCCAGCATCATTGACCTTGATCTGCAGGCGCATTACATCGCCGCACGCCGGGGCGCCGACCATGCCGGTGCCGACATCTGGATCTTCCGCGTTCATCTTGCCGACGTTGCGCGGGTTTTCGTAGTGGTCGATGACCTTTTCGCTGTAAGCCATGGTACTGAATCCTCACTCATCAGGGCCGCTCTGGAACCCTGTAGAAACGCCTGCGTTTTCCGCCACGTTCCTACAGAGCTTGGGTGGCGGCTTCTATAGTTAGTGTGCCGCCCACTCGATCTTGGAAATATCGACACCGTCTTTGTACATGTCCCACAGTGGCGACAGAACGCGCAGCTTGTTGACGGCTTCGCAGACCTTCTGCGCGGCGTAGTCGACTTGCTCTTCGGTGGTGAAGCGGCCGAACGTAAAGCGGATCGAGCTGTGGGCCAGTTCGTCGTTGCGGCCCAGGGCGCGCAGTACGTACGAAGGCTCAAGGGACGCCGAGGTGCAGGCCGAACCGGACGATACCGCCAGGTCCTTGAGCGCCATGATCAGCGACTCGCCTTCGACGTAGTTGAAGCTCAAATTCAGGTTGTGCGGTACACGAGCGGTCATGCTGCCGTTGATGTACAGCTCTTCAAGGTTTTCGACCTGCTTGTAGAAGCGATCGCTCAGGGCCTTGATGCGCACGTTTTCGGCAGCCATGTCTTCCTTGGCCACACGGAAAGCTTCGCCCATGCCGACGATCTGGTGGGTCGCCAGGGTGCCCGAACGCATGCCGCGCTCGTGACCGCCGCCATGCATGGTGGCCTCGATACGTACGCGCGGCTTGCGGCTTACGTAGAGAGCACCGATGCCTTTAGGGCCGTAAGTCTTGTGGGCCGAGAACGACATCAGGTCGACTTTCAGCTTGGACAGGTCGATATCGACCTTGCCAGTGGACTGAGCAGCGTCGACGTGGAGCAACACGCCCTTGGAGCGAGTCAGCTCGCCGATGGCGGCGATGTCGTTGATAGTGCCGATTTCGTTGTTCACGTGGATCACCGAAACCAGGATGGTGTCTTCACGCATCGCGGCTTCGATCATGGCCGGGGTGACGATACCGTCGGTGGTTGGCTCAAGATAGGTAACCTCGAAACCTTCACGCTCCAGTTGGCGCATGGTGTCCAGGACAGCCTTGTGCTCAATCTTGGTGGTGATCAGGTGCTTGCCTTTGGTCGCGTAGAAATGCGCCGCGCCCTTGATAGCCAGGTTGTCGGACTCGGTGGCACCAGAGGTCCAGACGATTTCGCGCGGGTCGGCATTGACCAGGTCAGCGACTTGGCGACGAGCGTTCTCGACCGCTTCCTCGGCTTTCCAGCCGAATACGTGGGAACGGGAGGCCGGGTTGCCGAAGTTTCCGTCGACCAGCAGGCATTCGCTCATTTTTTGCGCGACACGCGGATCAACCGGGGTGGTCGCTGAGTAATCAAGGTAAATCGGCAATTTCATGGACTTTCTCCTAAATCAGGCTGGCTGGCGTGCCGTTAGCTCTTCGGCTGTCACTCGACGGCGGACGCTTCAATCTTGTCCAGACGCGGCGCCTTGGTGTTGCAACGGCGCTGGTCCTGACGCTGGGCTACTTCTTGCACCTCACGGCGAGTCACAAGATCAGCCAAGCTGATACCACTCAAAAACTCATGGATCTGCAGGCTCAAGTCACACCACAAGTGGTGCGTCAGGCAGGTGTCACCGGCATGGCAGTCACCCAAACCCTGGCATTTGGTGGCATCGACGGATTCGTTGACCGCGTCGATCACCTGGGCCACCTGAATGGCCTGCATGTCGCGGGACAACTGATAGCCACCACCCGGACCGCGAACGCTGGAAACCAGATTGCTACGGCGCAATTTGGCGAACAACTGCTCGAGATAGGACAGGGAAATGCCTTGGCGCTCGGAGATATCGGCCAGGGACACCGGCCCAGTTTGCGCGTGCAAGGCCAAGTCGAGCATGGCGGTCACCGCGTATCGGCCTTTTGTAGTCAGTCTCATGGACAAGTACCAAGGTGTTTCAGAATGGGAGCAAGTATGCGATTCCTGAGTATTTAAGTCAACTATAAGACCTAGTACTTTAGTCAGGAATACCCGTAAAAAGGGCGCGCGAATCATAGCAGGATGGGGTGGGATCGAACAGCGCAACCAGGCCTGCTGCAAGACCACCGAGCCAATGGAGATCAAATGTGGGAGCTGGCTTGCCCGCGATTGCGGTGGGCCAGCAACCTATAAGCAAGCTGATAGACAGCTATCGCAGGCAAGCCAGCTCCCACAAGAGTCCGCATTCAGCCCGCCTTGGTGGTAGCGGCCTCGTCCTTGATCTCAGCAAAATCCTCTTCACGCAGTTCAGGCAGGTCTTTGGCGCAGTACGGGCTGCCCAGCTCCTTCAGCGCCCCGCACATGCCCTCCAGCTTGCCATCCACCGCCTGCAGATGATCAAGCAATTGACCAATAGCACGAGCCACTGGATCGGGCATGTCTTCACTAACGCCATAGGCATCGAAACCAATCTTTTCGGCCATCGCCTTGCGCTTGGCCTCTTGCTCATCACCGTCTTGCGGCTTGACGATGATGCGGCCTGGAATACCCACAACCGTGGCACCCGGCGGCACAGCCTTGGTCACTACCGCGTTGGAGCCAACCTTCGCGCCCGCACCCACGGTAAACGGCCCGAGCACCTTGGCGCCCGCCCCTACTACCACCCCATCGCCCAGCGTTGGGTGGCGCTTACCCTTATTCCAGGTGGTGCCGCCCAGGGTCACGCCTTGATAGAGGGTGACGTCATCGCCGATCTCGGCTGTCTCGCCAATCACGATGCCCATGCCGTGATCGATAAAGAACCGACGGCCCACCTTGGCACCCGGGTGGATCTCGATACCGGTCAACCAACGTCCAAAGTTCGATACCAGCCGCGCCAGCCACTTCCAGCCCATGCCCCACAGGGCGCCGGACAAGCGGTGGATCCAGATCGCGTGCATGCCCGGGTAGCAGGTCAGCACTTCAAAGGCGTTGCGCGCCGCCGGGTCACGGTGGAAAACACTTTGGATATCTTCTCGCAAACGCTCGAACATTTTTAATCCTTCCGCTTAAGAAGCTCACCACGGGCCGCTTTCTGGGTTTCCGTGAGGATGCCACGCAATATGTTCATTTCAGCCCGGCTCACCGAGCTGCGGCCGTACAAACGACGCAGGCGCGCCATCAAGTGCCGTGGCTTTTCAGGGTCGAGGAATTCGATGGCGACCAGGGTTTGCTCCAGGTGCTCATAGAACCGTTCCAGCTCGTCCATGGTGGCCAACTCGCCACTTTTGGTCGATGCAACCTCTTCCTTTTCCACCTTGCTCGGCTGGCCGGCAGCGGCCAGCCAGGCCATGCGCACTTCGTAAGTCAGCACCTGCACCGCAGCCCCGAGGTTCAGCGAGCTGAACTCAGGGTCTGATGGGATATGCACGTGGTAATGACATCGCTGCAGCTCTTCGTTGGTCAGGCCGGAGTCCTCACGGCCGAATACCAAGGCGATTTCAGCACCGCCAGCAGCCTCCTCCACCACTTTAGTGCCGCATTCGCGCGGATCCAGCAGCGGCCAAGGGATACGACGGTCACGGGCGCTGGTGCCGAGCACCAGATTGCAGCCGACCAAGGCGTCCTCCAAGGTGGCGACCACCTGGGCATTTTCAAGCAAGTCATTGGCGCCGGACGCACGGGCATCCGCCTCGTGGTGCGGGAATACCCGCGGTTCGACCAGCACCAGGCGCGTCAGCCCCATGTTTTTCATGGCTCGCGCCACCCCGCCGATGTTGCCGGGATGACTGGTATTGACCAAGACGACACGAATGTTTTGCAGCAAGGGAGGCGCTCGCGGACACAGGAAAGGGGAGCAAATCTTACAGAACCGCCTAAGGTTATGCCATGAAAGCGAACGTCGTCCTTCACCTGAGGAAAGTTTCTGCTAGAATGCTCGGCTTTCTTTAACAACCTTAGGTGACCTATCCATGCAGCCCATGCTGAATATCGCGCTGCGCGCCGCCCGCAGCGCCAGTGAATTGATCTTCCGCTCCATCGAGCGCCTGGATACCATCAAGGTCGACGAAAAAGACGCCAAGGATTATGTATCCGAGGTGGATCGCGCCGCCGAACAGAAAATCATCGACGCCCTGCGCAAGGCCTACCCTACCCACGGCATCCTCGGTGAAGAAACCGGCCTGCACAAAGGCAGTGGCGAAGGCGAAGACTACCTGTGGATCATCGACCCACTGGATGGCACCACCAACTTCCTGCGCGGCATCCCGCACTTTGCCGTGAGCATCGCCTGCAAATACCGTGGCCGCCTGGAACACGCCGTTGTGCTGGACCCGGTTCGCCAGGAAGAATTCACCGCCAGCCGTGGTCGTGGCGCCCAACTGAACGGTCGTCGCCTGCGTGTCAGCGGCCGCACCAGCCTGGAAGGCGCTCTGCTGGGTACCGGCTTCCCATTCCGTGACGACCAGATGGACAATCTGGAAAACTACCTGGGTATGTTCCGCGCCCTGGTTGGCCAGACCGCCGGCATCCGCCGCGCCGGTGCAGCCAGCCTGGACCTGGCGTATGTAGCCGCCGGTCGCTTTGATGCGTTCTGGGAGTCGGGCCTGTCCGAATGGGACATGGCAGCAGGCGCCCTGCTGATTCAGGAAGCGGGCGGCCTGGTGAGCGACTTCACCGGCGGTCACGACTTCCTGGAGAAAGGTCACGTCGTGGCTGGCAACACCAAATGCTTCAAGGCAGTACTGACGGCGATCCAGCCGCACCTGCCGGCTTCGCTGAAGCGCTAAGCGAGCGAGCACAAAAAAAGCACCCCTCGGGGTGCTTTTTTATGCCTGGGATTTAGCAAAAAACCAATTCCAACTGACTCAATACAATCCAATGTGGGAGCTGGCTTGCCTGCGATAACAGCCTGCCAGCCAACTCACGGGTTACTGACCCACCGCCATCGCAGGCAAGCCAGCTCCCACACTTGAACCTTGCAAGGCTTGGGATTACTGCTGGTTCTGACCTAGAATCAAACGACCTTCCTTATCCACCGGAATCTGGCTGCCAGGGTCACGCTCCATACGCACGGTACCTTCCTTGCCATCCAGGTTGTAACGCACGTCATAACCGACCACCTTGTCGCTGATGTCGTTAACGGTGTTACAGCGAGTTTGTGTGGTGGTGTAGGTATCGCGGTTCTGCATGCCTTCCTGAACCTTGTTACCGGCATAACCGCCACCGACCGCACCGGCCACGGTGGCCAGCTTCTTACCGTTACCGCCACCAATCTGGTTGCCCAGCAGGCCACCCGCAAGGGCACCCACCACGGTACCGGCGATTTGATGTTGATCCTGCACCGGACGCTGCCGGGTCACGGTGACGTCCTTGCAGACCTCACGCGGGGTTTTGATCTGGGTTTTCACCGGCTGTACCGCCAGTACTTGCGCATACTCAGGGCCGCTTTTTACCAGGCTGTAGGTGGCAACAGCGCCTCCGGCAGTCACACCGACAGCACCCAATACCGCACCAACCAGCAACGACTTGTTCACATGAACCTCCTGACCATCACAAGCGGACCGAAAGATCCGCGCTATACCCAGCCTTGGAGCAAAAAAAAAGGCGCGAGTTCAATACTCGCGCCTTTCTTGTAACAGCGGATCAACAAACGCCCATCAAGGACGGTCGTCGACCTCCTTGTCGGTAGCGGCAGGAGGGATCAAGTCTTCGCTGTTGAGGTTCAGCCAGATCAGCACCACGTTGGCGATGTAGATCGACGAGTAGGTACCCGCCAGAACGCCGATAAACAGCGCCAGGGAGAAGCCCCACAGGTTATCGCCACCGAAGATCATCAGCGCAGCAATCGCCAGCAAGGTGGAGATCGACGTCGCCATGGTCCGCAGCAGGGTCTGCGTGGTGGAGATGTTGATGTTCTCGATCAACGTCGCCTTGCGCAGCACCCGGAAGTTCTCACGAACCCGGTCGAAGACCACGATGGTGTCGTTGAGCGAATAACCAATGATCGCCAGCACAGCTGCCAATACGGTCAGATCGAAGGTGATCTGGAAGTAGGCCAGGATACCCACGGTCACGATCACGTCGTGGATCAGCGACACAATGGCGCCGACACCGAACTTCCACTGAAAGCGGAATGCCAGGTAGATCATGATGCCGACCAGCGCCATCAGCATGCCGAGGCCGCCCTGATCGCGCAGTTCTTCACCCACTTGCGGGCCGACGAACTCGACGCGCTTGACCGACGCCGGGTTATCGCCGCCGACCTTCTGCAAGGCCTCGGCTACCTGGTGACCCAGTTGCGGGTCTTCGCCAGGCATGCGCACCAGCAGGTCGGTGGTGGCACCAAAGCTCTGCACCACGGCTTCGTGATAGCCGGCCTTGACCAGCTCGCTGCGCACCAGGGTAACGTCGGCCGGCTTCTCGTAGGTCAGCTCGATGAGCGTACCGCCGGTGAAGTCCAGGCCGTAGTTCAGGCCCTTATGGAACCAGCTGAACAACGCCAGAACGGTAAGGAGCACGGTGACGCCGAACGCAATATTGCGAACGCCCATGAAGTTGATTGTACGTAACATGGCAGCCCCTTAAATCCACAACTTCTTGAAGTCACGCCCGCCAAAGATCAGGTTGACCATTGCGCGGGTCACCATGATGGCCGTGAACATCGAGGTAAAGATCCCGAGGGACATGGTCACCGCAAAACCTTTCACCGGGCCTGTGCCCATGGCGAAGAGAATCCCGCCGACCAACAGTGTGGTCAGGTTGGAGTCGAGGATCGCGGTAAATGCCCGGCCGAAGCCTTCGTTGATTGCACGCTGCACGGTCATACCGGCGGCGATCTCTTCACGAATCCGCGAGAAGATCAGCACGTTGGCGTCCACCGCCATACCCATGGTGAGTACGATACCGGCGATACCTGGCAGGGTCAGTGTGGCGCCCAGCAACGACATCAACGCCAGCAGCATCACCATGTTGCCCGCCAGGGCGACAGTGGCGATCACACCAAAGAAGCGGTAGATGGCGATGATGAACAGCGACACGAACAACATACCCCACAGCGCCGCATCGACACCTTTGGTGATGTTGTCGGCACCCAGGCTCGGGCCGATGGTACGCTCTTCAGCGAAGTACATCGGTGCAGCCAGGCCACCGGCACGCAGCAGCAACGCCAGCTCGGAAGACTCGCCCTGGCCGTTCAGGCCAGTGATACGGAACTGAGCACCCAGCGGCGACTGGATGGTCGCCAGGCTGATGATCTTCTTCTCTTCCTTGAAGGTCTGCACCGGCACGTCTTTCTCGACGCCATTGACCATTTGCTTGGTGTAGGTGGTCACCGGGCGCTGCTCGATGAAGATCACCGCCATGCTGCGACCAACGTTGCTGCGCGTGGCGCGGCTCATCAGTTCGCCGCCATGGCCATCCAGACGGATGTTCACTTCAGGCGTGCCGTGCTCGCCGAAACCGGCCTTGGCGTCGGTCACCTGGTCACCGGTGATGATCAAGCCACGCTCGATCAGCGCAGGAGGACGGTTGCCTTCACGGAATTCGAATTCTTCGGAAGTGGCACGCGTAGCGCCTGGGTCTGCCGCGAGACGGAACTCCAGGTTGGCGGTCTTGCCGAGGATACGCTTGGCTTCAGCAGTGTCCTGTACGCCTGGCAGCTCAACCACGATGCGGTTGGCGCCCTGGCGCTGCACGATCGGCTCGGCTACACCCAGCTCGTTGACGCGGTTACGGACCGTGGTCAGGTTCTGCTTGATGGAGTATTCGCGGATTTCAGCGATCTTGGCCGGGCTCATCGCCAGACGCAGCACCGCTTGACCATTGAGGTCGGCCGGTACGATGTCGAAGTCATTGAAGTTCTTGCGGATCAGCGCACGGGCCTGTTCGCGGGATGCTTCGTCAGCAAAGCCCAGCTGGATGGCGCCGTTGAGCTGCGGCAGGCTGCGATAACGCAGCTTCTCTTTGCGCAGCAGGCTCTTCACGTCACCTTCGTAGACCTTCAGACGTGCGTCCAGGGCCTTGTCCATGTCGACTTCCAGCAGGAAGTGCACACCACCGGACAAGTCCAGACCCAGCTTCATCGGGTGCGCGCCAATGCTGCGCAGCCATTGTGGCGTGGTCTGGGCCAGGTTGAGCGCGACAACGTAGTCGTCACCCATGGCCTTGCGTACGACATCTTTGGCCGGCAATTGGTCTTCTTGCTTGGTCAGGCGCAACAAGCCGCCTTTGGATCCAGCCGCCAAGGTTGCCGCTTTAACCTGGATACCCGCGTCGGTGAGCGCTTTGCTCGCACGGTCCAGATCAGCCTGATTGACCTGCAGCGAAGTGCTGGCGCCAGAGATCTGGATCGCCGGGTCATCAGGATAGAGATTGGGAGCGGAATAAATAAAACCGATCGCCAGCACCGCCAGGATCAGTACGTATTTCCACAGAGGGTATTTGTTCAGCATCACGCCGCCCGCTTATAACGCGGGGCGCCTTGCGCGCCCCGTCGATTGGTAAAGGTTGTTACTCAGATCGCTTTGAGCGTGCCTTTAGGCAGCGTGGCGGCGATGGCGCCCTTCTGGAACTTCATTTCCACGGTGTCGGAGACTTCCAGTACCACGAAAGCATCGGAAACCTTGGTGATCTTGCCGGCGATACCGCCAGTGGTCACGACTTCGTCGCCTTTTTGCAGGCTGCCCAGCAGGTTTTTCTGCTCTTTGGCGCGCTTGGCCTGTGGACGCCAGATCATCAGGTAGAAGATGACCAGGAAGCCGACCAGGAAAATCCACTCGAAACCACCGCCCATAGGGCCGGCAGCAGCAGGCGCAGCGGCGTCAGCCATGGCGTTAGAGATAAAAAAGCTCATTTAGCACTCCAGTTGCAAATAGTGAATCTTAGGGTCGGAAAACTCAGTCCAAGGGCGGCACAGGGAGGCCACGCTTGGCATAGAAGGCATCGACGAAGGCGGCCAATGTACCCTGTTGAATAGCCTCGCGCAAACCAGCCATCAGGACTTGGTAATGACGCAAATTGTGGATGGTATTCAACATGCTACCCAGCATTTCCCCGCACTTGTCCAGATGGTGCAGATAAGCACGGGAGAAGTTCTGGCAGGTGTAGCAGTCACAGGTAGGATCCAGCGGCGAATCATCATGGCGATGGAACGCGTTACGGATCTTCAGCACGCCTGTATCGATGAACAGATGCCCATTGCGGGCATTACGGGTTGGCATCACGCAATCGAACATGTCCACACCGCGGCGCACACCCTCTACGAGATCTTCCGGTTTGCCAACGCCCATAAGGTAACGAGGTTTGTCTGCGGGCATCAGGCCCGGCAGGTAATCCAGCACCTTGATCATTTCATGCTTGGGCTCGCCCACCGACAAACCGCCGATGGCCAGGCCGTCGAAGCCGATCTTGTCGAGGCCTTCCAGCGAGCGTTTGCGCAGGTTTTCATGCATGCCGCCCTGGACAATACCGAACAGCGCCGCGGTGTTATCGCCATGGGCATTCTTCGAACGCTGGGCCCAACGCAGCGACAACTCCATGGAGATACGCGCCACGTCTTCATCGGCCGGGTACGGCGTGCACTCGTCGAAAATCATCACGATGTCCGAACCCAGATCGCGCTGTACCTGCATCGACTCTTCCGGGCCCATGAACACCTTGGCGCCGTCGACCGGCGAGGCGAAGGTCACGCCCTCTTCCTTGATCTTGCGCATGGCGCCCAGGCTGAACACCTGGAAACCACCGGAGTCGGTGAGGATCGGGCCTTGCCACTTCATGAAGTCATGCAGGTCGCCATGCTTCTTGATCACTTCCGTGCCCGGGCGCAGCCACAGGTGGAAGGTATTGCCGAGGATAATCTCGGCACCGGTGGCGACGATGTCGCGGGGCAACATGCCTTTGACGGTGCCGTAGGTGCCGACCGGCATGAAGGCCGGGGTCTCCACAGTGCCGCGTGGGAAGGTCAGACGGCCGCGACGGGCTTTGCCGTCCGTAGCGAGCAATTCAAACGACATACGACTCATAAGTTGTCCTCAGGGCCGCGCGGCGCCGGGTTACGGGTGATAAACATCGCATCACCGTAGCTGAAAAAACGGTACTCGTTAGCGATGGCGGCCTGGTAGGCAGCCATGGTTTCCGGGTAACCGGCAAACGCCGACACCAGCATCAACAGCGTGGATTCGGGCAAATGGAAGTTGGTGACCAGGCAATCGACCACATGAAAGGGTCGCCCTGGAAAAATGAAAATATCGGTGTCGCCACTGAACGGCTTGAGCACGCCATCACGCGCTGCACTCTCCAGCGAACGCACACTGGTGGTGCCCACGGCAACCACTCGACCGCCACGCGCCTTGCACGCCGCCACCGCATCCACCACGTCCTGGCTGACCTCCAGCCATTCGCTGTGCATATGGTGGTCTTCGATGTTATCCACACGCACCGGCTGAAACGTACCGGCCCCCACGTGCAGGGTTACATAGGCGGTGTCGACGCCCTTGGCGGCAATCGCATCCAGCAGTGGCTGGTCGAAATGCAGCCCGGCAGTCGGTGCGGCGACGGCGCCGAGGCGCTGTGAGTACACGGTCTGATAGCGCTCGCGGTCCGCGTCTTCGTCGGGGCGGTCTATATAAGGAGGCAACGGCATATGGCCGACGCGCTCCAACAGCGGCAACACTTCTTCGGCAAACTTGAGCTCGAACAAGGCATCGTGGCGCGCCACCATCTCGGCTTCGCCACCGCCCTCGATCAAGATGCTCGACCCCGGTTTGGGCGACTTGCTGGAGCGCACATGGGCCAGCACGCGATGGCTGTCCAGCACCCGCTCCACCAGAATTTCCAGCTTGCCGCCGGACGCTTTCTGGCCAAACAGCCGCGCCGGAATCACCCGGGTATTGTTGAAAACCATCAAATCGCCTGGGCGCAAATGCTCAAGCAAATCAGTGAATTGACGGTGTGCGAGGGCACCGCTGGGCCCGTCCAGGGTCAGCAGTCGACTGGCGCGACGCTCGGCCAAAGGGTGGCGAGCGATCAGCGAATCAGGGAGCTCAAAAGTAAAGTCAGCAACGCGCATGATGGGGTTCGTCTAGCAGGGCCGGGAAGTCTAGCGGAAATAGTGAAAATAGACCATGAAACGTGATTGACCAACGGTAATCTCATCTCTATACTTCGCCGCCATTGAGCCCTGATGGCGGAATTGGTAGACGCGGCGGATTCAAAATCCGTTTTCGAAAGGAGTGGGAGTTCGAGTCTCCCTCGGGGCACCATCTTAAAGAAAGACCTTGAAATTCAAGGTCTTTTTTTTCGCCTGCAAAAAAGTGCCAGGCGTGGCAGTGGAGGGAGCGGGACCATGGAGTTGACGCTTGAAGCGGTTGCGTTGTTCGCGTTGAAGCTGGTGCATGAGACTGACCACGGCAGCCCATTGCTGCGCGATGATCCCGTGATGGAGGGCTATGATCGCGAGGTGTTTGGGTTGTTGGTGCGCCAGGGAAACCTGGCCGAGATCCAGTTGAAGCTCGATGAGTGCATCACCCAGGCGTTGATTGCATTGGGTGGAGCGGACAGCGTTCTCGGGCGTGAATTGCAAAGGCTATCCACCGATGTGCAAAACATCGCTCGTCTTGATGAGTTGACCTGCCCGCTGACCGTACTAAAGAGCTATCTGAAAGATGTGCAATGAATCGGTAATCAGGGTAACGGCCAGGTAAACCATCAACACCGCCACCCCTGCATCCAGCCAGCGCCAGACCGCAGGCTTGCGAAACAATACCGTCAATCGCTGACAGCACAGCGCCAACACCACGAACCACACGAGTGATGCCGTCATGGCGCCTGTCGCGAACAGCGCCTGTTGGCCCGCAGGTTTCGTGGCACCGATGGAACCAATCAACACCACGGTATCGAGCCAGGCGTAAGGGTTGGCAAAGCCGAGTATGACCGCCGAGCGCAACAGCCCTCTTTGCGAGTTGCCGCCTTGAGCGTCCGGCATGGACTGATCCCGGATGCAGGCCAACAGACGTTGGCCACCAAACCAAAGCAGATACGCAGCGCCGGACAACAGCAATAGTGCCATCACCTCAGGCCGGCTTCCCAACAAAGAACCTAAACCCGTGACCCCGAAAGCGATCAGGAAAATATCGGCCATTACGCAAATAGCGACAACGCCCCAGATCGGCCCGCGACCGACACCTTGGCGGATCACCAAGGTGTCTTTCGGGCCAGGGGCGGCGAACAGTCCGATACCCAAGAGCAAACCTTCGATGTAAAGGGCATTGAAGTGAGGAAACATGGACTGTTCGAGCCCTCCAGGACTATTTAGCGCAGTTGAATCGGTTGATTACCGAAACCGGTATGACGAGCATTCACAGTACTGCCCAGGTCAATGGATTTCTGACGGTAAAAGGTCGTCAGCAACTGATCCGGATTGGGATTTGCAAAGTAGATCAATGAGCTTCTGGCGACCGGTTTGCTGGGCGCAAGTACAGCATGGTAGGCGGCAGGCACGGCATGATCGGAGAGCTCTGTCAGCAAGGAACCCGCCAGCACCGCGACCTCGTTCTCCAGAAGGCGTACCGGCTCCAACGATCGTCCTTTCATCAAAACCAGCCCTTCGCGGGTAGGCTTGATAAACGAAAGCATATGCCCGTCTTCATGAGGATCCTGGGCATATTGACGAGAATGGTCTTTCGCCTGTGGACCATAGACACACAGCTGGATGTACGATGCCGCGCGAAAGGGGGCCAAGGGGGCAACGCCAAATTCCTCGCAAATGCCATCCATAACTCCCTGGGCCAACTCGCTCATCTGTCGTTCAAAACTGCCGACTGCGACAACGAAAGTACTTCGGGTGAATTCGAAAGCGGTTCTTTTTGAAGCGTGCGCGGGCCAGTAACAAAACCGCTCGCACAGGTCCGGGTGATCCTCGGCAAGGGAGTACTCGGCGCCAAAAGGGAAAAAACCATCCGTGTCCTGGGCAAAGGAAAACTCATCCTTGATGGCCTGGGGAATGGCCGAATAGCCATCAATGATCTTTTTGTAGTCCTGCAACATCGCATCAGGAATTTGCAGGATGCCAAAGCCTGATCGGGCAATGGATTCACAGCACGCTTTCATTGGACTCATAGCTATATCCACAGATAGATGTAAAGGAATGCAACACACACAAGGTTCGCAAGCATGTGAGAAACCGCGACACTGGATATGCCAACCAAACCGGGACCTATCCATGTCTTTCACAACGTCGCCAGCAAGACCAAAGTCTGAATCGCTATGTAACCGTGACGGCGGGCAGGTTGTCCTTTTTGGCTTACAAGATGACGACTTCCACTGGAAACGGGTTTGCAAAATATGAGCATCAAAACTGGCGATACTCTTCGAGCGCTTGTTGTACGACGCAGCCGAGAACTGGGAAAACCCCTGACTAACCTGGCTAAGGAGGCTGGCATCTCCAGAACCTACCTTTATGCATTGGCGGACGGTGCTTCAAAAGATCCGTCCGTACGTACCCTGATCAAATTAGCCAAAGCGCTACGTGTCTCCCCGCTGCTGCTGTTTCGCTACTTTGCCGACCTGACCGGTGCTCCAACTAATGCTTACTCAATGGCTATCACCAACCGGGCCATTGGCTTGCACGACCCATCTGACATTGCCGTATTCAATGCAGACGTGACCACGCCTGACCAGACCGTAGTGCTGCCCGGTGAAACCTTTCAGAAAACCTGGGAGATCCAGAACCTCGGGATTCGCCCCTGGCGCGGCCGGCGATTGGTGAGAGTGGACGGTGAGTACGTGATCGCCCGTCGAACCGCTTCGGGGGAGCCATTGGAAGTGGTGATGGATAGCCATCTGCGAAGCCTGAATAACGATATTCCGATAGCAGATACTTTGCCCGGCCAGCCAGTGCATATCACCGTGGAGTTCGGAGCCCCGAGGGAGACCAGTACCGTCACCTCAATCTGGCGTATCGAAGATGAACATGGGCAGCCTTGCTACGGGCCAGCATTCATCCTGCATGTGATTGTCAACGTCATGGCGCGCTGAAAGCAGCCTTACTTGCGCCCCTCTACCGCCATCCGCACCGCCAAACCCATCAACACCGACCCCATCAGCCAGCGCTGCAGCACCTGCCAACCTGGCCGTGTGACGAAAAACACCGCAATAGAGCCCGCCATGCAGGCAATCACCGCGTTGACGCTCACGCTGATAACAATCTGCAGGGAGCCCAGCGCCAAGGATTGCACCAGCACACTGCCATGACCGTTCGGATCGATGAACTGGGGCAGCAACGACAAATACATCACCGCCACTTTGGGATTGAGCAAGTTGGTGACCAAGCCCATGGTCACCAACTTGCGCGGGCTGTCCTTGGGCAAGTCGCGCACCTGGAATGGCGAGCGCCCACCCGGCTTGACCGCCTGCCAGGCCAGGTACACCAGATACAGCGCTCCGCCGAGCCGCAGCGCGTCGTAGGCAAACGGCACCGCCATCACCAACGCCGTGATACCCAGCGCCGCGCACACCATGTACACCACAAACCCCAGCGCCACCCCGCCCAGGGAAATCAACCCGGCCGTGCGCCCCTGGCAGATGGAGCGGGAAATGAGGTAGATCATGTTCGGCCCCGGTGTCAGTACCATGCCGAGTGAAATCAGGCCGTAGGCGAGCAAGCTGGACATATCAGGCATGGATTGGCTCCTGGTTTTTTAGGCTGCCAGCGTGAAATCCTTCGCCGACGCGGTCGTGTTGAGCGTCATGCTAGAGGCTTGAAGGCCCAGGCGTTAGATACAGATCCGCAGGCAAAACGTCATACACCGGCGGCATCACCTACCCAGGACAGGCACATGATCGACTTCAACAACAAAGGTTTCTTCAAGCTCAAGCAAAACAACGAATACGCCGAACGCGTAGCGGCCCTGCTGCTGGACGGCGAAGAAGTGGTCGACGCCTACAAGGCCATGCGCGACGGCGTCGTGTTCACCACCAAACGCATCATCGCGGTGAACGTGCAGGGGATTACCGGCAGCAAGAAGGATTTCACCTCATTGCCATACAAGAACATCGTGGCGTACTCGGTGGAAACGTCCGGGACGTTTGACTTGGATTCGGAGTTGGAGATTTATTTTTCGTCGTTGGGGAAGGTGAAATTCGAGTTCACTGGCAAGACCTCGATCGTGGAAATCTCCCGACTGATTTCCAAGCATCTGCTGAGTTGATCCGCAGGCACAAGCCGCCGTCAGGGCGGAACCCTAAGTGGCCGTTACCTCAGGACTGGATATGTACTCGGTATAACTGTGTCAGCTGTCAGGCCGTCTTCGCAGGCAAGCCAGCTCCCACATTTGGATCGCAGCGCATCAGTTAGACCAGCGCTGGCTGTCAGGCCGTCACGGGAGCAAGCTCCCTCGCCACAGGTCCAGCGTCGCGCCGAAGTTGTGTGATACCTATGCTGCGATGACGCCAGCCCCTATACGTGCTCAAGAAAATTGCCCTCGAGAGAAAGTTAGAGGGTTCGCTTTCTATGATTATCAAATCCAAAGAGCAGGCCTACTTACATGGTAGGCCTTCCCTTTCTGCTATTTACTTCTTCCTGGGCTTTCCTGCATCGTCCCGCTTATCGCGAACCTGGCCATCTTTATTTCTTGATCGCGGCTGCTCGCCACCACCGGGCTTCGGAACATTAACATTTGGATTCAGAGGTCTTCTATCTGTCATTTTAGTTTCCTTAAGGTACGTTGGACTTACTCAGGAAAATCACAGCCGCTGAATCACTAAATACTCAGGCACCCACTTAATCGAAGTGCTGGTGGTCACCGGCCACTCTCGAAACTAGCAAATAGCCATCACCATAGCTATCCCGCTCATCGGAGCCATATCCCATTCCCAGTTCCTGTGCCTGCAGCGCCAAAGCCTCCATACATATCTGACTCACAATATCCTGCCGTTCTCTCAACGTTTTTAAGCGCACAACCCGAGCTCGCCTAATTTTAAGTCGCCCCTCAACCCCGTCGAAGTACACCATCATTCCCGCCCCTTACTCAAACGCCTGCCATACCAAACCGCCCCACTGAACGCCGCTCCCAAAATCACAACCCCATTCCCAACCAACCAAAACCCAAAATTCCTGCTCTGATCCGCATCCCCTTGATAAAACGGCCCAAAATACGCAGACATGACCACCACCAAACCGTTAAACAATCCGAGCGCCACTACAACCACCCCGACGACAAACACCACGCCCTTAACCAATTTCATATGATCTTCCAAAACCAGATCTCCCTGGACTCGTGATAGTCCGAGAACGTCCCCTCAATCGAAAATCCCAGCTGGATACGCGGATAACTCAGCCAATCCGTCAACCGCCGTCCATTCCAAAGGTCAATGTGGTCACCGCTGCGATTGCCAAACGTCTCATTCCCTCGGCGCCAAAAATCTTTGAAAAAGATAATGCCTTGCTGCCCCGCCAACACTTCTTCGAAATCCTCAGGTTTTATCTTTTTCGGCCGCTGCAAGCCGGGGATATTCGCGCCATTTAGAGCTTTGGCCATTTCCTCAGCCGCCAGCACATGGCCCTCACTCTTGGCATGCTGCCAACAATAGCGCACGCCTCTCAATCTGCTCAGGTCGGCGCCTGACCTGCGCAGTGCTACGCCCAGGTTAATGGCGCATTGGTCACTGAAATTTTTGGCGCCGTTGGTTCTACAAGGGGCGGCGTCTCCGAAAATTTCCGGGTGGTTTTTCCATAGGGAGTTGAACGTCAGCATTAAGCGCTTCCATCGCGTATTTTTCACACGAACGTAGCAAACGCTTTGCCGATAATGGTGAGGTCAGGCGCAAATCAGAACAGTCCTACTTGTGTGTAGGCTTTTGATGCAGGCTAACGCTCACACTGTGCTTTTTTGTAGGAGGACAGAGGACGGTGATGCGTGCCAGCCTGGGCATCTCACTTGGGCTGGAATGTCTCCAGATACGCCAGAATATTTTCAATCTTCTCCTGGTCACTGATCCCCCAGAAGATCATCCGCGTGCCACTCACCACCGACTTCGGATTTTCGATGTAGGCCGCCAGTTTTTCCCGCGTCCACACCACGCCCGAGTTCTTCATCGCATCCGAATACTGATAGTCCTGAGTGGTACCGGCAGGCCGGCCAATGATGCCGTTCAGTTCCGGACCAAAACCACCCCGCGCCCCCTCACCAATGCTGTGGCAGCCGCCGCAGGTCTTGGTGAAGAGTTTGCCGCCCGCCTCGGCGTCGCCCGCAGCGAACGCGGGTGCGGCGATAACGGTCAGGGCGAGGGTCAATAACACATACTTCATTCACGTCTCCCTATCGGCTGTTGCCGTGGATTATGCCTGTTCGACCGGCCTTTCTCCCAGCCGCTGCACCAGACGCACCAGATACCCGTCCGGGTCTTGCACGATGAACTGGCGCTGCCCGGCCTCCACGTCACCGGCTCGGTACCAGGCGTCCTCTACATCGCGGAACAAGGGCCAGCCGATCTGCGCCAAGCGTTGCAGGATGGGTGCTACGGCGGGCACATCGATTTGCAGGTTGATGCCGCGCCCGAATGGGGGCTGCAACGGTGCGGTAAGCCACTGGCCGGCCTCGGGGTCGTATTGTTCGAGCATGATTTGCGCGCCGTTAAGGTCGAGGTAGGCAAAGCCTTCTTCTGCGCGCTGATAGGCAATAGCGAAACCTAACTGTTCGATCCAGAACGCCAGGCTCGCGCCAAGGCGGGTGACGATCAGTTCAGGCACGAGTGGGTTACGGTTGAACATGGCATTCCTTGGATGGCAGAGTGGCGTTCACCTTAACGGATTGTCGTGCCCATGGCTCACAAGCAGTCAAACGACCACCCATCGATTAAAAAACATCCAATCGAACCTATCCGGCCACCTTCCACTCCACCTTACTGAACCCCCTGATGGTGGAGTAAAGATCATGGCTCAGCCATCGATTTTGGTATTGGAAGACGACGAGATCATTCGGGCGTTGATGGTAGATGTGCTGGAAGACTTTGGTGCGGTGGTGACATCGTTTGCATCGGCAGACGAAGGGATGATTTACCTGGAGCGCGGCGATGACCCGGTGGATTTGATTGTCAGTGATATTCAAATGCCCGGCTTGCTCAATGGTTATGACTTGAGCCGTGTGGTCGCCCACCGCTGGCCTGAAGTACAAGTAGTGCTGACCTCAGGTAATACGAAAATCGCCGCCGAGTTGGGCAGTTCCGTGCGGTTTCTGCCCAAGCCCTGGAGTACCGACCACTTGCTTGAGTGCGTGCAGACAGCATTGACGCACTAGGGCCTGCCCCTGCGTGGATAGCAGCGCGATATCATTTCAACCGAACTTGAGGGCCAGTTCTGCGGTCATGTAAGGTGCAGGGAGCGACTTTTCTGATCCGCTGGTCAGCCTTTTCGCTTCTGCGTTCAGCTGACGACAATGAGTTGTGTAGAATCGTCGCCCATTTTCACGCGTCATTCATGGCCGACAGGCCCACAGTTCGAGCTCATTGAATGCATTCACAGGCCCATGACGTTAGTGCGCCCTCCTTGTTGGAAACGTTGCGCACGGGCACGGGCCTGCTGCATGTAGCGTTGGAACAGCGCCTGCCGTTTTTTTCCGAGCGCCTGGATGCCCAGTGGTATCGGCGCCTGCTGCAAGCGTACTACGGCTTTTATCAGCCGATGGAAGCGGCGCTGTATGACAGCGGTTTGATTCCCGATGGATATGAGCCTGTGTTGCGTGTGAAAACGCCAACACTGGTCCATGACCTGCACGCACTCGGCCTGACTGACCACGCCATCCATGCCCTGCCTCGCTGTGCCCAACTCCCCGTATTAGACACGCCGGCTGCGTGTCTCGGCGCCCTGTATGTGCTGGAAGGCGCCACCCTGGGTGGCCAAGTGCTGCGCCGGGAAATGGCCCTGCGCCTGGATGTGAACGCCGACAACGGCGGTGCCTTTCTCAATGTATACGGCGCCGAGACCGGACGGCGCTGGAAAGATTTCCTCGATTATCTGAGCCGCCAGCCACTGGATACAGATGCCGCCGCGCGCGCGGTGATGGCGGCCCGTTCGACATTCAGCGGCTTTGAGCAATGGCTCGACAGCCAGGAGGTATTGCTATGAAACCCGAAGATTTTGAAGAGCTGCTTGCCAACTGCGCCGACGAACCCATTCGTTTTCCGGGGGCCATCCAGCCCCACGGCGTGCTGCTGACTTTGTCGGAACCTGGCCTGAACATTATTCAGGTAAGTGCCAACGTCGGTACGTTGTTCGGCCACGCCCCCGAGGCGCTGTTGGATCAACCGTTGCACAGATTGATTGGCGAGGAGTACGCCCAGGCCGTGCAAACCATGGCCGAGGACAGCGCATTCCTGGACTCGCCGCCCCTGCTGATCACCTTCAAGGGTGAGCAGTTCGAAGGCCTGTTGCATCGCCACCAGGGCGTGTTAGTGCTGGAATTCGAACCACGGCTCAAGGATTTCAAACCCCGAGCGCACAATGGCCGCACCAGCGATCTGGGCAAGATGCTGCACCGCCTGCAATCGGCAAAGACCTTGGAGGCGCTCTACGCCATCACCGTCAACGAAATCCAGGCCATGACCGGTTATGACCGGGTGCTCATCTATCGCTTCGAAGAGGAAGGCCATGGCCAGGTGATCGCGGAGGCCTCGGCGCCGTCAATGGAATTGTTCAACGGGCTGTTCTTCCCCGCGTCCGACATCCCCGAGCAGGCTCGGGAGCTGTATCGCACCAACTGGCTACGGATCATCCCGAATGCGTCCTACGAACCGGTACCGCTGGTGCCCAAATTGCGCCCGGACACCGGGCAGCCCCTGGACCTGAGCTTCGCCACCCTGCGCAGCGTGTCGCCGATTCACTGCCAGTACATGCAGAACATGGGCGTGTTGTCGTCCATGAGTATTTCGTTGATGAAGGGCGACAAACTCTGGGGCCTGATCAGCTGCGGCAACCGTGAGCCGCTGCTGGTACCTAATGACCTGCGCATGGCCTGCCAGACCATCGGCCAAGTGCTGTCATTGCAGATCAGTGCCATGGAGGCCCTGGAGCTGACCCGCCAGCGCGACGAGAAAGTCCAAGCGCTGGCGCTGCTGGACCTGGCGATGAAAGCCTCTGCCAATAACGTCTTCGACGGCCTGGCCCAACAAGGCCGAATGCTGATGGACCTGACCCTCTCCGGCGGCGTGGCGATCATCGAAGATAAACAACTGCACCGCTACGGCAATTGCCCGGAACCGGCGCAGATACGCGCGCTGCACAAGTGGTTGCAGGCCAACGGTGAACCGGTATTTTCCAGCCATAACCTGGCCTCGGTTTACCCGCCTGCCGCTGAGTTCCAGAGCGTGGCCAGCGGCGTGCTCGCCATGAGCTTGCCCAAGCCTGTGGATAACGGTGTGTTGTGGTTTCGCCCGGAAGTCAAAGAGAACATCCACTGGAGTGGCGACCCGCAGAAGCCGCTGAATCTGGAAACCTGCGACGCGGGCATGCGCCTTCGCCCACGCACCTCGTTTGAAATCTGGAAAGTGGAAATGGCCGGCATCTCCACCAAATGGAGCCATGGCGACCTGTTTGCCGCCAACGATTTGCGCCGCTCGGCCCTGGAGAACGACCTGTCCCGCCAAGTGCTGCGCGAGCAACAAGCGGTGCGTGCGCGGGACGAGCTGGTCGCGGTGGTTTCCCACGACCTGCGCAACCCCATGACCGTCATCTCCATGCTCTGCGGCATGATGCAAAAAGCCTTCAGCTCCGATGGTCCACACACCTCACGCCGTATCTCTTCCGCGATCGACACCATGCAACAGGCCGCCGGGCGCATGAATGTGTTGCTGGAAGATTTGCTCGACACCTCGAAGATCGAGGCCGGGCGCTATGTGGTCAAGCCGGTGGCGCTGGACGTCAGCCAGATCTTTGAAGAAGCGTATTCGTTGCTGGCCCCCCTGGCCTCGGAAAAAGGCATCGACCTGTCGTTCAATGTCGAGCCCGGCCTGCAGATCAAGGCCGACCCGGAGCGCTTGTTCCAGGTGCTGTCGAACCTGATCGGCAATGCGATCAAGTTCACCCCACGCCAAGGCAACATCGGCATCAGCGCCATGAGCAACGGTGAGGAGATTGTATTTTCGGTGCGAGACTCCGGTGAAGGCATTGCACCGGACGATTTGCCCCATGTGTTCGATCGCTATTGGACCCAGACTGAAAACAACCCCACCGGCAGCGGGTTGGGGCTGTATATCACCCAGGGGATTGTCCAGGCTCATGGTGGGCGCATCGAGGCCGAAAGTGAGTTGGGGTGCGGTAGTGAGTTCAGGTTTACGGTGCCAAAGCCTGCCTGAAACGCGCCCATTTTCTAAACCCAACATGCGGATACCTTTGGCCGGGAACGAACAACCCGGCCAATGCCACTGAAACGGTGCGCACTCAAAGGGAGTATTGGTGCGACAACAGTCCTCCAATTGAGTAAGGGGTTGTACCGATGATCATTGGCAATTCGTTTGACAGCTTGAGCTATAACATCCAGCAAGGCATGAAAGATAACCAGCCTTCAGCCAATCCCGCCCTCATCTCTTCGCCGATTGACAGCCCCCCACAGGGGCAGGACACGCGACCAAAACCCAAAGATTCGGGTATGACCTCTCTCGGAGGAGGCAAACTGCTTTAAACCGTTAGGAGTCACCGGCAACGAGTGCAGCGCAACGCGCTGCACTTGCGTTAACAAAACACTGACATCCTCTGCGTTATCCTTTCCAGTCCCACTTGGTATGAGCTGCATTCTTCATGGGTCAACCTGAAATCCTGCCTGCCGTGATCGCCGGCCCCTTGCTAAGACGCCTGGAACCACAGCGCCTGGTTATCTGGTTGGTGGGCAGTCGTGCCCTGCCCCTGTGCTTGCGGCTGCAATTACCCTCGGGCGAGGCGCGGGATATCCCGCTCGATGCAACGCACTGCCAAGTCGTGCCCGTCGGCCGCCATGCCGTTATCCACCTGATCGACATAGCCCTGAGCCACGCCCTGCCACAGGATGAAATCATCGGTTACGACCTGTTGATCGACGGCCTCGGCATTGCACAATGGGCACCGCACTTGCTGTATGGCGACGCGACTACGCCAAGCTTCGTGCTGCATAGCCGCATCCATCACTTGGTGCATGGCTCGTGCCGCAAACCCCACCATCGTGCCGACGAAGGCTTGCTGTGTGTCGACCGTCTGTTGGGGGACGCCCGCACACCGCTCGAACGCCCAGCCTTGCTGATGATGAATGGCGACCAGATCTACGCCGACGACGTCGCAGGGCCCATGCTGCGAGCCATTCACGGGCTGATTGCGCGCCTGGGCCTGTTCGATGAGTTTCTAGAGGGTGCGGTGGTGAGCGACAGCGCCAGCCTTTATGGGCATCGCGCCAGCTATTACCACCGGGCCGACCTGCTCCCTGCGCTGGACAGTAACGAGACCTTGCGCGAACGCTTTTTCGGCGGTGTGAAGAAGCCGATTTTCACCAGCAGCACCGCCGACAATCACTTGGTGACCTTTGCCGAAGTGATCGCCATGTACCTGCTGGCCTGGTCGCCGATACCCTGGACGCTGATCGCACCAGAACCGCCGCCGCTGAGTGCGCAAGAACAACAACGCTATGCCCGCGAACAGGTTCATATCGATCAGTTCCGCGACGGCCTGCCTGGGGTAGCGCGGGTGTTCGCGCACCTGTCGACGCTGATGATGTTCGACGATCACGACATCACTGACGACTGGAACCTCAGCGCCCAGTGGGAAGAAACCGCCTACGGCCATCCCTTCTCCAAGCGCATCATCGGCAATGCCTTGCTGGCGTATCTGTTATGCCAAGGCTGGGGTAACCAGCCCCAGGTGTTTGGCGAACTGCTGGGCCAAACCCAGGCACTGACCGGCCGGGTACAGGCCAATCATCTCGAGGCGACGGCGCAAGACGCGTTGCTGGAGGCCTTGCTGAAATTCCAGCAGTGGCACTACGTATTGCCCACCACCCCGGCGCTGGTGATACTCGACACCCGCACCCGACGCTGGCGCAGCGAGTTCACCCTCAAGCAACCTTCCGGCCTGCTGGACTGGGAAGCCTTGAGCGAACTGCAACAAGCGCTGCTGGACCATCCATCCGCCATCATCGTCTCGCCCGCGCCAGTCTTTGGCGTCAAGCTGATCGAGACGGTGCAAAAGGTCTTCAGCTGGTGCGGTTTTCCCCTGCTGGTGGACGCCGAGAACTGGATGGCCCACCGCGGCGCCGCCCAAGTGATTTTGAATATCTTCCGCCACTCACGCACGCCAGGTAACTACGTGATCCTTTCCGGTGACGTGCATTACTCGTTTGTCTACCAAGTGCTGATCCGCCACCGCAACGGGGGCCCCAATATCTGGCAAATCACCAGCAGTGGCATCAAGAACGAGTTCCCGCCGCGCCTGCTGGAATGGTTCGATCGCCTCAACCGCTGGCTCTACTCCCCACGCTCGCCCCTCAACTGGTTTACCCGCCGCCGCACCATGCAGGTGATGCCTTATATCCCAGAGCATGCCGAAGCGGGTGAGCGGTTGTGGAACTCGGCGGGCATTGGCCAGGTGTTTTTCAATGAGCAGGGCCAACCGCAGGCCATTTACCAGCACAACGCGGATGGAAGACCTCGAACAAAGATGATGGCGCCAGAAAAATAGCGTTTCGCCACTCGTCATAAGCAGCACACCTGCCCTATTCAAAGCGCGCAAGCGCCGATGTACAGTAGCGCCAGCCACGGAGTATCGGCGTCAACCATGACTGGCCTTGGGCGCCAGCCCCCCGCAGGAAGCGCGCAGATGGACGATACATCCGGCAAAGAACCGCTACGCAATGAGGTGTCCGACCTTAACGTCGACCTGTTGCACGCCATCATGGAACTGGTCAGTGATGGCATCTGGGACTGGAACGCCAATACCGGCTTCGTCTACCGCAATCCCGGCTGGTACGAAATGCTTGGCTACTCCCACCACTCCCTGGAAAACAGCGTCTTCACCTGGGAGAACGTGATCCACCCCGAGGATTACCCTCGCGTGATGGCGGTGTTCGATGACTACATCAGCCAACGCGCCGCTCATTACCGGGCCGAATACCGTTGCCGAAAAGAAGACGGTACGTACCTCTGGATCGAGGACCGCGGCTACGTCATTGCCCGCAACCCCGACGGTTCCGTGGCGCGCATGGTCGGCGCACACCGCGATATCCATACGCGCAAATGCTCCATCGAACAGTTGCAAAAGCGCAACCAGTCTCTGGAAGCGCTGGT
The DNA here is from genome assembly GCF_001907715.1 of Pseudomonas sp. BTN1. Taxonomy (NCBI): domain Bacteria; kingdom Pseudomonadati; phylum Pseudomonadota; class Gammaproteobacteria; order Pseudomonadales; family Pseudomonadaceae; genus Pseudomonas; species Pseudomonas sp. BTN1. The sequence goes on along the minus strand of NZ_MPBM01000007.1, from coordinate 27,849 downwards.
CGCGGAGCGCACCCTCGAGTTGTCGCGCGTCAACCAGCAACTGCAATTGCAACTGGACGAAAACCGCTCTTTGGCCGAGCGGGACGCCCTGACGCGCATCGCCAATCGGTATCGCCTGGAAAAGGTGCTGCTGGAGGAATGCGACCGCGCCGAACGCTTCCGCCTGCCCTTGGCACTGGTGGCCATGGATGTCGATGACTTCAAGCCGATCAATGACCAATATGGCCACGGCGTCGGCGACCAGACGCTGATACGGGTAGTGGAACACCTGGAAGCCTGCGTACGTAAAAGCGACTTGCTGGCGCGCTGGGGCGGCGACGAGTTTATGGTGGTGCTGCCCAAAAGCAGCCTGGACACGGCCAAAGAGTTGGCCGAAAGGATTCGCCATAAAATCAAGGCGGCGGCCCCCTTGGGCGCGTTGAACGTTACCCTGAGCCTGGGCGTAGTAGAGCGGCGCATGGGGGAATCGCCGGCGGCGCTGATGGCGCGGGCCGATCAAGCCTTGTACCGATCCAAGGCGGCGGGCAAGGATGGGGTGTCGGAATAGGCCGCAGCTCCTTCCAAGGTGGAATGACCCGGCAACTTTATTTCGTTTGCGGCAAGGCCAGGCGCGCGGCTTAGATAGCGCTGCGCCCACCACTGCCGAGTCCCCGAGTCATGAGCCACGCTAGCATCAGCCAGTCGATTTCCATCGTTCACCCCATCAGCCTGAGCCACGGTAAAAACGCCGAAGTCTGGGACACGGCGGGCAAGCGTTACATCGACTTTGTCGGCGGTATCGGCGTACTCAACCTGGGCCATTGCCACCCGGCCGTGGTGGCGGCCATTTGCGGGCAAGCGACTCGGCTCACCCATTACGCGTTCAACGCCGCACCGCATACGCCCTACATCGAGTTGATGCAACGTCTCAGCGCCTTTATCCCGGTGGGATACCCCGTCAGCGGCATGCTCACCAATAGCGGTGCCGAGGCGGCGGAAAACGCCCTGAAGATCGCCCGTGGTGCCACCGGGCGCACGGCGGTGATCGCCTTTGACGGCGCCTTCCACGGGCGCACCCTGGCGACCCTCAACCTCAACGGCAAGGTCGCGCCCTACAAGCAGAAGGTCGGTGTACTGCCCGGCCCTGTGTATCACCTGCCCTACCCCAGTACCGATAACGGCGTGTCCTGCGCCGAAGCGCTGAAGGCCATGGAGCGTCTGTTCAGCGTGGAGATCGACGTAACCGATGTGGCCTGCTTCATCATCGAGCCGGTACAGGGCGAAGGCGGTTTTCTCGCCCTGGACACTGAGTTCGCCCAGGCGCTGCGGCGCTTCTGCGACCAGCACAACATCCTGCTGATCATTGATGAAATCCAGTCGGGTTTTGGTCGCACCGGCCAGCGTTTCGCCTTCTCGCGCCTGGGCATCGAGCCGGACCTGCTGCTGCTCGGCAAAAGCATCGCCGGCGGCATGCCGCTGGGGGCGGTGGTCGGGCGCAAGGCGCTGATGGACAACCTGCCCAAAGGCGGCCTGGGCGGTACCTACTCGGGTAATCCCATCGCCTGTGGGGCGGCGCTGGCGACCCTTGAGGTGATGAGCGACACAAACCTGCACGCCTGGGGCGTCGCGCAGGCGGCCGCGATTGTGGGCCGCTATGAAGCCTGGCGCGCACAGCAACTGTCGCCCTACCTGGGCCGCCTCACCGGTGTCGGCGCGATGCGGGGCATTGAACTGGCCCATGCCGACGGCACACCCGCCCCCAAGCAACTGGCGCAACTGCTGGAGCTGGCGCGAGAGGCTGGCTTGTTGCTGATGCCCAGCGGCAAGTCGCGGCACATCGTGCGCTTGCTGGCCCCGCTGACCATTGAGCCTGAGGTGTTGGAGGAAGGTCTGGATATTCTCCAAGCGTGCCTCGAAGAACTGGACGAGTAACATGTATCAACAGGTTTGACGCTGCTCCACTCAGTCGTTGAGCTTGTTCGTGAAGTCCGGGCGAGGTGGATGACCGTTGATAAGATTCCCGTTGTGGATATGTACGTATTTCTGTACGTTAAACCCACCCAACAAGGAGTCCCCATGGAAACTATCAACTACACCAACGCCCGAGCCCATCTGTCCGAAACGATGGACCGCGTCAACGATGATCACGTCCCACTTCTACTGACTCGACAAAAAGGCGAGCCCGTGGTGATGATCTCGTTATCAGAGTTCAATGCTCTGGAAGAGACGGCTTACCTGCTGCGCTCGCCTAAAAATGCCGAACGTCTCATTAACTCAGTCAACAGCTTACGAGCAGGCAAAGCCAAGCCAAGGCGGTTGATTGAAGAATGAAAATACTCTTTACCCCTGAAGGCTGGGACGACTACCTCTGGTTTCAACAGAACGACAAAGCCGGGCTCAAGCGCATCAATCTCTTGATCAAGGCCATACAAAGAGACCCGTTCGGCGGCGTGGGGAAGCCTGAACCCCTCAAACATAACCTGAGTGGTTTCTGGTCTCGACGAATCACCGCGGAGCATCGTTTGGTTTATGGCATCGAGGATGATGAAGTACAAATATTGATGTGCCGCTACCACTACTGAAATTATTCTGACGCCCCAGCCACCTTGACCTGATCCCCCCACCCGCTGAAAATGCCCGACGTTTTTTGTCTCTCCGCATACTACGCAGTGAAATTTTAATGTCTGATTCCTACACCGAAAAATCCGCCGAAGAATCCGTAGTCGCCCTGCACGCCAAAGCCGAATACGAAAACGCCATCAATCTTTCACAGCATGTGCCAGCCGCCAAGATCATCAGCGAGATGGTGCTGGACGCGTTTCACACCTCCAAGGAAAGCGACCAGATCCGCGAGCTGCGCGTTGCCATCCGCCAGGCCCACGATGCCTTCGATGATGACAAAGCCTATGAGCTGATGGGCCAGCTCAAGCAATTGAAAGACGCCGAAGCCGCAGACAACGCCGCCCTGGAACACCTGAGCAGTCAGTTCTCGATCAGCCGCATCCTGTCCAGCTTCAAGGACGATCCCGAGTTCCAGGAACTGGTCTATGGCCTGGCCCTCAAGGTGCTTAACCAGTCGCACCAGGCCATCAGCAACCCGAGCGCCGGCAAGGGCAAAGCTGCACGCGCCAAGAAAGACACCGAAGTGTTTGTGATCAGCAAAGATGGAATCAGCGTCACCCTGCCGCTGCGCACGCCGCGCTCCAAGCTCAATGTGGACCGCGAAGCACTGGAGTTCCTGGGCTTCACCTTTGTAGGCGAAGGCAGCGAGGCGGAGCTTGCGAGCGAAACCTTCATCGACAACAGCGGCGCCGAGCAGCCGGTCACGCGCAAGAGCATCGTGACCGCGCTGCAACAGCAAAGCGCCTTTGACGGCTACGCCATCGCCGCCCAGTAAGTGCCCAACACTACAAACTTCGCAGGGTCAAAAGAGCCTGCTCGACCTGGGCGAGAGTGATATGCCGGCCCACCGAGGCACGCACAAAGTGTGTGACGCCCAGGTCTTTAAGCAACAACGGAGTGTGAGCGGTGGTGCCTGCCCACAAGTTGAGCCCCAGCTCGCGGGCTTGGCCGACAAATGCCTTGGCCGGCAGGTTGTGCGGCACAAACGAGACAATTCCAGTCTGCTCGAACTGGTCGCACATTAGCGTCAACTGCGGCAGGCGTCGCAATTCCTTCGCCAGCAGCGCATAGGGCTCTGTATTCACCTGCCCGCCGCCGACCTGCACATACTCCTGCAGCGCCGTATGCATGCCCACCTGAGCCGAGAGGCTTTTTTCAGCAATTTCCAGCACCCGCGCACTGGCCACGTCCAGCCGGTTGACCTGGCCATCGGTGCTGGCGGCGTGCAAGTCGGCAAAATTGAGCTGCAATTGGCCAAGCAAGCGTGGCGACACGTAAGCAACCCCACTGCCACGGGGCCCGCAGAGAAACTTGCGGCCCGCACCTGTCAACAAATCACAATGGATATCCCGCACATCCAGCGGTAACTGCCCCAACGACTGGCAGGCATCCACCACATACAACGCATTCGCGTCCTTGAGCAACGCGCCCAGCGCTTCCACCGGATTGATCACCCCACAGCACGAAGGCAGGTGCGACACACTGACCAGGAACACATCATCGTCCAAATGACGCCGCACCCACTCCAGATCCAGCGGGCTGGTGGCCGTGGTGGGGATCACTTGGACGCGAATGTCACTCGATAACTTGAGGTAGTTGAAAAAGATCAGGTTGGCCGCGTACTCAGAAGTTGACACCCAGACCCGCTTACCCCGGGGAAATTGCAGTTTGCCGAGGATGCTGGTCCAGGCTTCGGTGGCACTGCTGAAAAAACCAATCTGTGAAGGCTGAGCATTCAACAGACCGGCCATCACTCGGTACAAGTCGACGTTGAGCAACTCTTCATAGGCAAGCTCGGCTTCATAGCTGCCTATCTGCGCTTCAATGGAGGTAAAACGCTGTATAGCATTGAGCGTGGCCGACGACATCAGGCCCGCACCGGCGGTGTTCAAATGCACCCTATTCATTTCATGCTTCCTTGTTCCACAAAACAGCCGATCCTTTCATCACGCCCACTGCCACTGCGAACAACAGCAATACCGTACCCGCCAGCAGCCACGGCGAAGGCAGGGATGGCTGTGACATCAGCATGAACGCCAGCGGCGGTGTGATCATCACGCCGATATTCACCCCCGCCGAGTAATAGCCGAGGTTGCGGTCAACGGTGTGACGGCTGGAGATACTGCTGACGTAGTGGGTGATACCGGGGAACACAACCATCTCCCCCAGGCTCCAGAGCACGGTGGCGGCCAGCAACAATGCACCGATATGGCTGAAGCCCATCAGGAAAAACCCTACGCCGGCCATCAGGAAACCCGCCACCAGTGAGCGACTGCTCGACAGGTGCGACATGCGTTGGTTAATCGGTACTTCGAATAGAATCACCAGCAGTGCATTGATAAAAAAGATGATGCCGACGTAGTAGGCCGGCAACTCGGTGTAGTTGATGATGTAGGCCGACAGAAACGTTGGCGGCAGCGCATAGGCGATGTGCACCGGCAACGCTGCCAGCAGAATCACCAGCAAGCGCGAACGCTCGTGCATTGCGCTTTCCGGCAGCCCATTGCCTTTACTGGCAACGCCAGCCCCTTGTGTCACCGGCACCGTACGCCCAAACCACAGGCAGGCGATAAAGGCGACAAGGGACAACGCCGCGTTGAGGTAGAACACCGCATCGGCGTTACTCAGGAAAATCAGGCTGCCCAAGAGCGGCCCGATTGCCATGCCGATGTTGATCGCCAGGCGGTTGCAGGAGAACGCCACTTTGCGCGATTCGCTACTGCTGTGAGCCACTGTTTCGGAGAACGTGGCGGGGGTGAATGCTTCGTAGCAGCCCCCCCATAGAAACGACAGCACAAACAACACCACGGTGTTATCCACCGACGGAATGATCAGCAGCAGCACCGCATTGAGCAGTAACGAACCGAGGATCACCCGATTGGCAGAAAAACGCTTGATCACCCCGCCGATGATCAAGTCCACAAACAACGCACCCGCGCCATACACGCCCACCAGCAAACCTGCGGTGCCCGCCGATACGGCGTGCTGATGAATCAGGTACGCCGCATAGAAAGGGAACGCCATGGTGCCCATGCGGAACACCAGGGTGATCAGGAACAGCAACTGCAAGCGGGCATTGAGCCCACGTAAAGCGCGATAGGTGCCCATCATCAGCGGATCACATAGACGTGGTCTTTGTTCTGGCGAATCTGCTCGTAATCCTCGTCGATACTGCGCTGGCTCTCCGATACCAGAAACACCCGCAGAGGGCTGCTGAGCAGGTCCACGGTCTTTTTCATCAACTTGCCGGCCTTGTATTTGACGCTCAGCTTATGCACCGAGGGCAGCGCCTCGATCAGTTGGATAGCTGAGTCGTTGAAGCCAGTGACCTCACCTTGCAGCGTAGTATCGGTGTTGATGACACAGGCTTCCTTGAGCTTTTGATAGCGCTTGCCGGCATAGTTTGCCTTGAACGCCTCACCATCGCAGTACGCCAGATAGGTGAGCTGCGCCTGGTTGCCGCCCAGGCTGATGTCGTGGAATCGGGGCTCCATGTTGCCGTTCAAGCGAGCACCGACTTCTACCAGCGCAGGGCCGGCTTCAGTGAGGATCACTTCCGAATGGGCTGGGCCGTTATTGATACCCAACGCCTTGAGCGCCTGCACGATGTAATCGACCAGTACGTTGGCCTCGGCACTGTCCGGCGCAATCAGAACGTCACGGTCATAGATGTTCTTGCCGCCACTGATTTCACGCTTCACATAACGCCAGATCCCACAGACGTAGGCCTGCCCATCACGGCTGACGGTATCGACGATATACTCCGGGCCCTTGAGGTAGGACTGGCAAAGAATTTCGGTGTTGGCCAGGCCGAAGATATCCAGGTTGGATATGACTTCCTCACAGGCGCGCTTGACGTCCTCGACGTTGTGGCAGATCGAGACGCCGTCTGTCGAAGCCGAGCTCAGCGGTTTGATCACGCACGGAAACACATGGCCGGCCTCTACCCAAGCCAGCAGTTGCTGGGGGTCCGAGGATTTGATCTGGCGGGCGGTCAACAGGCCCGCGGCCGCGACTTTATTGATCATCTCAAACTTGTCGCGGCGCGCACGCGACCCCGCGCTGCCGTTGGAAGTGGACAACTGCAGTTGTTCGCTCAAGTAGTCGGCAAATGGCACGCCTGGCTCCTGGCCAGCAATGACGGCGACTACGTTGAATTCGCGCAGGCGTTGCACGATCTCTTCAGCGTTGTCGTTGAACGCCAAATTGTGTTCGAACTCCGACAGATTCGGCCCGAGCATGCTCGGCATCAACTCTGGGGTACTCTGTACATGGATCAGGCTGAAGCCCGCATCCCGAAAATATTGCGGCAGGAAATTACCGCTCGAGTAGACATCCACCAATGCGACGTACTGCTTCATAAGAATGTCCTTTTTCAGTAATGAGTGGCGGTTTCAGAGGCCCGTGGCGAAGCCACGTCATCCAGCGCCAGGAAAATGTTCTGCGGAAACTCAGCCACACGGTGCAACAGGTGCAGGTACCAATTGATGCCATACACCGCCGACACGCGGGCCTTGACCTGACCCTGGTTTTTCACCTTCTGAATCAATTCAGGGCGCACACCGTGAAGCATCTCCAGCTCGCCTCGGTCGGCGATGCGGCTGGTGAGGATTTCTTCAACCAGCTGTGGGTCCTGGGTCGCGAAAGCGAACGGGCCACGGCCGCCATTGATTCGGTCCAGCAACCCCAGGTAACGCTCGTTGAGCGCATTGCCACGCGGTAAAGCAATCGCGGCAGGCTCAGCATAGACGCCTTTGACCAAGCGTACTTTGCAGCCAGTTTCCAGGACCGCCCCGAGGTCATCCGGGGTTCGATTCAATTGCGCCTGCAAGGTGATACCCACGTTGGGAAAGCGCCCGCTCAGTTGCAGGAAGATATCGAGGATCGAATCCGTCCATTGAGAACGCTCCATACTGATGATCACACCGATATCCTTATCGGCTGCATGGGTGAGGATCTTCGAGCAGTTCTCAATCGCCAGTTCGCGGGAAATGATGGTGCCGACGTTGGACAGGTCGAACCCCAACTGCGGGGGTTCTTCAAGCTTGGGATGCTGTGCAATCAAGTCGATGAGTTTCAGGTACTCATCGGTAGCCGCGGTGACCTCGGCTAATGTCGTCGCTTCCTCGCCAACGAACTCGACACCGGTGCGATAGCCTTTCTCCAGCAGGGCCCCAAGCTTATCAAGCATCTCCAGGCGATCTTCGGAGATGATGTAACGAAGAGCGGCGGGCCGCAGGAAATCGCGCAGCGTCTCGCTCTGCAGGAACAAATCGCGATAGGTTTTGTTTGCCGCCAGTTTCTTCAGGGCCAGGGTTGCCAGCAGGCTGTTGTCGGTCGTGTTCATGGCATTAAACCCCGTAGGACTGGTTGAGCATACGACGTGCGAAACTCGAATCGTCGGTGTGGTTGGCAATCTTGTGAGCGCGGAACTTGGACGCGTAACTGAGCAACGTTTCCTTGTGGCGGCTCTGCCGATCACGGGTAAAGATCCCGGCCCACAGGTTGTCCCAGCGCGCGTACTCAGGGTGAGTCATCAGCAGCTTATGAGCCTTGCGCATATTCCAGTGGGGAATGGACGGATGTAGGTGGTGCACGAGGTGGTAATTGTCGTCGTGGCGACCGAAAAAGAAGTTCTCCAAAACATTGCCTTTACGGTTGCGGGTCAGCAACAACTTGTCGGTCTCAACCGCCGGCATCGGATAATGCTCGGCCAACTCGATGATCCAGCCTACGGCTACGGCGGTGGTAAACAGCGGCACCAGCCAGAACAACACCCATTCAGCGACCACCCCGAACCAGGCGACCACAGCAAAAATTACCGCCCAATAAGCCCACATCATCATGCGTTCCTTGCGGATGCGCGGGTCTTGCCCCTGGACACGGTCCTTGACCACATACTTGATGTACTGAAGGGTTCTGTAGCCGGATAGCGCCATCACGACGTTCTTCAAGAAGAACTCGCGCTCGCTTTGTTGAAGGTCATACAGGCCGCACTTGAGATGGAAATTGTAGTCAGGGTCTTTTTCTGGATGCCCCAAGTGCACGTGGTGGTTCTTGATGTGCGAAGTGCTGTAGGACTGGTACAAGTGGAAGACCAGATACCCAGAAAGAAACGTACCGGCAAACCAGTTGATCGCACGGTTTTTTGCCAACACCTTGTGGGTTGACTCATGTAGTACGTTAGTCAAAGCACGTTGGGTGGTGCCGATTAGAAACAGCGAAACCGGGTAGAACCAATAGCTGACGCCCAACGACAGGTAAATGGCAAACGCAATAATTGCATAGTCCTTACCCAGTGCGATGGCCCAGTGATAGTTATCTTTTTTACACAAGTGTTTAAGCATCCCGAATGTTTCCCGGGAAATACCGGCAGCGTATTCGCTAGCAGGTTCTTTGTTTTTATCGACCAGCATAATCACTCCATAATTAAGCGGCGCGCTGCAGCACTCGATCCGCGCAGGGCGAAGATGATTTTTTGAGTGCTGCGCCTATTGTTTTTTTGCCTGAGCTAGACTCATCGGCTGCAAAAAAACTAAAGCACCGCTTAACAGTGAACAAGCTGCCCTTTTAGACAGGTAGCGCCAAATCACGCGCGCACGCGCGCGCTCGCCGATGAAAATTCATCGGCGAGCGCGGTATTTTTACGAGAGAGGCCTGCGGATCAGGCCTGTTCGCGGATGTAGCCCAGTTGCAAGGCTTTACGGATTGCGGACTTGCCGTTGGTGACATTCAACTTGCTGAAGATATTCTTCATATGAAACTTTACCGTACGCGGGCTCATGGAGACCAAGAGCGCTATTTCGTTATAGGTCTTGCCCAGGCTGGTCCAGGACAATACCTCTGTTTCGCGAGGCGTCAGCACGGTTTCGCGTACAACAGGGGCAAGCGAGGTTGCACCACTTTCCAGCGCCTCGTCGTAAACCGAGACCAGCAGCATCTGCAGTTCGCTTTTGTTGGCCAGCACTCTTTCGCGAAACTGTTGATGCTCTCCGAAACTGCACAGGTTGAGAATGGAATAAAAACCCTGGTTGCCATGCACAATAAAACTGGCGCCCTCGCCCACAGGCGCACACGGCCCCGGCACCGGCACCGCTTCTGCCGCAGGGGCCAGGATGTTTTCATCGCTCCAGAAAAACGGTTTTATGCGGCGCTTGGACAAGGACAACAAATGACCGCGTTGGTAAAAATCATCCGCCGCGTCACCGCGGTCCAGCGCATCGGGGTAATTGGTGATGATTTCCGCTTCGTCCAGCGTCGGCCCGCATTGATAAACCTCGAAATGCCCGAGGCCACGTCGACTCAGCTCGGCATCGAGCAATTGACGCACATCAGCGGGCTGAATGAGCGTGTTGTTATTGGCTTGACCATCGCTTCGCATGAATATCATCCCTGATGAGTGACAACGGGGTGAAGCTAGCGATCTGACGGAAGTGCTTCAATCCGGAAGCTTCTGATCAGAGCCGACCCACTCCGTAGGAAATTTCTCTAAACAGGGGAAAGAATGAAACACGCCTGACGGCCTTGTCCAGTGCTTCCGATGGCGAACCGACCGTGAGCAGCTATAGCGCCGCCTGATCAGACCACCTGCGTCGCAAAGGCCTCGCGAAAACGCTCCATCTCCCGCGAGTTGCCCACCGTCACCCGCACCCAATGCGGCCAGTCCTTCCATACCCGCCCAACCAACACATTCTGCGCCGCCAACTGCTCAATCACCTGCTCTGCCGGCCGCTTCACGTCGATCATGAAGCAGTTGCTGTGGGAGACGGTGCAGCTAAAGCCCCGGCCCTTGAGCCACGCGATTGTTTCATCGCGCAACCTGGCATTGAGCGCTTTGCGTTGGCCCACCAGTTGCGCGTCTTCCAGGCTGGCACGGGCGGCCAGCAAGCTGGCGCCGGCCGGGACGTTGTCGCCGCCAAACACCGCCAACCGCTCCAGCAACGCCGGGTGGCCGATCGCCAGGCCCAGGCGCGCACCGGCCATGCCGTAGATCTTGGAGAAGGTGCGCAGCACCAGCAGGTCGTCGTGGTCGTTGACCCAACTCACGCAACTGGGGGTATCGCAGAATTCGATATAAGCCTCGTCCACCACCAGCACGCTGCCCTTGGGTTTGTGCGCCAGGGCCCGCCGGATGGCATCGGTCGAGGTCAGGGTGCCGGTCGGGTTGTTGGGGTTACACAGGTACAACATGCCGGCCTGTGGGTCAGCCGCGAGCATGGCGGGCACATCATGGGCATGCTGGGCATCCAGGTTCACTTCATGCACCGGCGCCTTGATCGACTCGGCCGCCTGGCGCGGGACTTCGTAGGACGGCGTGGCCATCACCAGGCCGCGGGTCTGGCTGGCAAACGCCAGCACTGCGTAACGCAAGGCAGCCATCGAGCCGGCAAACACCCCGACGTTGTCTTCGGCTATACCCTGTTGTTGGGCGAACAGCGCGGCCAATGCGTACATATCGGGGTAAGGGTAACGTCCGGACGCTGCAATCGCGCGCTGCATTGCCTGGCGAGCCGCGTCTGAAGGGCCGTAGGGGCTTTCGTTGTAATTGAGCAGCACCTGGTCAGATTTTGTCGGCGCTGGGCTGGCGAGGGCCCATTTGAGCTGCCCCATCACAGGCAGGGCCGCGCCCAGCGCGAGAAGGGATCGACGACTGACACGCACCATGGTGACTACTCCTTGTAGAGGCGCGAGGGATTCGCGCAGGCCGTATAGAAGACTATGACGAGAAAGCCGTTGCCTGATTTACCACCAAGGCGTATCCCTGCACTCAGCACTTTATTGTTATAGCGGGCGCATGCAACACTTTCACTGCCGCGAACCTTCAAGAACGGGTTCTGCCGGCATGGACTGATGACTAAATGGAAGTGGTGAGCACTTGATACACAGACGGGAAAAAACCGAGCACTTGAAGAGCAACATCAAGTACTTGATCAAGAGTCGTGGCGAAACCCAGCTTTCGTTAAGCAGTGCCGCCGGCCTGACCAGGACCACCATCTACAACATCCTGGAAGGCAAGGTCGTTAACGTACAGCAGTCGACCATTCGCAAAATCTCGGACTTCTTCGGCGTCTCCTACGAAGAAATCGAGACCATCAGTTTTGAGGCCAAGGAAGTCATCGAGAGCAATGTTTCCCCACTGGGTAACAAGAACCCGGCGGCAGTGCCTGTGCTCAAGGAAAGCCTGCTCATGCAGAACCTGGGCAAGCGCATCGGTGAACTGGCCACGCTTCATCCGCTGACGTATTACTTCGGCAGCGCCTGCAACTTGATCGGCGTGCGCCTGGAGCACGGGATTCCGGGCCTCAATGAACCGGGGGACTTGCTGATCGTGCAGAAAGGCTCGTCGAGCGACGATAAAGAAAAGCTGGTGTACGACCGCGCCACCAAGAAGCTGTTCATCACCCTCGAACCCTGCGGGAACTCAGAGCGTTTGTGTGTCATCGGCGACATCCTTGAGGAGCGCTTCAATGACAACGTCTGAGGGCGCCGTGGAAAACAGCAAATACAAGTTACTGGGCTTTGAAAACGACAAACGCCTGGCGGTGATCATGGTGATCGCCACGGGCAAGGTCCTCAAGATCAAGCTGAGTGAAGTGCTCAGCAGTGAAATGATGGACAACTTCAACAAGATGGAAATCAAGAATCTGTACAAAAAATTCTACTCCCAAGGCGGGACACTGACCGCCTACGATATAAACGACCGCAATGAAAACTCCTGGATGATTTACATCATCCTGAACTTGCTGCTGTTCACCTTCTATATCTTCACCAGCATTGCCGCGACCAAACCGATTTACCTGGAGTCGTTGGGCATCATCGTCACGCCGGGCACGTTCCTGTACCCACTGACCTTCTTGATCGTGGACTTGCTCAACGAGAATTTTGGCTTGCGCCTGGCCAGGCGAGCCATTCTGTTTGCGTTTGCCAGCAACGCGATGATCATCATCCTGCTGTATGGCTCCACGTTCCTGCCGGGGCTACCGGGCTGGAAGCTGGATGGGCCTTATACCGACGTGATCCTGCAAGTGTCGTCGGTGCTGGTGGCCTCTTCGGTGTCGTTCTTGGTGTCGGAGAATATAAATTCCTATTTGCTGTGCAAGATCAAGGAGCTGACCAACTCCAGGTACCTATACCTGCGGATATTCCTCAGTACGTTCTTTGCAGTGATTATCGACAGCTTCCTGTTCTGCTTTATCGCCTTCTACGGGGCGATGCAGACCAGCGACATACTCAGCATGATCTATGTACAGATCGCGATCAAAGTCGGCTTTGCGTTCTTCAACATCCTGCCTGCCTACGGGGCACGTTCATTGTTCAAGCGCTATCAATAATCCTGTAAGAGCGAGCTTGCTCGCGAAGAACCCGAGCGCGCCGCGTTCAACCCGATGCGCTGCGTTATCGTTGACGTTCTTCGCGAGCAAGCTCGCTCCTACAAGGGTTATTTCAGCTGCAACTTGTGCTTGAGGCTCTGCATGACAGTTGTCTTGTTCTGCAGGTAGTCATTCAAGCCCCGAGCGCGCAGGTTGCACGCGTCACACTCGCCACAGCCGGTACCGATGATGCCGTTGTAGCAAGTCAGCGTCTGCTCGCGCACCAGCTCCAGTTGCCCGTGATAGTCGGCCAGGGCCCAGGTTTCGGCCTTGTTCAGCCACATCAACGGGGTGTCGAGGCGCACGTCGTATTCCATGCCCAGCTTGAGGGCCTGGTTGAGTGCTTTGACAAACTCATCCCGGCAATCGGGGTAGCCTGAGAAGTCGGTTTCGCATACACCGGTGATGACGGTCTCGGCCTTCACTTGGTAGGCGTAGATCGCAGCCAGGGTCAGGAACAGGATGTTGCGCCCCGGCACAAAGGTACTCGGCAGGCTTTCACCCGAGCTGTTCACGGTCGGTACCGGGATGTTGTCGCGCGTCAGGCTGCTGATCGCCAGCTCATTGAGCAGGGACACATCCATCACTTTGTGCACAGTGGCCCCCAACTGCTTGGCCAGCTTCTGGGCCACTTCGATTTCTGCCACATGGCGCTGGCCGTAATCAAAGGTAATGCAGTGCACTTCGTCATACAGCGGCAGGGCCTGGATCAGACAGGTGGTCGAATCCTGCCCGCCACTGAAGACCATCACGGCTTTTTTACTCATTGCATTGCTTCCTGCATTTGTAGAATTGGGATGTAGGAGTGCGCTCGCTCGCGAAAAACGTCAACGATAACGCAGCGTATCCGGTTTAGCGCAGCGCTCAATAAAAAACCCCGCACGACTTTCGAAGGCGGGGCTTTTTTACTGCAAGACCACTCAGTGGGCGTAGGTCAGCAACAGCTCTTTCGGCACTTGGAAATCCAGGGACATCATCACGCTGAGCGCGGTGATGGTGAAAATCGAGAACACGAACAGCTTGCGCGCCCAGACGGTGTCATCCACCGCCTTGTAGCCGGTCCAGGCCATGTACAACCAGTACATGCCCATGGCGGCGGCGACGGCGAGGTAGCTCATGCCGGCGTAGCCACTGAAGGTCAACATCAAGGTCGCCACGAGGAAGGCCAGGATGTAGAGCAGGATGTGTTTCTTGGCCACCTGGATGCCACGCTTGACCGGCAATACCGGAATCGACGCAGCCAGGTAGTCATTGAAGCGGAAAATCGCGATGGCGTAGGAATGCGGCATCTGCCACAGGCTGAACATCACCAGCAGCACCAGCGCGGCCATGTCGAAGCTATTGGTCACAGCCACATAACCAATCACCGGCGGCATCGCCCCCGACAGACTGCCCACCAGCGTGCCGTGAACCGACTTGCGCTTGAGGTACAGGCTGTAGAGACCGACGTAGATGACAAAGCCAATCACGGCAAACAGCGCCGCCAATGGGTTGGCCACCTTGTACAACAGGGCCACACCGGCAACACCCAGGACGGTCGCAAAGATCAGTGCCAGCTTCAGGGAAATAAGCCCCTGGACCAGCACGCGATTCTTGGTGCGCTCCATCTTGATGTCGATGTCACGGTCGATGCAGTTGTTGAATACGCAACCGGAAGCAACCACCAGGGACGTACCGATCATTGCAGCCAGGAAGATGGCCAGATCGACATGTCCCTTGGAGGCCAGGAAGAAACCGCCCGCCACAGAAAGCACGTTACCGAAAATGATCCCCGGTTTGGTGATTTGGATAAAGTGCTTAAGCGACATCGGGTCTTACCTCACTTCGCCATCATGTAGGTGTGGATGCTGAACATGATCCACAGCGACAGACCAACCAGCAGAACGATCACCAGGCCTGCGAACACAAACGCGATCACGTTCTCGCGCTGCTCTTTGGAGCGGTCCAGGTGCAGGAAGTACACCAGGTGAACCAGAACCTGAATCACCGCGAACGCCAGGACGATCATCAAGGTGATCGACTTCGGCAAGGTTGGGTACATCACCAGGCCGAACGGGATCAGGGTCAGGATGACCGACAGGATGAAGCCGATGGCGTAAGACTTTACGCTGCCGTGGCTTGAATCGTGGCTGTCATGGGAGTGTGCATTAGCCATTACAGAGTCCCCATCAAGTAAACGACGGTGAATACGCAGATCCAGACCACGTCCAGGAAGTGCCAGAACAGGCTCAGGCAGCTCAGGCGGGTCTTGTTGGTGTTGGTCAGGCCGTGCTTATTGACCTGATACATCATCACTGCCATCCACAGCAGGCCAGCGGATACGTGCAGACCGTGGGTGCCGACCAGCGTGAAGAACGCCGACAGGAAACCGGAACGGTGCGGGCCGTAGCCTTCGGAGATCAGCAGGTGGAACTCGTTGATCTCCATGCCGATGAAGCCCAGGCCGAACAGGAAGGTCAGGCCCAGCCAGCTCAGTACGCCCTTCTTGTTGCCCTTGTAGAAGGCCAACATGGCGAAGCCGTAGGTGATCGAACTGAACAACAGCAAGGCGGTTTCGCCGAGCACGTAAGGCAGTTCGAAGATGTCGTGGCCCGACGGGCCACCCGCTACGTTGTTTACCAGTACCGCGTACACCGCGAAGATCGACGCAAACAAGATGCAGTCGGTCATCAGGTAGAGCCAGAAACCGTAGACGGTTATTGGCCCCGAGTCGTGGTGGTGGTCATCGTGCCCATGGTCATCGACATGGGCGTGTCCAGCATTGGTCACTAAGTTCGACATGGTTTAAGCCTGTTCCAACGAGGTTTCTACACGGTTGGCCGGGATCTTCTTCTCGGCTACCAGGCGAGCGTGCTGCTCGGCTTCGATGCGTTCGATCGTTTCGACCGGCACCATGTAGCCTTGATCATCACGGGCAGCGTGAATGATGAAGTAACCGATAGTGCCCACCAGGCTCGCGATTGCCAGCCACCAGATGTGCCAGATCATCGCGAAACCGAACACGGTCAACAGCGCACCCATCACCACGCCAGTGGCGGTGTTGTTTGGCATGTGGATCGGCTCGTAGTGCTTGGGCTTCTGGTACGCAGTACCGTCTTCCTTGGCTTCGGTGAACGCATCAATGGTGTTCGCAGTAGGGATCACGGCGAAGTTGTAGAACGGTGGTGGCGACGAGGTCGACCATTCCAGGGTGTGGCCGTTCCATGGGTCGCCGGATTCGCACATGTTCTGCTTGCGATCACGCACGCTGACATACAGCTGGATCAGCTGGCAGGCGATGCCCACAGCGATCATCACCGCACCGAACATGGCAACGTACAGGTACGGTACCCACTCAGGGTTGGTGGTGGCGTTCAGACGACGGGTCATGCCCATGAAGCCCAGTGCATAGAGCGGCATGAACGCGACGAAGAAGCCCGAGATCCAGAACCAGAACGCAGCCTTGCCCCAACCTTCGTGCAGCTTGAAGCCGAACGCTTTCGGGAAGTAGAAGCTGAAACCAGCGATGTAGCCGAATACCGCACCACCGATGATCACGTTGTGGAAGTGAGCGATCACGAACAGGCTGTTGTGCAGCACGAAGTCAGCACCCGGGATGGCCAGCAGTACGCCGGTCATGCCGCCGATGGCGAAGGTCACCATGAAGCCCAGGGTCCACAGAACCTGGCTGGTCATGCGCAGACGACCGTGGTAGATGGTGAACAGCCAGTTGAATAGCTTCACCCCCGTCGGGATGGAAATCAGCATCGTCGCCAGGCCGAAGAAGGCGTTGACGCTGGCCCCCGAGCCCATGGTGAAGAAGTGGTGCAGCCATACCATGAAGCCCAGTACGGAGATTGCGCCCGAGGCGTAGACCATCGAGTGGTGACCGAACAGGCGCTTGCCGGTAAAGGTCGAGATCACTTCGGAGAAGATACCGAACGCCGGCAGGATCAGGATGTACACCTCAGGGTGACCCCATGCCCAGAACAGGTTCACGTACATCATTGGATTGCCACCAAGTTCATTGGTGAAAATGTGGAAATCCAGGTAACGGTCAAGCGACAGCAGCGCCATGGTAGCGGCCAGGATCGGGAACGAAGCCACGATCAGCACGTTTGCCCAGGTGCAGGTCCAGGTGAAGATCGGCATGTCCATCAGTTTCATGCCAGGGGCGCGCATTTTCAGGACGGTGGCCAGGAAGTTGACCCCCGTCAATGTCGTCCCGAGCCCTGATAACTGTAGCGCCCAGATGTAGTAGTCCACACCCACGCCCGGACTGTATTGCAAGCCCGACAATGGCGGATACGCAACCCAGCCGGTCTTGGCGAATTCGCCGACGCCCAGGGAAACGTTGATCAGCACCACGCCGGAAACCAGCAGCCAGAAGCTCAGGGAGTTCAGGAACGGGTAGGCAACGTCACGCGCACCAATCTGCAGCGGCAAGGCAAGGTTCATCAAGCCGGTGAAGAATGGCATCGCCATGAAGATGATCATGATCACACCGTGAGCGGTGAAGATCTGGTCATAGTGTTCAGGTGGCAGGTAGCCAGGCGAACCCTCGGTGGCCATGGCCAACTGGGTACGCATCATGATGGCGTCGGCAAAGCCACGCAGCAGCATGACCATGGCAACGATGACGTACATGACGCCGATTTTCTTGTGGTCGACCGAGGTCAACCACTCGGTCCACAAGTAGGACCACTTCTTGAAATAGGTGATACCCGCAACCAGCGCCAAACCACCCAGCGCGATCATGGCGATAGTCACCATTACGATCGGCTCGTGGAATGGGACCGCGTCCCAACTTAATTTACCAAACATCGTTTACTCCTCTGCCCCAGCAGTTGAATGCGCGCCCGTATCAGAACCTTCAACCACGGCCACTTCTTTCTTCTCGTGCTTGACCGGCTTGCCTGGCTTCATACCTTCGTACTTGTCGACGATTTTCTGAAACAGGTCCGGCTCATACGCGGAGTACAAGGCGACAGGGTTGTTCTGGCTCGGTTTGGTCAGAGCATCGTATTCAGCTTGATCAAGCTGTTTAGGTGCGGCCTTGACTGCAGCTACCCAGGCGTCGAAATCTTCCTGGCTTGTCGAGATCGCTTTGAATTTCATGCCGGTGAAGCCAGCGCCGCTGTAGTTGGCGGAGATGCCTTCCATTTCAGCTTTCTGGTTGGCGATCAGGTGCAGGCGGGTCTGCATGCCTGCCATCGCGTAGATCTGGCCACCCAGTGCTGGGATGAAGAACGAGTTCATCACGGCGTCGGAGGTGATCCGGAAATTAAGCGGGGTGTGCTCCGGGAAGCGGATCTCGTTGACAGTGGCGATACCCAGGTCCGGGTAGATGAACAGCCACTTCCAATCCAGCGCGACCACTTGGATGTTCACAGGCTTGACGTCGGACTCCAGCGGACGGTACGGGTCCAGCGCGTGGGTCGACTTATAGGTGATGTAACCCAGGGCGATGATGATGAGGATCGGAACCAGCCACACCGCGATCTCGATCTTGGTGGAGTGCGACCACTTCGGCGCGTAGGTAGCGCTGGTGTTGGACGCGCGGTATTTCCAGGCGAAGGCGAAGGTCATCACGATCACAGGCACCACAACCAGCAGCATCAGCAGGGTAGCGGTGATGATCAGGTTTCGTTCATCCAGACCGACCTGTCCTTTTGGGTCGAGCAAGGTCCACTTGCAGCCTCCCAGCATTAACATCATGCCAAGCAGCGGCAAAAAGCCTAGTAATCGGGGGTACCTGTTTTTACTCATCTCACGACCTCTAAAGCAGCTTGCGCAATGCAGTTGGGTTTTGATCGCCAACACTTCACCCTGCCAAGGGTTGGCATTTCTCTTCGATTGAATAAGAGCCTGCCCGACACGTCATGACTGTACGTTTCACGGACCTGCAGTGAGTTCTTATTCGATTTCGTGGCTAAAGGCCTTGTTACAGACCAATTCCATTTGGTGCGGATAGTTGAAAGGCTGCCGGAACCTGGGGTCGCATTGAGCCTTCCATCTGCTCCTCGACCGCTCCAATGCTCAAATATTGAACAGCACCGGACATTCAGTGCGGGCGATTGTAGTTAGCTAGCGATGTATAAACCATGTCTTATAAAGAAATAATTTTTATCGATTCCAGCAACAATCCTTCACCAAAGTTGCAAAGATTCGCGATCTTATCGTGTTCGATTCTCAACAAAAACCACAAAAATTGCCGTGTTATTGGGCACAGTGCCACTTCCCTTACGGCTTGTAAGGGCATGCGGATGCCGTCCAAGTCCCCATAAAACAAGGCATTCATAGAGGCAGCAGGGGTTGGAGCCGCACACAAATCGGGCCACTGCACGAACCACGAACTGACAGCACAATTTGTGCGCCGGGTGCAAATTAAAGGGCCGATTTGGCGGGTCAGAAACGTCCTGCGACAGCGTCCGTGTGACAACATGTCGCACGCTGCGCGCACCTTCCGTTGCCCCTCGTCACGGTGCTTTCACAAATCCCTACAAACAAAAACGCTCCGGCCTTCATTCAGAAGGAACGGAGCGTTTGGCAACCGCAGTGACTCAGGCTTTGGGGTGACGGTTGCGATAGATGCACAGGGGCACCAGGATCGCCGTCAGCACGAATGCCACCAGTGCCCATTGGGCCAGGGACAGGCCGAGGATCGGTGGGTAGGGGGTGCTGCAGAAGCCGTCGACCTGGAAGCCCAGGGGAAACACCTTGGCCAGGGGCAGGTCGTCGACGATCGGCTGCAACACATCGATGCCGCAGCTGACCTGGGGGAAAAACTGGGTGTACACATGGTGGCCGGCCGCAGCCACGCCACCCAAGGCGCTGAGCACCACCCACCCTTCAAAGAACGTCAGCGCGCCCTTGGTGCGCATGGCGGCGCCGATGAACGCAAAGAGCGCAATCAGCAGCAAGGCGTAGCGCTGCAGAATGCACAGCGGGCACGGCGCTTCGCCCAGCACCACTTGCATGTACAGCGCCCCGCCAATCAGCGCCAGGCATATGATGCCCAGCAACACCAGAAAGCGCCGCTCCCTGCCTAAACGCATGTCGTCAATCATCCCCGTCTTTCCCTTTCTCTGATTATGGTTGTGCCTGATGGCAACGAGTTTACACACAGGCAGTGGTTAAAACAGAGGGGGGTTAACAGCGGATTAATCAGGCGCAATAGAGTGCCAAATGTGGGAGCGGGCTTGCTCGCGAAGGCGGAGTATCAGAGACACATGTATTGACTGACACACCGCCTTCGCGAGCAAGCCCGCTCTCACATTTTGGATAGTGTTGTTACTAGGGAGGATTATTCCAGCGCCGCCGCCGGGCCAAAGAACTCATAGCGCGCCTGCTTCTCCGGCACACCCAGCGCCTTGAGATGGCGCTTGACCGCCGCCATGAAACCCTTGGGGCCCAAGAAGTAGGCATCAATATCACGCTGCTCAGGCAACCAGGCTGCCAGTTGCTCCTGGTCGAGCATCCCGACCTGGTCTGCCGCCGGGCTGATACCGTCATCCTCGGCATAGCAGTAGAAACGCTTGAGCTGCGGATGCTGGGCCGCCAGCGTGTCCACCCAATCACGGAACGCATGCACCCCGCCGTTACGGGCGCAATGGATGAAGTGCACCGGGCGTTCGGTTGCCAGGGCGGCTTCGAGCATCGGCAGTGTGGGCGTAATGCCTACCCCGCCGCTGATCAACACCAGCGGTTTATCACTGGCGGCCAGGGTGAACTCGCCCGACGGCGGGAATAGATCAATGGTCGCGCCGACGTGCATCTGGTCGTGCAGGTAATTGGAGACCCGCCCGCCCACTTCGCGCTTGACGCTGATGCGGTACAGCCCGGTGTCGGTGAGGGCCGACAGGGAATAGTTGCGGCGCACTTCTTCGCCATCGAGCACCAGTTTCAGACCGATGTACTGGCCGGGGGCTGCGGCCAGGATCGGGCCGTTGTCCACCGGGGCGAAGTAGAAGGAGATGATCTCGTCGCTCTCCTCCACGCGCTTGACCAGCAGGAACGCCCGCGCACCCCGCCAGCCGCCGGGCGCCTGGGCTTTTTCGTCGTAGATGGCCGCTTCGGCGCCGATCAGAATGTCCGCCAACTGGCCGTAGGCCGCGCCCCAGGCACTCATGACCTCGGGGGTGGCAATCTCGCTGCCCAGCACTTCGGAAATAGCCCGCAGCAGGCAGGCCCCAACGATGGGGTAATGCTCCGGCAGAATCTGCAAGGCCACGTGCTTGTTGATGATCTTGGCCACCAGGTCGCCCATTTGGTCCAACTGGTCGATATGCCGCGCGTACATCAGCACGCCATTGGCCAGGGCGCGAGGCTGGTCACCACTGGCCTGGTGGGCCTGGTTGAACAGCGGACGGACTTCGGGATACTCGGACAGCATCATGCGGTAAAAATGGGTGATCAGTGCTTCACCGCCGCTTTCCAGCAGGGGCACAGTGGATTTAACAATGGCACGGTCTTGGGCACTCAGCATGGGAGACTCCTCGGTCTTTTTACTCATTACCCTTAGGTAGTCAGTATTCGTGCCAACTAATAAACCCATGTTTTTCAAGAGCTTAAACATTATGTAGTCAGTATGACCTCCTACGCTTTATAGTCATATCGACTACAAGGAGTCATTATGACTGCAAAACCGCTGCTCACCGCCCTGCTGCCGCTGGTCGCCGATCTGTCCCGGGAACTGCCCGAAGGCGAGCGCTACCGCCGCCTGCTGCAAACCATGCGCGCCCTGTTGCCCTGCGATGCCGCCGCGCTGCTGCGGCTGGATGGCGAGTGGCTGGTGCCGCTGGCGGTGGATGGCTTGAGCCCTGACACATTGGGCCGACGTTTCAAGATCAGCGAACACCCGCGCTTTGAAATACTGCTGAGTAGCCCCGGCCCTACCCGCTTCGACAGCGACAGCCAATTGCCCGACCCCTATGACGGCCTGGTCGCCGGTTTACACGGCCACCTCGAAGTCCACGACTGCATGGGCTGCCCGCTGTTTATCGACGACCAGCCGTGGGGCCTGCTGACCCTTGACGCTCTCGACAACGAGCGCTTTGAACGGGTCGAACTGGACGCGCTGCAGGCCTTCGCCAGCCTGGCCGCGGCCACGGTCAATGTGGCTGAACGCATTGAGCGCCTGGCGCTGCGGGCCGAAGACGAGCACCAGCGCGCCGAAATCTATCGCCAGGCCAGCGGCCAGCAGCACAAGGAAATGATCGGCCAGAGCAAGGCGCATAAACGGCTGGTCGAGGAAATCAAGCTGGTAGGCGGCAGCGACCTGACCGTGCTGATCACCGGCGAAACCGGGGTCGGCAAGGAGCTGGTGGCCCAGGCGATCCATGCCGAGTCATCGCGTGCCGACAAGCCCATGATCAGCCTCAATTGCGCCGCACTGCCGGAAACCCTGGTAGAAAGCGAGCTGTTCGGCCATGTACGCGGCGCTTTCACCGGAGCGCTGAATGAGCGCCGAGGCAAGTTTGAACTGGCCAACGGCGGCACGTTGTTCCTGGACGAAGTCGGTGAACTGTCATTGAGCGTACAGGCCAAGCTGCTGCGCGTGCTGCAAAGCGGCCAGTTGCAGCGCCTGGGTTCGGACAAGGAACACCAGGTGGACGTGCGCCTGATTGCCGCCACCAACCGCGACCTTGCCGAAGAAGTGCGCAATGGCCGCTACCGTGCCGATTTTTACCACCGCCTGAGCGTGTACCCGCTGCAAGTGCCGGCACTGCGTGAACGCGGGCGTGATGTGCTGCTGTTGGCTGGCTTCTTCCTTGAACAGAACCGTTCGCGCATGGGCCTGGGCAGCCTGCGCCTGACCGGCGATGCCCAGGCGGCGTTGCTGGCCTACAACTGGCCCGGCAATGTGCGCGAGCTGGAGCACTTGATCGGCCGCAGCGCGTTGAAAGCCCTGGGCAACTGCCGCGAGCGCCCGAAAATTCTCAGCCTGAGCGCCCTGGACCTGGACTTGCCCGACGTGAGTACGGCGGTGGCCGAACAAGCACCGGCCCAAGCCTTGCCCATGGTCAGCGGCGACCTGCGCCAGGCCACCGAGCACTACCAGCGCCAACTCATCAGCGCCTGCCTGGAACGCCATCAGCGCAACTGGGCCAGCGCCGCCCGCGAACTGGGCCTGGACCGCGCCAACCTGGGGCGCATGGCCAAGCGGCTAGGCCTCAAATAAAGCAGGCACCTCAGTCCAATGTGGGAGCTGGCTTGCCTGCGAAAGCGGTGGGTCAGTTAAAGATACATTGACTGGCACACCGCCTTCGCGGGCAAGCCCGCTCCCTCAGGGGATTCGTGGCAGGTGCTGCTTCTATCGGCAAGCCGGCTCCCACATTCAGGCTTGGCTAGCCTTGAGGCCCGCCAAGATGGACCGAGGTTTACGAAACACCAGCACATTCCCCAGCATCACCAGCACCAGCCCCATCAACGCCGGCGCCGTCCACTGGTAGCCCTCGGCCACGGCCGACACATTCAGCGCCACCACCGGAAACAGCACCGTGCAATACGCCGCCTTCTCCGGGCCCATGCGGCCCACCAGGGTGAGGTAAGCGGTAAAACCAATCACCGAACCCGGGATCACCAGGTACCACAGCGCACCGATATACCGCGCACTCCAGTCCATCTCGAACGGAATGCCACGCACCGCACAATAGGTCGCCAGCATCGCCGCCCCATAGGCCATGCCCCAGGCATTGGTGGTCAACGGCTTGAGCCCAGCCTTCTGTTGCAGGCTGGACAACAGGTTGCCCGCCGAGAAGCACAGGGTGCCCAGCAGGGCCAAGCCCAGGCCCAACAGGGTTTGCGGGCTAGCGGTATGCCCAACCAGCTCCGGCCAGAATAAAAAGCCCAGCCCCAGCAACCCAAGCGCCCCGCCCATCAACACGTTACGCGCCACCCGCTGGCCGAAAAACACCCGGGCATTGAGCGCGTTCCACAAGGTCGCCGTGGAGAACACCACGGCCACCAGGCCACTGGGGATCCACTGGCTGGCAGTGAGAAAGCACATGAAGTTGACGCAGAACAGGCACAGCCCTTGGGCCAGGCAGATCAGGTGCCCGCGCCGGTTCATCACCTGCAACTTGCGGCTGAGCAGCAACAGCGCAAACAGCACCAGCGCCGCCAGGCCGAAGCGATAGACAATCGACACGGGAATCGCCACCACGCCCAGCTGCCATTTGAGCGCAATCCAGGTGGTGCCCCAAATCAGCACCGTGAGTAAATACAGGAAGAGGTTCATAGCAGGCTCCGTCGTTTGAGCCACAGTGTTGCCTTCAACCACCCTGAGGTTCTTGCACATTCTTGCGCTTTTGTCGGGCGATGGGCTCACAGCGCCCGCCGCCGGGAGTAGGATGCAAGACGTCGGAGAACACACCATGCCAGAGCTGGAATCGCTGCACGTCTTTCAATCCCTCAACCGCTCGCCTCACGCACGCTTGGAAGCCTGCGCCGAGCTCGGTGACGGTTTGTCTGCGGCCGTGTGGAGCAACCACCACGATGCCCAGGACTACCAGGCGCCCAGCCATCACACCTTGTCCTGTTATATCGGCGGCGGCACGGGCACCTTTCGCCGTGACCGGCCAGGCACCAAGGGCGGCCCCGACAAATTGTGCATACTGCCGGCCGAGCACCAGTCGGCGTGGGTGATCAATGGCGAGATACGCCTGGCCCATGTGTATTTCAGCCCGGAGCAATTTGCCCTCGGCTGCGTCACCCTGCTGGACCGCGAGCCGCGGGAGTTGCAGTTGCGTGAGACGACCTTCCTTGAGGACGCCCGTCAGGCCCGACGCTTTCACCAGTTGATTAGCCTCAACTGGCTCGAACCCGGCGAGCGCCTGCTGACCAGCAGCCTGGCCCATGAACTGCTCAGCCACACCCTGCTCAACCAGGTCGGCGTGCGCGACGGCCTGCGCCTCAAAGGCGGGTTGGCGGCGCACCAACGGCGGCGTTTGGTGGAGTACATCGACCACCATGTTGAAGATCCCATCAGCCTCGGCCAGTTGGCGTCGATGTGCGCGCTGTCGGAATACCATTTCGCCCGGATGTTCCGTCAGAGCTTCGGCGTGCCGCCCCATCAATACCTGCTGGCACGCCGCCTGGCACGCGCGCAAACTTTGCTGCGCAGCAGCTCGTTGCCCTTGGGTGAGGTCGCCTTGAGGTGCGGTTTTTCCAGCGCCAGCCATTTCAACCAACGCTTTCGCCAAGCCATGGGCGCCACCCCGGGTGAATATCGCCAGGCACTGCGCGCCTAGGCCATCAGGCCCAGCGTCTTGGCCTTGGCCACCGCCTGAGTGCGGCGCTCCACCCCGAGTTTGCTGTGGATGCGCCGTGCATGGGTCTTGACGGTGTGCAAGGAGATATACAGGCGGTCGGCGATTTCCAGATTGGAGTTGCCCAGGGCGATCAACTGCAACACTTCGAGTTCGCGCTGGCTCAGAGGGTTTTGCGTCGCACCGGCAGGCGTGACCTGAGGCTCCAGGCCCAGCTCACTCAATAACCCAGGGGCACGCAAGCGCAGCTCGCGAATCGCCTGCTGTACCTGGCAACGAGCCGCCAGCGCCAGCCCGGCCTGCAATGCACGACGGGCCAACGCCGGGTCACCGAGTTGCCAGGTCACCTCACCCAACGCCAGGTGCAGTTCGGTTTCCAGACACAGCATGCCGCGCTGCCGGGAGGTTTCGAGCAAGGCATTGAGCCGTGCGATAGGTTGCTCGGCACAGCCCAGCCTGACCTCGGCCAGCACCAGCAAATACTCCAGACGCGGGATCAGTTCCAGGGTCGCCGGCGGTGCCTGCTTGGCACAGGGCCCACGGAAATGGCGCAACACCCGGCGCACCGCTTGTACCGTCAATTCAGCCCGGCCCTGTTGTAGCCACAGGTGTCCGCTGACCAACAACAACACCGCGCGATACACCGTCTCCGGGACATGGCGCTGCTGCATCAGGCGCTCGGCGTCGCGCAATTGAATGAACGCCTGGGCGTAGTCGCCACGGTTGGCCGCCAGCAGCGCCAGGCCGAGATAGCCATATAGCACGCGCTTGTCCTGGCTCTGCAGGCACATGCTCAAGCCGGTCTCGAAACACTCGGCGGCCAGGGTGTCTTGGCCCTGACGCAAGGCCAGATGCCCACATCGCAGGACAATACGCCCCACCAACGGCCCGGCGGTGAGCCGTTGCCCGGCCAACATCGCTTGCACCGTTTCCAACAGGCTTTGTGCCCGGTACGGCGCGCCACGCTGTTCCAACAACTGGGCGTGATCCAACTCCAGCAGGGCCTCCAATACCAGCGAACCGTGGGCCCGGGCCAGGCATAGCGCTTCACGGTTCAAGCGTTGGGCGGCCTCCAACTCACCGCGCAGCAAGGCTTGCTGGGTCAGGCCCGACAGGCACATCAGCCGTGATGTCCAGGCGCTGTCAGGCAGCGCTTGCAGGGCTTCGAGAAAGTGCTCACGGGAGCGCTCGGCATCACCGCTCAAATGCAGCAACCACCCCCACTGCGCCTGCCAACGCGCCAGCAGGTAGCGCTGCGCGGCGGCCGTCGGTTGCGGGGCGAACCGGGCCAGTTGGTCGATACACAAGGCCGCCTGTTCGAAGCGCCCGGCAAACAACAACGCGGCCGTGAGCAGCCCCACCAGTTGCGCCGATCCCAACATCAATTCATCGCCCTGCTGTTCATGCAGGCGCAACAGCAGCACGGCGTTCTGCTGGCGAAACAAATCCTCGAAACTGAAATGCTGCAACAGGCTCACCGCCACTTCATATTCCTGCGCCAGCAACGCCTGCTCGAACGCGGCCTGCCAGTCACCCTCGGCGCTGAACCATTGGCACGCGCGTCGGTGCCAGGAGCGTTTGGCCGGCCAGGGTTCGTCGCGCAGCAGTCGCGCCAACGGTGGGAAAATGTGGAGCCAGTCGCTAGTGTCTTCCCAGGGCTGGATAAACGCACCCAGTGCCTGCAATTCGCGCAAATGCTCAGCGCCATCACCACCACCGAACAAGTACTCACACAGGTTCAGGTTGAAGCGCGGCAGATGGGCCAACACGCGCCAGGCCTCAGCCAATGGTGCCGACAAGGTGTTGAACAGCTCATGCTGCAGGTAATCGAGCAGGGTCTTGTCGGGGTGGCCGTCGCCCAACAAGGCGATACGCACACCGGCGCACCAACCGGCGCTGAACTGCATCACGCTGTCGACGGTATGCCCCGGGGCGAGCAGTTGCTCGACTTCCTCAGCGCTGAAAAACAACTCGCTGCACTCCAGCAACTCATCGTCGAGCAACAGGCGTGGCCAATTGCACAACGGGCGCCGTCGCGCGCCCAGCCACCAGGTCAACTGCGGGCTGCCAGCGGCGAGCAAACGGTCCAGCAGCGCATCCAGCTCAGGCGCAGGTGAGCGACAGAAATCATCCAGAAACAACCACGTGGTGTGTGGCCAACGGCCCAAGTCGAGCAATAACGTGGCTTCATCCACAAACGGCAAGCCAAGCTGCTGCGCCAGCCGTGCGCAGAATTCCAAGGGGCTGAGCGCGGCACCGTTGAGTGGCATCCACACCACCTGACACCCCTTCGGCGCCTGCAACGCACACTCGGCGAGCAACGCGCTCTTGCCACTGCCACCCGGCGCGCACAGCAACCTTACCCGCGCCTGCGCCGTCAGCAGCGGCACAGTCAGCCGCGCACGCAACACATGGTGGGCGGACAGCCGTGGCATAAATCCAGAACGGTCCAGGCAGCGGGTCATGGCGGTCATTGCTGCATCCTGCTGTTTTTATTGTTGCGTCACCCTAGACCTGTGGTTGGCGGTTGTTGAAGAAGTATTCAGCGGGTTGATTGAAGACCATAAAAACCAAGGTATACGCCCTTCAGTGTGGGAGCTGGCTTGCCTGCGATGGCGGTGCTATAG
>NZ_MPBM01000064.1:0-11947 GCF_001907715.1 Pseudomonas sp. BTN1 | reverse complement strand
GGCTTGCCTGCGAAAGCGATAGTGCAGCAACAGATGCAGCGACTGACACACCGCCTTCGCGGGCAAGCCCAATGCCGATCAATTAAACGAACGCAATGCCCAAAGCAACGAAGATCCAATGTGGGAGCTGGCTTGCCTGCGAAAGCGGTAGTGCAGCAACAGATGCAGCGACTGACACACCGCCTTCGCGGGCAAGCCCAATGCCGATCAATTAAACGAACGCAATGCCCAAAGCAACGAAGATCCAATGTGGGAGCTGGCTTGCCTGCGAAAGCGGTAGTGCAGCAACAGATGCAGCGACTGACACACCGCCTTCGCGGGCAAGCCCGCTCCCACAGGGGAACTGCGCTTAACCCTGACTGGCATTAGCCCAAGCCCGCACACCAACAGCCGCCAGCCTTCGCACAGCCCTACTTGAGCTCCTTCACCAGGTACTGCGCAGAAATCTGCGTAATCCCGGTCAACGCCCGGCGCAAGGCTTCAGGGTCCGTGCGGTAGGTTAACGGTGTATAGCCATAAACGTTCTGACCATTAAACGGCGTGACCGCTTCAAAGGTGCGCCAGACCATCTCATCGCCGCGATCCATCTGCACTAACACGTTAAGGGTCGGATAAATCACACTGCTGAAACCCTGGGTCAGGCGAAAGCCCCACTCGGACACGGTCAGTTGAATCTGCGCATCGGCGGGCTCATCATCGCCGACCACCTTGAGCGTCGAAATCTTACCCAACTCATCGATAAAGCCCTGCTTGAGCAACACGCCTACATCGAGTTTTTCCGCCTCCATCACCGTCAGAATAGCCACCGGCGTCGGCATCTCGGCCAACTGCCCAAGCTTCATGCCGCCGGCAAACCCGGCGCCGCTCAACGCCGCAGTACCCAGCTTGGACGCCCCGCTGGCCATGCCAACACCGGCGCCAACCCCGGCACCCAGGGCCGCGCCCCAGGCCTGTTCGCGGCCGAAGTACACCATGTTCTTTTCCCACTTCACGGGCAGGACTTTGACGGTCTTGATCTGCGCGCGGTTTTCGGGAGTGAGGGGGTGGCTGACGCAGCCGCCGAGGATGAGGGTGGTGAGGAGAATGAGGAGGAGGTTTTTCACATTGGTCCTTTAATGTTTGGGGTGAGGCTTCGGATTTGCGTATGCGTAGTGCGTTTGTTCGTGGGCAGTATGTCGGCAATGGATAGCAAGATGTTAGCGGCTGCGGGCACGCTCCGAAGCAGCGGCATTTTGATGCCTTGCGCGGGCTTGGCGGTGCGGCTTATAGTCCGGCCGTCGCTCAAAAAGCGACCGGGTTTGGCGACCCGAAGAACGAGCCCTCAATAATCCAGAGAGCTTAATGATGAATCGATACATTCCCCTAACCGGCCACGACTGCACCGTCCCAGCCCTGATCATCGACACCCAGGCACCTCTCGACGTCCTTCACGACGCCGCCATGCACCGCATTCGGGCCGTCACCCAACTGCTGGAAAACCTAGCCTTTCGCGAACAACTCAGCAGCGATGCCGTCGTGCTTTCAGACTTCGCCCACTTGCTGGCCATTCCGCTGCGCGATGGGTGTGATTTGCTGGATGTCATCAGTCGCAGGCTCAATGCCGATCCGTCCTGAGTGAAAATCGGGCGGCCTTTGTGTCGCCCGCTTTATGCGTGAGCAATTCAACTTAATAAACCGGTCCACTTTTTTTCGTCATTTCACGCAGCAAACCTGATCATCCGAAAGATAATAAAGTCCCTCCAGCTTTCCGCAAATGGAAGGAAGACCGAAAACCGATTCTGAGGCATAAGAAATAGGCAGCTCGGATCTAATCGAACAGGCAAACTCCGAACTTTCCCACGTTGGAGTGACTATACCGCTCCAAAAACTTACGGCCTCTCCCGTTCCAGACAATACAACAGGCCTCAAGTATTCAATTGCAACATTGGAGTCCCAATACAAATAACCGCAATACACAGAGCCATTTTCACCAAAAAAATCAGCTCGAACGATAATCTGAAAGTCTGAGCACGTTTCCTGTTCGGCGAGGGGGCGCACAGTTAATTCGTCCTCCACGGTGTCGTCCATCGGAAAGAACCAAACGCTATAACTACCAAGATCATCAATCGTCAGCTCACATACTTGTTTATCCGACATAACTCGCCGCACCCTATGCAATTAAGCACAACAAAATAGGACAGGTTTATCTGATACACTTTCCCAGCTAAAATTTAAATAAATCTGTGCCATTTTCTCTCTATCCCTTATAGCGCCTATTGGTTTAAGTCAGCCATTAGTTTAGCTATCACTAACTCGAAAGCATTCTGCAAAGCGCTACGGAGAGCTTCAGGGTTTGTTGCGTACTCCTGAGGTGTATACGCCTGGACATTTCCCTCACTGAACGCTGTTACAGTTTCGAAATTCCTCCAAACTACTGCGTCGCCGAGCTTCATGGTCGCTACAATGCCCACTGTGGGATAAAGCTCTGCACTGTAGTTTTTCAAGGCAAAGCCCCATTCGGACACGACAAATTCTATATGCGCATCGGCCCGGCCGCCCTCCGGTACAACTTTGAATAAATGCTCAGCACTGATCCGTGCCTCCAACAGTTGTTTGAACAACTGCCCTGGATCTATTTTGTTACGCTGCAAGCTCAACAAAATTGCCTGCCGTGGACTTGAAGCTCCACCATCAGCCACTTTCGCGCCCGCTACCACACCCACACCAGCCATAGCACTGGTAGCGACTTTGGAAGAATCCGATGCCATTCCCACCGCCGCCCCGGCACCGGCACCTAAGCCGGCCCCCCAGGCTTGATCCATGCTGGTGTACTTGAACTGCTGCTCCGGGAATGAGGCAAGCAACACACTGACAGTTTTGATTTGCTGGCGGTTTTCAACGCTCAGATCTTTGGTTACACAGCCACTTAACACAAACAAACCAAAATAATAAATTATTAAATTTTTCATATTTATTAGCCAGACCTTTCAGTCCTCCCCCTCCACGGCTATAAAAACAAGAAACTCACTCTCAACAACATCCGAGGGGATAGACCTGTAAACAAAAATCTCATCTCCCAAATTCAAAATAAAAAAACGTTCTTCACAATCAAATGAAAAACCAACACCCACAATCCTATCTTCCACTGAGGATTTCACCAGAACAACTGAAGACAGCGTTTTGTTTATAACATTACTAAAGCATGCATCGTCGGACATCGACGCAATTACTTGCGCGCCATACTCTTGCATATCGCATTCGGTTAATGGCTCCACGGATAGTCCTATCGAAGCCCCATCACTATCGCAAAATAAACGGCCAGGAATGTTTCCTTCAAAATGGAAACTAATCTCTTGTGGAAAGCCATGCGCCACCGAGCCTAACTTATGAATGAGTGCGTCCACCGACAAAAGCCTTTTGCCAATGGCAAGTATAAGCCACGCTTTCAACGAAGAATCTTTCATCATCTAACCTTCCCTTCCAGCGCACTTTTTACTGATGGATTTTGGTTGACGCCATCTTTCAAAATCGTCACAAACGTACCATTCGGCTTGGTCACCACGACATCATTGCCTTTAATTCTAAAATAGACATTGCCTCGCGCACCATTAGCTCCCTGTCCCGCGAAGGTCCCAGGGATAACCTTTGTGGCGTTATTCCCAATATCGTTAATCAAATCTGTAACAAATTTACGATCTGCGGCACAAGACAAAAGGGGACAGATTTATTTAATAGGCTTTATTACCGCTATCTCGAATTAAAATAAATCCGCCCCCATTTCTCCGAAATTTTATCCCGCAGGAACCGCATCGATATCAAACTCATCTTGCTCGTCAATTTCGGCGTCTGCTCTCAACACCTCAAAATCGCAGTCCCCTAAATTCAAATGGACATTTATTTCATACACTCCACTTGAGGAGGGTCTTATAAATTCGACCTGAAGAGAATAATCTCCTTCAGGCAGTTCTAGAGGAACCGTACTCGAAATACTACCAACCTCAATATTTCTATCTATTACCGAGAAGGGAACTTTAAAGGCCCGAACCACGTCTGCGCTTATAGCGGGCACTTGTTCGTTAATGAAAAGGCTAATTATATGGTACCCTTCGTCAACCAAAGCTCTAAAAGAGACACTCCCTAACCTCCACGCAAATCCTTGCGCATAACTACGAACACTCCAATCATTGTACGGCTGATCAAGCGAACTCAAAAACACGCAAAATTGCGAATAAGACAAATATATACTTTCTCTAAACCTAGCCATTAGTTCACCACCTTAATTCCGACCTTCTCACCATCGCGAATGAAAAGGGGACAGTTCTATTTAATAACTGGCATTTAGGGAGAAGATCAGCAATTGTGCGATTATGTTGCATGTTCTTGCGCTATTTCTGGCTATCCCGCTGAGGGACGGGTGTGATCTTCTGGATATTATTGGACGAAAATTAAACGCGAAGATCTAAAGCAGAATCTGGGCAGTTAACTCATAACTGCCCGGCCGACTTACAAGAAACCATTTTGTTAAAGAACCACCAAAACAGAACCTTTACACCAACTCAACCAAGCCCAATCAAAACTGTAATACATCAACCAATTTGACCGGACAAAAAAATCAAACCACTAAGCTCTTTAGTCGATCACCCGCACTGAGTAGTTCGTCGGCAGAAAGCGGAGTATAACTAATTATAATCAAAACCCCCTCTTCAAACTCACGCACTTCTTCTACATAACCATTCAACAAATCAACAAGTTCACGCGGCCCTTTTCCAAAGGCGCGAAAACACAATTCCTTATCGAAATAATTCGCCGCATTTATACGAAAAACTCCATCCCTACCGTTAACGTCTTTTTTTGTAGCATCACAAGCCTCCAACACTAAAGGCCAATCGCTCCTCGTAACATTCCAATCATGTAAAGCTGAGCGATAGGAACCAAATGCCTTTATATAAACAGGAAAAACAATCTTCAACAAATATGGATAGTCGACTTTGGAGCCTGTAAATTCAACAAATAGCGTATCATCAAACTGCGCATCATCTTGGAGATACTTCTGATCTCGCAGAGCATATGAAATTCGACCTTTAACGCCGACTGGAAGTAGCTTATCCAATGACACCGAGGTCACCAACTCGCTTCCAATAGGGGGGACTTCAAAGGCATCGTTCAAATTCCACGGAACGCCCAAATCGCCTATAGCTCTCAAAAAATCTTTATGCCTCTCTTCGATAGACTCTGAAACACTAGGCCTATGTCGAAATTCGAGTTTATATGTGGTAATCACCGTGCCACCCTTACAGAAATATTTCTGATATTTGGCTCATTAAGTATATCTATTAACAAAAGGAGGGCGATATATTTAGTGCACCTTCAAATTTTAATTTAAATAAATCTGCCCCCTTTCCTTTTCAACTTATTCATCATCCCAAAACTGCCCCGGCGGCGCATAGTTGCCATCTTCCAAGATGCTGCACCATCCAAAAAGCCTATAAAACATTTCAAGATCCAATATTTGGTAGATATCAATATCAACTTTTTTTAACGTCACCCGACCGTGTGCATAGTGAGAGTATTGCCCACCTACCCCACCTATCGCTCTTTTTTCAAGTTCTGCACGATCCCACTCCAGAACGGTTCCTGCAGCTTCTGGCAAAGGGTCCAAAAATTCAATTTCAAACTCCGTTGCAATTTTGCAAATGCAAGGAATCAGCCTTTGCTCGAGCAGGCTGTGGGTTAACAAATTCTCGGGAAACTTAATGCTTAATTTCATTTCAGAGCATCCTTTGGAACAACAACATAACCTGAAAAATTCTTTTCAAAAGTAGTCGCGGGGCTAAAATACTGCTTACCATGAGGATCACGAATTGCTACGACAGAAATGCCATTTCTGGTCGTAATTCCGTCGACCACAACAAAATGGGAAAATCCGGTACCCGCTGCTTTATCCACCACTTGGACAATAACAGGCGTTCCGTTTGCTGGAACGAAAGGGGACAGATTTATTTAATATACCTTTCAACTCTAACTTAAATAAATCTGTCCCCTTTTCCTTCATCGTTAATGCATGCAACCATTAACTTAACTGGCATAATTGACGCGAACGCTTCATATCCTCTAGCGCTAGAGAACGGAATTCTCTTAAAATAATAATCCGCTAAACGTTTCTGCTCTGGCTTTTTCCAAGATCTATGAGGAAGGAGTAATAAAGCTTCACCCCAATTATCTGAAGCAAGCGGATACCGGCTCAATATCCAAGTTGCCGCCTGATCAGAAGTCATTTTCGCCAACTCTTTACAGAGTGATATCAATCTTGAATCCATACCAAACTATTTCCTTAACAAAAGGGGACAGATTTATTTAATACGCTTATCCCAGTACAAATTTAAATAAATCTGTCCGCTTTTCTCTTCCTTTTCTCTCTCGTCCCCTTTTCTCTCTTTTCTTTTCCCTTAAAACAGCAGTTAAAAGACATAACAGCCTTTTACGTTAGAAGTTTCGTATCTCCATGACTTTATTAGCCGATCCTCAGCGACAAAAACCGAATATCGGCAATCTCTAATCCAAGTTATGTAATACCGCCTGCCGCCGCTTTCATCAACAACCTTATCAAAGATCTTATTTTTATTTACAGGCGACCAATATGAGTCGCCACATCCTCGAGTGCAGTCTTTGTAAAGATGGGAATCGAAATGAGTACCTACCCATAGATTCATTCCATTTTCCCAGGTGGAATGGGAAGGTGCGCAGCCAGCCAAGGCCGACAATAGTACTACCAAAAGCCATTTATTAATTTTCACGCTTTTTCTCCGACTCAATTGCTGGGCGGTACTTATCGTACAGTGCTCCATAATTTACAAGCAGAGCAGGCGGCATGCTGCCCAAATTTTCAAAAAGCGACATATCAGCTTGTTTGTAAGCTTCCAAGTTAATCATCCAACCATCGTGCAATGTAGCAAACCCATTAAACCCTGGAATTTGGTTTAATATATTGCTGACTGGAGTACCGTGACAAACAGCAGAAGAAAGGGGACATATTTATTTAATATGCTTTTCAAGCCTCATTCAAATAAATCTGTACCCTTTTCTCCCTACGCCTTATAGCGCCTATTGTTTCAAATCAGCTATTAGTTTAGCTATCACTAACTCGAAAGCATTCTGCAAAGCGCTACGGAGAGCTTCAGGGTTTGTTGCGTACTCCTGAGGTGTATATGCCTGGACATTTCCCTCACTGAACGCTGTTACAGTTTCGAAATTCCTCCAAACTACTGCGTCGCCGAGCTTCATGGCCGCTACAATGCCCACTGTGGGATAAAGCTCTGCACTGTAGTTTTTCAAGGCAAAGCCCCATTCGGACACGACAAATTCTATATGCGCATCGGCCCGGCCGCCCTCCGGTACAACTTTGAATAAATGCTCAGCACTGATCCGCGCTTCCAGCTGCTGCTTAAACAACTTCCCTGGATCTATTTTGTTGCGCTGCAAATTCAACAAAATTGCCTGCCGTGGACTTAAAACTCCACCATCAGCTACTTTCGCGCCCGCCACCACACCCACGCCAGCCATAGCACTGGTAGCGACTTTGGAAGAATCCGATGCCATTCCCACAGCCGCTCCGGCACCGGCACCTAAGCCGGCCCCCCAGGCTTGATCCATACTCGTGTATTTGAACTGCTGCTCCGAAAACGAGGCAGGCAAAATAGTGACAGTCGTGATTTTATGGCGGTTTTCAATGCTCAGGTCTTGTGTTACGCAGCCAACCAGCAGAAATAAAGTGCAAAAAACTACGAAAATTTTTTTCATATATAACACTCTTGAAAGTTAGGCGAACTTGAAAACTAAACCCAAAGGACTTACCCCCTAAGTAAACGCAACTTCGTCAATCAAATCTTAACGCCCACCTTAGTTATAGCACGACGAAAGGCCGTTTTTGTGTCAGATTCACGAATAAATCGCCTCAACACCACGACTAAACATAGCGAAACTTCCAGAGATCACCGCTCTTCATCCAATATCTCTCAGCATCTGGTATTAAAAAACTAAAATCTGAACACTTGGATGTCCAATCAGAATATGAGAGTTCCTCGTGGAATCGGTCTTGATCCATATGCATATATATTTTTCTATCAAAATTAATATAGAATACGGGCAACCTAGACGCTACACGGCCAACAAGACCGAATATATCCGCACTCAAACTCGCGCCTGACAAAAAGTAGCCTTCCACCTCTTTCAACAACCGGGGTAAACTACAGTCGTCATCCAGCTCAAAAATTTTTGAAAGGTCTTCACCCGTCAACACACCTTCACTAACACTATTTAGATACTGCGAAAAATTATCGGCTGTTAGCTTTAAAATTCCACCACGGAACACCCTACACGCTTCTTCATACTGCGCCTGGGTTATATGCCCTTTATCCAAATATGCGCGATAGTCTTTTTCCGCATCCAATGAAAAGTTATACTTATAATCCAAAACCCAATAACACTTAGCACCACTTACAAAAAAACAGATACTTTTCTCACCAGACCATAAATCATCAAGCACTTCTTTATTTAAATTCAATTCCCGAACTCCTTTAAAAATTCTTCATGAGAGTAAACGCGGGCGTTGCTTGAGTGCTTTTCAAGCAATGATTCCCACACCTTAGGAAGTTCCAGCGCTGTCCCAGGCTTGGTCGGATCTACAATTTTAGGCGCTGACGGGTCTCGGTTGACTCCTGGAATCGGACGTTGAGGAACTGCGTTAGCCATAATTTCACTATGGAGTTTAGCATCGACATCAAATACAACCACAGTGCCATCCGGACGTTTGTTTGTTAAGTAGTAGTTAGCGTGAGCGGCGTCCCCCACGCTGACACAGAGCTGACCAGTGCAACCGGGATTGATACTAATACTCCCATCAGCATTTGCCGTGAGGCGATTCTGGCTAGTTGCGGCTCCGGCGCCCCCGCCTTCGACTCTGAAATACTGCTCTGTTTTAGGCGTTTCCACCGTTGACGGAGCTTTAGGATAAACACCGAATCCATCCGCGTCTGCTGAGATGCCAGCCCCTTTATCGCCGACACCCGCCGTCGCTTTACCCACCGGAACCTTATTCAACCAGCTCTCGGTAACCAACGCATTACCCAGGTTGACGAGCATCGCAGCCCTTTCCGATGCATCCAGCGCTTTACCTGCTGCTCTTTCAAGCCAGGTAGTTTTTTTCATCCACTCGTTTAGGTGCGTTTCCTCAGCAGGGGTAAGCCATTTTTCTTGTACATACTTGGCGAATATAATTTCATCGTCAGTCGCATAGGTCGCGCCCCATGGGTCAACACCTTGAGCGGGAGAAGCAACTTTGTCAGGATTCCCGACAAGCATCCCGTACATGTCGTAAGACACCGTGTGCTTGAACGTGTCCAGGAGTTTTTGCGCAACAGGATCATCCATCTTGATCGTTGCAGACCTGATGCTTTCTGCACATTCGCGGGATTCACAGGCACTGATTGCAGCAGAGCGCGATGCTGAAAGTTCCTCATACTTTTTAATAATGCTGCGGATTTTTCCGTCAGAGCACCCTGTGCTGGCTCGACAACCATCCAACTCATTAAGCAGCTTTTCGGCTGTTGGGTGATCAAGGCTGTTGAAGGACGTCGCTTGCTGAGCAATCCATCCAGCAACGGCTTGATCCTTGTCAGAACCGCCCGTCGCGGCACTAACCGTCACACCTATCAGTTGTGAGGTCATTGCTAACAGCTGATTGTGCATCGGCCCATCAAAAATCGAGTCGCCCAGGGCCGTGACGAACGCTTCGTTGGCTCCGGCGGCTAGAGCGCCAGACTTGAAGCTGCCGCCCGCGGCCTCTGCGAGCAGACCGCCAACAATGGCATGGGCACCCACCTTCGCAGGAACTCCCGTGAACTCTAACTGGGTACCCAATTTGTTATAGACAGAAGCACTCAGCACGTTGGCTATCGAGCTGATACCCGCTTGAGTAAGGGTTTCACTCAAACTACCGCCATTGAGTGCGGTGTTAGTGACCGCACCGAAACCTTGTTGCGCCAAGGTGTAGCCCGCAAATTTTGTGAAACCCTCCATCTCTCCCAAATTGAAGCCATGGGTAGCAGAACCGGCTTCCTCGGGCGATACCGAATAGGCTTTGTCGAGCACACCTGCAGCAAAACCAGCAGCGATTCCTGATGCGAGATAACCCTTGAGGCTATCGCTTGAGGTAACGTCCTTGAATGTATCGCTCAAGTTACCTTTGTTATTGATTCCGCTGACGACACTCTGAGTAATCATCGCCGTGTAGCTGGCAGATGCAGCGGCACCAGCAGCAGTACCTATGGTCGCTGCGGTAGTCGCACTCAACCCCGCCGCCGTTGCTGCGCTTGTTGCACCTGCGCTGGCAGATGCACCGGCCGCCGCAGCCGCTCCGCTACCGGCCGTCAAGACCGTCACAACAATGATCACGACAAGCATCGCACCAGTGCCCATGCCGGAGTGGCTGTACTTGAAGGAGTCATGCGTTTCCTTCACAAGCCGCCAATCGACATCGCCCCGCTTTTCAGCATCTTTAAGCCACGCAAGCTGTGGGTCTGCCTTCACCATGGTGTCGATGGTTTGACTGATGGTGTTCTGATTAATTTGCTTTACATCAATGTGCAGGCCATTGACCGCTTTAACGACCAAATCACCTTGGGAAATTAATGCCGTCTGACGCAGGGTTTCATCTGTGTTGCCCTTCCCCTTGGAGCTGTTCCACGCTAAGTCACTTTTGCTTTTCTCATGACTTTCCTGATGCAGGTCTTTAACCGCCTCGAACGTTACTACCCCTCCGCTGATCAACGAGAGGTCCTTGCCACTTTCAAGCTTGGCCCGCTGATACAACTGATCACCGCCACTGACCAGCGACAGATCACCACCAGTCTTGATCTCAGTCCCCACATTCGTAACGCGTGTCACCTCATCGCGCTTGGTCTTCTTCGCGCCCCAGCCACCCTTCTCCTTCATGTCGTAAAGGCTGTAAGTGCTGTTCTGCGCCGCCAGCAGGTTCAACTTATCCCCGCTATACAGATAAGCCTCATTCCCCGCACTGATCCTGCTCGCCACGATCGTGGTGTCACGCCCCGCCTGGCTGACAAAATCCCCACCCGCCGTCAGCACGCTCGCCACTTGAGTGGTCTGGTCGTCCGAGGTCTTGATGCGTTTTTTGCCGTCCTTTTCCTTGCCCTCAACGTTGTGCATGTCGCTGACCGAGGCGACGTTGAGGTCGCGGCCGGCGGCGATGTTGAGGTCTTTGCCGGCGGTGGCATTGCTGCCGATGATGTTGACGTCTTGCCCGGCCTGCATGTTGAGGTTGCCGCCCGCCGTGACGCTGGCGGCGAGGTTTTTGACGTCGGTGGTGATGCTGGATTTCTCGCCGCCGTCGCGGCTCTCGTGTTTGACGCTGGTGTCGCTGGCGGCGATGAGGTTGAGGTCGCGGCCGGCGGTTAAGTTAGCGTCGTTGCCCGCTACCAGGGCACCTCGGTTGGTGAGGTCGCGGCCGGCGTCGATGGCGAGGTTTTCGCGGGCGACGATGGTGCCGGCGCTGGTGTCGGTGAGGGTGCGCATGCCGGCGCCGTCACGTACCTGGATGGCGGTGGTCTCGTTGGTGATGTCGCCTTTGAGCGCCGTGAGGCTGACTTGCTTGCCGCGGATTTCGCCGGCCATGGCGTTGCGGATGCTGTCTTGGGCCAGCAGGTTGAGGTTGTTGCCGGCTTCGACCAGGCCGCCGGTATAAACGCTGCCGCTACTGATGGCGGAGAGGTTGTTGCTGGCGCGCAGGGTGCCGACGTTGATCAGGTCGCCGCCGGTGACCAGGTTGAGGTCGCGGCCCTGGATCAGGCTGTTGCCGCGCACGTTGCGCGAGTCGGCCTGGGCCAGGTACAGCACCGGTACGAGCACGGTCTGGCCGTCGCTGACGCGGTTTTCCATCCACACGATGGCTGGT
>NZ_MPBM01000063.1:0-7220 GCF_001907715.1 Pseudomonas sp. BTN1 | reverse complement strand
GGGTGGCTGGTGGTTGTTGCCTCGCGGTTGTGTAGGTTGTGGTGGCGTGTGGTTGGTTGCTTGCCGGCCTCTTGAGTGTCGGCTTCCGTGCTGGTCTGGTCCATGCGCACCTGGCGGTTGCGGCCCTGCACCGGTCCGCCCACGAGTGTGTCGGTGCTGTCGAGTGTCGCGGTATCCTCACGGACGGTGGGTGCGGTGTTGCGGGTAGGTTTTGCCGCTGCCGCTGGGGCGGCTGCGCGCGCAGCGGCCCCAGCGGCAGCGGAAAAACCTGCCAGCGAAGCCGAAACCACCGTGCGTGTGGATACCGCGCGCCTGGACGACATCATGAACATGGTGGGCGAACTGGTGCTGGTGCGTAACCGCCTGGTGCGCCTGGGCCTGAACAGCGGCGACGAAGCCATGCAGAAGGCCGTGTCGAACCTCGACGTGGTCACCGCCGACCTGCAAACCGCGGTGATGAAAACGCGGATGCAGCCGATCAAGAAAGTCTTCGGCCGTTTCCCGCGCCTGGTTCGTGACCTGGCGCGCCAGCTCAAGAAAGAAATCAACCTGGAACTGGTGGGCGAAGAAACCGACCTCGACAAAAACCTCGTCGAGGCTCTGGCTGACCCGCTGGTCCACTTGGTGCGCAACGCGGTCGACCACGGCGTAGAAACTCCGGAAGAACGCGAAGCTGCGGGCAAGTCCCGCAACGGCAAAGTGATTTTGGCGGCGGAGCAAGAGGGCGACCACATCCTGCTGTCGATCACCGATGACGGCAAAGGCATGGACCCGACCATCTTGCGCAATATCGCGGTCAAGCGCGGCGTGATGGACAAGGACGCCGCCGACCGCCTGACCGACACCGAGTGCTACAACCTGATCTTTGCCCCGGGGTTTTCGACCAAAACCGAGATCTCCGACGTGTCCGGGCGTGGCGTGGGCATGGACGTGGTGAAGACCAAGATCAGCCAGCTCAACGGCTCGATCAATATCTACTCGACCAAGGGCCAGGGCTCCAAGATCGTCATCAAGGTGCCGTTGACCCTGGCGATCATGCCGACCCTGATGGTGATGCTGGGCAACCAGGCGTTCGCCTTCCCGCTGGTCAACGTCAACGAGATCTTCCACCTCGACCTGTCGCGCACTAACGTGGTGGACGGCCAGGAAGTGGTGATCGTGCGTGACAAGGCGTTGCCGCTGTTCTACCTCAAGCGTTGGCTGGTGGCCTCGGCCGCCCATGAAGAACAACGCGAAGGCCATGTGGTGATTCTGTCCGTGGGTACCCAGCGCATCGGCTTTGTGGTCGACCAACTGGTGGGCCAGGAAGAAGTGGTGATCAAGCCTTTGGGCAAGATGCTGCAGGGAACCCCAGGCATGTCGGGCGCAACCATTACCGGTGACGGTCGCATCGCACTGATTCTCGATGTTCCGAGCATGCTCAAGCGTTACGCCGCACGGCGTATTTGATTCTGGTGGGGCAGGGCGGTCATGCCCGCCCCGCCTAACGGAGTGTTTATGGCAGTCAAGGTCCTGGTGGTGGACGATTCGGGTTTCTTCCGCCGCCGCGTCTCGGAAATTCTTTCCGCTGATCCAACGATCCAGGTGGTCGGCACGGCCACCAACGGCAAAGAGGCGATCGATCAAGCCATTGCCTTGAAGCCGGACGTGATCACCATGGACTACGAGATGCCGATGATGGATGGCATCACGGCCGTGCGCCACATCATGCAACGCTGCCCTACACCGGTATTGATGTTTTCCTCGCTGACTCACGAAGGCGCGCGGGTGACCCTCGACGCTTTGGATGCCGGCGCGGTGGACTTTTTGCCGAAGAATTTCGAAGACATCTCGCGCAACCCCGACAAGGTCAAGCAGATGCTGTGCGAGAAGGTGCACAGCATTTCCCGCAGTAACCGTCGCAGCCTGTTCAGCACACCTGCGCCAGCCCCTACGCCTGCGCCCGCCGCAGCGGCGCCCAGTTCGTCGTTTGCGCGCCCGGCCCCGGCGCCCGTGGCCCGGCCTGCGGTCGCGCCGGTGCGTGCCGCCGCAGCGCCGAGTGCGCATTCGCCGGCACCCAAGCGCAAGGCTTACAAGCTGGTCGCCATCGGCACCTCCACCGGCGGCCCGGTGGCCTTGCAGCGGGTATTGACCCAACTGCCGGCCAACTTCCCTGCGCCGATTGTGCTGGTGCAGCACATGCCGGCGGCATTCACCAAGGCGTTCGCCGAGCGCTTGGACAAGCTGTGCCGTATCACCGTCAAGGAAGCCGAGGATGGCGACATTCTGCGTCCTGGCCTGGCACTGC
This sequence comes from Pseudomonas sp. BTN1, assembly GCF_001907715.1. Classification (NCBI taxonomy): domain Bacteria; kingdom Pseudomonadati; phylum Pseudomonadota; class Gammaproteobacteria; order Pseudomonadales; family Pseudomonadaceae; genus Pseudomonas; species Pseudomonas sp. BTN1. Next base: position 4,933 of record NZ_MPBM01000063.1, on the reverse strand, counting down.
TGGCGCCGGGCGGCAAGCAGATGATGGTGGATGGGCGTGGCGCGATCAAAATCCTGCCGGGCGATGAGCGCCTGAACTACAAGCCGTGTGTGGATATCACCTTCGGTTCGGCGGCCAAGTCCTATGGCGACAAAGTTCTGGCGGTGGTGCTCACCGGCATGGGCGCCGATGGCCGTGAAGGTGCGCGCCTGCTCAAGCAGGGCGGCAGCGCCATCTGGGCCCAGGATGAAGCCAGTTGCGTGATCTATGGCATGCCCATGGCCATCGTCAAGGCTGACCTGGCCGATGCGGTCTACAGCCTGGACGACATCGGCAAGCACCTGGTGGAGGCCTGCCTCTGATGGATGTGTTGAGCCTGATCGGCATCACCATGGCGTTTGTCGCCATCATCGGTGGCAACTACCTGGAAGGCGGCCACCTCGGCGCCTTGGCCAACGGCCCGGCAGCGCTGATCGTGATCGGTGGCACCGTGGGCGCGGCGTTGTTGCAGTCGCCCCTGAGCTCATTCAAGCGTGCCATGCAGATTCTGGTGTGGATCATTTTTCCGCCACGGGTCGACCTGGCAGGCGGCATCGACCGCGTGGTCAATTGGAGCCTCACCGCCCGCAAGGAAGGCCTGCTGGGCCTGGAAGGCGTGGCCGATGCCGAGCCTGACAGCTACGCGCGCAAAGGCCTGCAACTGTTGGTCGATGGCGCCGAACCGGAAGCGATCCGCAGCATCCTCGAAGTGGACTTCTACACTCAGGAAAGCCGTGACATCAACGCGGCCAAAGTCTTTGAAAGCATGGGCGGCTACGCGCCGACCATTGGCATCATCGGCGCGGTGATGGGCCTGATCCACGTGATGGGCAACCTGGCCGACCCTTCGCAACTGGGCAGCGGCATTGCCGTGGCGTTTGTCGCGACCATCTACGGCGTGGCCAGTGCCAACCTGGTGCTGCTGCCGGTGGCCAGCAAGCTCAAGTCGATTGCCATGCGCCAGTCGCGTTATCGCGAAATGTTGCTCGAAGGCATCCTGTCGATTGCCGAGGGCGAGAACCCGCGCTCCATCGAATTGAAGCTTCAGGGCTTCATGGATTGATGCACATGAACACCCGTACCCCCGTAGGAGCGAGCTTGCTCGCGAAGAACCCGAGAGCGCCGCGTGCATTCAGGATGCCCGCGTTTTCGTTAACGATCTTCGCGAGCAAGCTCGCTCCTACAGTGGGGTGGGTGTGTGGGGGGGAGTGTCTGTGAGCCGTCGCCGTCGCGAGCCTGAAGAACACGTCAATCATGAGCGCTGGTTGGTGTCCTACGCGGACTTCATCACCTTGCTGTTCGCGTTTTTTGTGGTGATGTACTCGATCTCGTCGATCAACGAAGGCAAGTACAAGATCATTTCCCAGGCGCTGGTGGGCGTGTTCAACGATGCCGAGCGGTCGCTCAAGCCGATCCCTATCGGCGAAGAGCGGCCCAAGACCGTGACCCCGGCCAAGCCTCTGGTCAATGACAGTGATGAAACCGCCGCCGGTATCCAAGGCACCAGCGACCCGCTCAAGAGCATCGCAGACGATATCAGTGCCGCCTTTGGCGACCTGATCAGCTCCAACCAGATGACCGTGCGTGGCAATGAGTTGTGGGTGGAGATCGAGCTGAACTCCAGCCTGTTGTTCGCCAGTGCTGATGCATTGCCCAGTGACCAGGCGTTCACCATCATCGACAAGGTCGCTTTGATCCTCAAACCGTTTGAAAACCCGATCCACGTGGAAGGCTTCACCGACAATTTCCCCATCAGCACTGCGCAGTACCCGACCAACTGGGAGCTGTCCTCGGCCCGCGCATCGAGCATCGTGCGCATGTTGGCGATGCAGGGTGTGAACCCCCAGCGCCTGGCGTCGGTGGGCTATGGTGAATTCCAGCCGGTGGCCAATAACGCCACGGTCGAAGGCCGTGCCCGTAACCGCCGGGTGGTGCTGGTGGTCTCGCGCAACCTGGATGTGCGTCGCAGCCTGACCGGAACCGGCACCGCCAATGCCACCCCGGATGCGGCGTTGAAGCGTGCTGGCACACAAACTGCACCGCCCGTTGTCAAACCGCCGGTCCGACCGAGTAACGTCAATTCTCCGTCGCTGGCTCAATAACCGTATGCAATGTCTCGGTCGCGCCTGTGCCCGCCGGGAGGAACCAACCGAATGAGAGTCTGGGCAGTTGCCAATCAAAAGGGTGGAGTCGGCAAGACCACCACTTCCATCGCCTTGGCCGGTTTGCTGGCCGAAGCGGGCAAGCGTGTGGTCGTGGTCGACCTGGACCCCCACGGTTCCATGACCAGCTATTTCGGCTACGACCCGGATGCGCTGGAACATAGCTGCTATGACCTGTTTTTGCACAAGGGCAGCGTGCCGGCGGATCTGCCTGGGCAACTGCTGTTGCCCACCAGCAACGAAAGCATTTCCCTGCTGCCGTCGAGCACCGCCCTGGCCACGCTGGAGCGCCAGTCGCCAGGCCAGAGCGGCCTGGGCCTGGTGATCGCCAAGACCCTGGCGCAGCTGTGGCAGGACTTCGATTACGCGATCATCGACAGCCCGCCGTTGCTCGGCGTGCTGATGGTCAACGCGTTGGCGGCCAGCCAGCAATTGGTGATCCCGGTGCAGACCGAGCACCTGGCGGTCAAGGGCCTGGAGCGTATGGTCAGCACCCTGGCGATGATCAACCGTTCGCGCAAGCAGGCGCTGCCGTTCAGCATCGTGCCGACCTTGTTCGACCGTCGCACCCAGGCGTCCCTCGGCACCTTGCGCGTATTGCGCGATGCCTACCCGGACACCATCTGGAACGGTTACATCCCGGTGGACACGCGCCTGCGTGACGCCAGCCGTGCCGGGCTCACACCGTCGCAGTTCGACGGCAAGAGCCGTGGCGTGCTGGCCTACCGTGCGTTGCTCAAGCACCTGCTGTCGCAACAACTTGTGGCGCAGGTGGCGTGATGAACCGTCCTGTCGAATTCAAGACCCGCCCGCAACTGGCACTGGAATCCTACCTGGATGCCTTGCTGCAGGATGCGACGGCCGAGGAACTGCCAGAACCGATTCTGGTACTTGAGCCTGCTGTCGAACCCGAAAGCCCGCTGGATGAATTCCAGCAGGCGGTGATGGAAGAGCAGGCACGGGATGCGCAGGGGGTGGAGGTGCCCGTGGTGGTGCCAAGCGCCCCCGCGGTGGTGGCGCCCCCGGTGGTCGAACCGCTGGTGGACGTGCACCTGCCGCCCAGCATCACGCCGCCACCGGTGACGGGCGACGGTCGCCCCTCATGGGCTGCCGAGCCGTTCGAGTGCCTGCTGTTCGACGTCGCCGGGTTGACCCTGGCGGTGCCGCTGGTGTGCCTGGGCTCGATCTATTCCCTGGAAGGCCAGGAGCTGACGCCGTTGTTCGGGCAGCCAGAGTGGTTCCTCGGCATCCTGCCCAGCCAGGCCGGCAACCTCAAGGTGCTGGACACGGCGCGCTGGGTGATGCCCGACCGCTACCGCGATGATTTTCGCCAGGGCCTGCAATACGTGATCTCGGTGCAGGGCTACGAGTGGGGGCTGGCGGTGCATCAAGTCAGCCGCTCGTTGCGCCTGGACCCCAATGAAATCAAATGGCGCAGCCACCGCGGCCAGCGGCCGTGGCTGGCGGGCACGGTGATTGAACACATGTGCGCGTTGCTGGATGTCGCCGAGCTGGCCGAGTTGATCGCCAGCGGTGCGGTGAAGGCAATGCCACAGAACAAACGCAGTTGATTGAACAATAAGGGCCGTGCGGTTGCGCGGCCTACGTGCACACACGCCGTCGATAGCGGCATTTGAAGGGGTCAGATGAATGAACAAGTCAGCGTCCGCACAAGGTTTGGATGATCCGATCCTGCAATGGGTGACCTTCAAGCTGGACAACGAAACCTACGGCATTAACGTGATGCGCGTGCAGGAAGTGCTGCGCTACACCGAGATCGCCCCGGTTCCAGGCGCGCCAAGCTACGTGCTGGGCATCATCAACCTGCGTGGCAACGTGGTGACGGTGATCGACACCCGCCAGCGGTTCGGCCTGGACACGGTTGAAGTCAGCGACAACACCCGTATCGTGATCATCGAGGCCGACAAGCAAGTGGTCGGCATCCTGGTCGACAGCGTGGCCGAGGTGGTTTACCTGCGCCAATCGGAAGTGGAAACCGCACCGAACGTCGGTAACGAAGAGTCGGCCAAGTTCATCCAGGGCGTGTGCAACAAGAACGGCGAACTGCTGATTCTGGTTGAGCTGGACAAGATGATGAGCGAAGAAGAGTGGTCGGAACTGGAGAGCATCTGATTGTTCCTTGAGGCAGCGGTGATTGTCCTGGCCCTGTTGTGGGCCGGGACCTTGGCGTTTGTGCTGCGCTATGTGCGCCAGCAGCGGGAGTTGGCCTTGCAACAGGCCGAGCGCGATGTGGTGCGTGACCGGCGCATTCTGGAACTGGTCAAGCGCGTTGATCATTACCAGCAAAGTGCGGTGCGGGTGGGGGATGAGGTGCATGAACTGCGTGCGATTCTTGCGCCGTTGCCGGACAGGTTGGTGCAGTTGGAGCAGCGTGATCCGTCGAACCTGTCGTTTGCCCAGGCGGCCAAGCTGGTTGGCATGGGGGCGACGGTGGATGAGTTGACCCAGTCGTGCGGGCTGACCCAGGCCGAGGCGCAGTTGATGAGTAAGTTGCACAAGGGCTGATTCTCGACGCGGCTTGGCCGCCGCAGCGATCAACTGTGGGAGCTGGCTTGCCTGCGATGACGGCCTACCAGCCGACACCTCTCTACCTGACACCCCCGATCCAACTGTGGGAGCTGGCTTGCCTGCGATGACGGCCTACCAGCCGACACCTCTCTACCTGACACCCCCGATCCAACTGTGGGAGCTGGCTTGCCTGCGATGACGGCCTACCAGCCGACACCTCTCTA
>NZ_MPBM01000062.1:0-33958 GCF_001907715.1 Pseudomonas sp. BTN1 | reverse complement strand
TTTTTATATGTTGTGATAGATGGTCTGTTTTGGTGTGGTTGTCGTTTTTAGTGTGGTTGTTTGTTTTTTTTTTGTGCAAGGAGAGGGCGGCATACGAGTGCGAGTGGGGTGTGGGGGGGTGGGGGATGGGGAAAAGAGAGAGGGATTGGGGGGAGGGGGGGGGAGGCGTTGGCGGGGTTGGGGGAGGTGGGGGGGGGGGTGGCGAGGATTGGGGCGTTTAGTGTGGTGGAGGAAGTGAGACGGGGGGAGTTGGTGGTGTTGTTGGAGGAATTTAATCCTGGGGATGTGGAACCGATTCATGCGGTGTTTGTGGGGGGAGGGGCGATGCCGGCGCGGGTTAGGGCGTTTGTGGATTTTTTGGTGGAGAGGTGTGGGGGGTGAGGGCGTGTGGGTTTGGAACTTTTGGAGGGAAGGTGATTGATGGGCGGATTGTGGCTAAAAGCGGCCATCTGCTGTAATTAATGCGGGCGCATTGAACTAAAAGAGTGCGGCTGGAAAGCCTTTTTCGGTTCAATGACAGTGATGTGGAATCTCGCTACGCAATTCCTTGCCGGTCTTGGCATTACGGATGATCATCGTAGCCTCGCTGAATTGCGGCAGAAAGCGTTGCGTATGGGGAAATGTTATGGCCCTGGGCGACGAGGTGCCGAGTTTCTATCTATGCTCGGGGAGCATCGTGAGCCGTCACGGTGTATTCACGCGTGATGATGACGCAGCCGCTCAGCGCGAGCATCAAAGTGTTGTAGATTGCATATTTCACAGGCGATATGCCTAAAGCGTTCACTGTTGATTCCCTTTTTATCTGAACGTGTTGGTGCGCAGGCCTTAAACTAATTCCGAGTGTGCATACGCACAGAGATCAAGGCAATCACTGCGAGTGTAGCTCCTTCCAGTTTTTCACTTCATCACTGGGACATTGGATTGGCATGCTGAATATACTGCGACTAGCAGGACTGCAAGTGCAACAGCCGCTGCCATAAAGCATCGAGGGGCATTAAAACCCCTCCGTAGAAATAAACATTTCGAAGGAACTGTCAAGCAGAGGCTTCAGTGATTACATTATTCGACCGCCAAGAGAGCCTTGTTGATATTGCTATTGGCATACTCCGCTATATCAGTCATGCCGAGAGCAATGGGCGCCATAGCGGTAAAGCGCGCATGGCTATATGAATTTAAGCCACCTAGCTTAGCTGACGCCAAAAGAGATGCGTATGACGTATAGCCATATGCATGACCAGTTCTGGATCTCTCAACCTCTTCATCCGTTAAGGTGTTTAGTATCTCTAGCCCAAGCTCGATCTCGTTAAGAGCGTATGCAACAGTGCCAAAATTTGTCTTATAAATGTATTCTTTTGGTGAGAGCTTCAATGCAGCATGAAAGTGCTTCAGTGATTTATCTCGGTGCCCGAGACCACTTGAAATTAGTCCTCCTTGGTTGTAAACGTCGGGAAGTTTAACGCCAAGGCTAATTAATCGCTCAAAGTCCGTGTACGCTATTTCGAATGATCGCGCCTCCCTTAAAGCATTAAAAACCTCTGCTGGGGTTTTAGGAGTGAAGTGGCGGACTTTAAGTTGTGCCTCTCTACCGAACTCAGATGCCGCAAAGCGAGCCAGTTCAATAATATTGGCAGGGTCTAAAGTTATATCTTTTTTCGTAAAAAGAGTCATGTCTTCATGGCAGAGTACTCCCCCTGCAACACCCAGCTCAGGAAGTTCATCTGCTATATGCTCTACAAAATTAGTGATTGCCTCATTGTTGTAGCTTTTATCTGTCCCGACCACGCATATCGAAGATCTGTCCAGAACTTCAATATTGCGAGAATTTTGAAAGGCTGTTTGTGCAGCCCGATATAGACGAGCGAGAGAGTTGTTTAGTGCAGCTGTTCCGTATTTTCTCAAATACTCTGGCTCTCTTGTAAATCGAATAACAAGAGCATAAGGTTTGTTTGTTTTTGGGTTGGTTTTTACGAAGTCTTGGATTGCTTGCACGCCGCCTGTGCGTAATTGATCATTGATTGCAGGGAAGTATCTCGAGGCGTGAGGTAGTAGATGGCCTATACTTCCTGCAGGAATAGCTTCCAAGGTGGAACCGAACTCTAGAGCTTTGCTAGTGTCATCTATTGAATCTATAGAGGCAAATGAAACTTCAGGTTGACAGTCAAAAACAACGATTCTCGCGCTCTCAACTCTGGGATAAGTCCCAAGAGTACGAGTTGTACGGCCGTCATTTATTGAAAATTTTCTTTCGCCGGAAAATTTCGGATTAAAAACTTTAAACTCTTGTCCAATTGAAACGCCTACGTTAGATCCTATATCAATAGCGATCACGCCAGTATTGACGTCTTGCTCTAAAATCCTCCCGCATGAAGAAAGAATCTCGTCATAGAATATTGCTTGGTTTCGACCTGCGGCTTTAGCGCGATAGAGCGCGGTATCGGCACGATCAAGAAGTATAGCAGAAGGATCTAGCGTGGAATCTGTTGAGGGGACATGGTTGTGAAGTGCTATCCCAATGCTAGTCGTAATTGTTCTATCTTGAGTCTGCGGAAGGCTGAGCGCGGTAGTGTCGGAACTTTGGGAAAGCCAGTCCCACTCTTTTTGTGTTGGGAGTACCTCGTCCGAGATAGATGTCCTAAAAGCGTCTGCCCAAAGCTTGAACTGCTCTTTAGTCGCATTTGCGCTAACTAAAATCAAAAACTCCTCCCCTGATGGGTGTCCAACATATGCAGAGGGAGAATATTGCGTTTCACCTTGTATTGTTAAGGCGGCGTCCTCAAGCCTTTTGCCAAAAGTTTTGAGAACCTGATCGCCATATAAGTGACCCCAAGTGTCGTTTACCTGTTTGAAGTAGTCTATGTCTAGTGCCATTACTGCAAGCTTTCTTGGGTGCTTGCTTTCTTGTGCTACTATAAAGGACGATGGTAGCTTTGATATTTCCAATATCTCCGCAAGCAGCGTTTTTCTAAATTCATCCTTGGCGAGGAGATGGGTGAGTGGGTGATGTGATACTTTGTAAGCGTTTGAGGCGCTCTCATGGATTTTCTCAATCCGCGCACGATATTTTCGTCTTTTCTCTATTTGTGGAGACTTAGCAAATTTTAATGAGACCGTTACATTCGAATCGGCTATATGGAACCAGGCCGTTAGGCTGTTAGAGGCGTGATAGGAAACTGGCTCAGATATTGATTTTTCCAAGGAGGAAATATCACTAGAATCAGCAGCTGTTAATGTGAGTATATTTGTCCAGTTTTTATTTGAGTTGAAATGGACTTCGCATTTTTCGCACTCACTAATAAATTCAGAATTTAGTTCTGTGTAAAAAATTTTAAGCTTGTCAATTTTCATATTGGCACTTATTTTTATGAAAGGATAACCGCATCCGTTAGGAATCATGCATATTCTCTATGCAGCATGATGCCAATTTGGCATCGAATGCTTTTTTTCTCAAGAAAATTGTTTTCGTGGGACGCTTACTCTTGTAAGAGATGCAAGCTTGGCATTGAATTCTAGGGTCGTGAATTCTCCATAGGACAAAAAACCTGGGTCTGATAGCTGCTAATGGTGGTTAGCGGCCTTTGCTTTGGTAGCCATCCTTGTCCCTTCACACGTAGAGTACACGTCATGAACATGATCGCTACTCGCAATTGTCAGTCCTGGAACAAAGAAAAATTGGTTGGGTAGTTAACTGCGCTACGACTGGGAGATTTGGGTCATCCAGATAAGGCTTAAAATTGCAGAAAGAACACGCGATGTAGCTCTTTTCGATCTGGCTATCGACAGCAAGTTTCGAGCTTGCGGAGCACCAAGCAGTCAGCCTCTACCTCACCCCGAACGCGATTTTTTCCAATACCTCAGTCACGGTACGAATACGATAGTCAGCCATCGTTTGCAGCACCTCGAGCGGTGCGTGGGAGTCAATGAGCAGGGAGGCTGGAACCCGTTCGCTTCCAGTAAGAGGGATATATCTTTCCATTTTTTAAACTCCGATAAATGCAATGATTTACCGATAAGCAGGTCGCCAAACCTGGTCGCCGCGTGGCGACCGGGGGACTATAAGTGTCATTGCAGCCGACGAGCAACGTCAAGGTTGTAACCGGCACGGATGGTCTAAAGCTCATACGCCGTTCATCCCACTTTTTTGCTCCAGTCTCCCCGAGGCTAGTCTCGTCTCCTTCCTGGAATTTCCCCACGCCGTCTCGCTTTTTAAGCTTGCTGAAACGTTTCATCGAGTTTATAAATCACAAACAACTCCAATAAAGGTGCTCACCATGACCCCGCTAAAACTCCTCGTTGCCCTCAGCGCACTCTCTGCCGCCTCCCACGCCATGGCCTGGGATTACGTGCTGCTGGACACCGACAAAGCCGCCCAGAACTGGCAGGTCACCAGCCAGCAGCTCGGCATCCAAATCGATAAACCCTTCAGCGTTACCCTGCGCACCTTGCACGGTGGTCGGCAGGAGGGCGTGAGCATTGTCGATATCGATAACGGCACGATGAAGCTTTCGGTGGTGCCGACGCGTGGCATGAACGTGTTGCAGGCGTCGATTGGCGATGTGCGCATGGGCTGGGATTCGCCGGTCAAGGAAGTGGTGAATCCGTCCTTTATCGAACTCAATGGCCGTGGTGGTCTGGGTTGGCTGGAAGGTTTCAATGAGCTGGTTACTCGCTGCGGCTACGAATGGGTCGGGCACCCTGGTATCGACAACGGTGAGCTGCTGACCCTGCACGGTCGGGCCGCGAATATCCCTGCGAATAAAGTCACCCTGCATATCGATGAAAAGCCGCCGTACGCCATCACCCTGCGCGGCGAGCTGAAAGAGCAGGCGTTCAAGAAGGTCGATTTTTCTGTTGCGACCGAACTGGTCACCGAGCCAGGCAGTGTGGTGTTCGCTCTCAACGACACGCTGACCAACAATGGCGATTATCCGAAGGAATATCAGGCGCTGTATCACAGTAACTTCAGCACCCCGTTCCTGGAGCAGGGCGCGCGTTTCGTTGCGCCGGTGAAGCAGGTGTCGCCGTTCAATGACAAGGCCAAGGGCGAACTGGCCGACTGGCAAACCTATCGCGCACCGACCAAGGACTATGACGAAACGGTTTACAACGTGGTGCCGTATGCCGATGCCAATGGCGATACATTGACCGTGCTGCATAACAAGGCCGGCAGCCTGGGGGTTTCGGTTGGTTTCAATACGCAGACACTGCCGGTGTTTTCGCTGTGGAAGAACACTGATACCCAAGGGCAGGGCTATGTCACGGGGTTGGAGCCGGGGACGAGTTTTTCCTATAACCGTCGTTATCAGCGGCCACTGAACCTGGTGCCTACGATCGGGGCGAAGGAACACAAGCAGTTCCGTATCAGCTACAGCTTGTTGGCGGATAAGGCGGCTGTTGATAAGGCTTTGAAGCAGGTCAGCGAGATTCAGGGTGGGCGGGAGACTGAGGTGCGGCAGACGCCTTTGGTGGATCTGACCAAGGGGTGACATTGGCTGGAGCCTTCACGCGGGCCCCGGCGCTCTTCATCGACGCCGGAATCGCCTTGCAGCTGTAGGAGCGAGCTTGCTCGCGAAAAACCCACAGGCGCCGCGTTCACTTAGCAAGCCCGCGTTATCGTTGAAGTTCTTCGCGAGCAAGCTCGCTCCTACATTGGGGTTGGCATTGATATTGGGCCGTGTTCAGCGCAGGGCTTTTTGTCATCGACGGGCATGCATACTGAAATAACCGTATTTCAGGAGCATCTCCATGATTCGCAGGGCCTTACCCGCCGACGCAAAAGCCATTGCCCAGGTGCATATCAGCAGTTGGCAAGACGCCTACCGTGACTTGATGCCCGCCCAGTTTTTGAGCGGGCTGCAAACAACGCTGGCTAGGCGCGAAGCCCATTGGGTTCGTTCGCTAGCCTCGGGTGAGTCGACGGTATGGGTTGCCGAGGTGGGCCAGCGGGTGGTTGGCTGGATATCAGTCGGTGCCAGCCGTGATGAAGACGCTGTGCAGGCCAATGCAGGTGAGGTCATGGCCATCTACGTGCTCGCCGAGCATTGGCACTCCGGCGTCGGGCTGGCCTTGTGGAATGCCGGCCTGCAAGACCTGTTGGCGCAAGGCTATGAGCGTTTAACGCTGTGGGTCTTGGCCGGTAATGAACGGGCTATTCGATTTTATCGCCGGGCGGGGTGTGTCGAGGAGGCCGGGACTGAGCGCCATCTTGAGAGGGGCGGTGTGGCGCTGGTGGAGGTGAGGTATGGTTTGCCGTTGAGATAGCATAGGTATCTACGCAACTTGGGCATCAGTTGAATCGTCGTCGGCTGCCCGGCCGCCTTCGCGAGCAAGCCCGCTCCCACATTGGTCATGCATTGCCGTCAAAATCAGTGCCTGGCACAGATCCCCTGTGGGAGCGGGCTTGCCCGCGAAGGCGGTGTGTCAGTCACTGAATTTTCAACTGAACCACCGCCATCGCAGGCAAGCCAGCTCCCACATTTGGATCGCGGGGCACAGCTCGATCGGCGTCGGCTGCCAGGGGCGCTCCCACCGCGGTTACGCCCTGCGCGCAGTCAACAATACCGCCGCGGCCGCTGACAACAAACCTGCGCAGCAGCGATTGAACAGGCGCTTGCCCTTCGGCTCGGCAAACCAGCGACGCATATGCAGGCCCATATAGGCGTAGGCACTGATGGCGACCCATTCCAGGGCCAGGAACATCACACCCAGCAGGGCAAATTGCGCGGTGATGGGTTGGCCGGGCACCACGAATTGCGGGAGGAAGGCGGTGAAGATCAGGATCGCCTTGGGGTTGCCCGCGGCCACCAGAAATTCCTGCCGCGCCAAGGCCCACAGGCCTACCTTGCTCGTCGCGGTTTCTACCTGCTGCGGGTCTGCGCGCCATAGCTGATATGCCAAGTAAAACAGATACGCCGCGCCGAGAATCTTGATCCCGTAGAACAACAACTCCGAGGTTTGCAGTACCACCGCCAAGCCAGCGGACGCGAGGGCGATCATGCCGGCGAAGGCCAGCAGACGGCCGAGACCGGCGAGGCAGGAGGTGCGGTAGCCATAGCGGGTAGCGTTGCTCACGGATAGCAGGTTATTGGGGCCGGGGGCCATGTTCAGGGCGAAGCAGGCGGGGAGGAAGAGGGCGAGGGTGGCGAGGTCCATGGCGGCTCCGGGTTGGCAGGTCGGGGAGTCTTGAGGATAAACGCATGAAGCGCGGTTTAACACTCCGTAGCTGGGCTTATGGCCCCGCGAGCGCTTCAGGTGCCGCGCCAAACAACCGATCGGCAATTTGCCTGCCCCGTTCCAAGCCTTCCTGCGTCAACCAAATGGATTTGTTTTTGTTCACCGGATTACTGATAAAACCTTGCTCGTGGAGTCGGTTCATTATTTGAAAGTCGTGGCCTTTCCATGAGTTGCCGTTATCAAAGCTGAAGGTGGTCAGCAGGGCAAGTACGGTTTCCTCAATCCGTTTTTCGTCGTATTCCATAATGGGTACTCCGCTTGAGTTCCACAGACCCTGTCTAGCTTAGCGCAGCATTTCGCTTGAAGAGTTATGATGCCAATCCCGGTTTTGATCATGGACAAAAAATCTTGGCGACTCACTCTGTCAGTCACACGTTGGGTGCACCGTCTGAACTCAATTATTACGATTGCAGGTCGGTGCCATTGTCGACTGAGATCAGCGCGCTGGATGCCTGGAACATCATGACCGCCGAAACGGGACCGCTGTTAAAATTGGCCTTTCGGATCAGAGATGGGATTTCTTCAAGGTTTGGCGTTAAGCGCATCGGCGGGTTTTCCGGCAATCGGCGCGTGACGGTGCAAGCGGGTGAGCGGCTTGATTTTTTCCTGGTGGAGGACTGCGCGCCGGATAGGCTGGTGCTGACCGAGCGTGACCGGCACCTGGATGTGATGATTTGCCTTTCACTTGCTGATCGTGTGCTTACGATCACTTCATCGGTGATCACCCACAACACCTTTGGGCGCCTCTACATGCTGCCGGTGGGGCCGGCGCACAAGCTGATCGTCAATCGGCTAATGACCCGCTTGCAGCGTAAGCTGCAACAGCTTTGAATCTGGAAAAGACTCCCTCAACACAATTTATTCTCCGTCGGAGCTGTCGCGCTTCAACGATACAGCTAAAGCGCTGGATCACAGCGCAACGCTCCACACCGCCAGTTCATACCCATCTGGATCGGTGAAGTGGAACCTGCGGCCTCCTGGAAACGAAAACGTCTGGCGGGTAATCACCGCACCCAGCTGTTGAAGCCGCTGCTGCACACTGTCCAAGTCATCTGCGTACAAGATAACCAACGGGCCGCCCGGTCGCACAGGCTCGCCGGTGGTGAAACCGCCCGTGAGCCGGCCATCGCTGAACTCGCTGTAGGTGGGGCCGTAGTCGACGAACGTCCAGCCGAATGCAGCGCCGTAAAAGGCTTTACTGCGGGCGATGTCGCTTACGTTGAATTCGATATTGTCGATCTGTCTGTCTTTACCGGTTGTGCTCATGGTGGCCTCCGTGGCTCGTGGTTCAGGCCGCAAGTGTAGCGTATCCGGGCCTGCACATTTCCCACGCGCTCAAGGATGAAACCTGCGCCCCAACGCATCCAGCCGCACCGCGATCGGTGGCAGGCGTTCGCTGCTGCGGGCGAGTGTCTCGACGTCGTCGGCGGTGTTCTGGGCGATGCTTTGCACCGACTGCAAGCGCTCGACGATCTCCAGGTTGGCCGAGGTCTGCTCGCGGGTGGTGGTGACGATGTGGCCGTTGAGTTGGTCGATGTGCGCGATGTCCTCGCCCACCGCCCGTAGCATGTCCACCGCCTCTTGGCTGTCTGCCACGCAGCGCTCTACGCCTTCGCGGCTGGCGTGCATGGCTTCGACGGCTTGGCGGCTGCCGTGTTGCAGGCCCTCGATGATGCTCTTGATTTCCTGGGTGGAGAGGGCGGTGCGCTGGGCCAGGCTGCGCACTTCATCGGCCACCACGGCAAAGCCACGACCTTGCTCGCCGGCGCGGGCGGCCTCAATGGCGGCGTTGAGGGCCAGCAGGTTGGTCTGGTTGGCGATGCTGCTGATCACTTCCAGCACCGAGCCGATTTGCTCTGCCTGCACCGCCAGGGATTCCACGGTCGACTCCGTGCCGTTGATACGCGAAGCCAGTTGGCTGATTTCATGCTGGGCGCGGCCGACGCTTTCCTGGCCGCGCACAATCTGCTGGCTGGCCTGGCCTGCATGTTCCACTGCCTGTTCGACCTGCACCGTAATGTGGCCCATGGCGTCTTCCATGCGCTGCATCGAACCGGTCATTTCGCCGATCTGCGCCAGTTGATGCCGTGCGCCTTTTTCCAGGGTGCCGCTGGCGCTGGCCAGTTCCTGGCCGAGCTGGCCCAGGCCATGGGAGTCGCGAGCGACGCCGTCGATCAGGTGGGTGAGTTGCTGCAGGAAGTGGTCGAACCGCTTGGCGAGGGATACGTGGGCCTTGCCTTCACCTTGGGCGGTTTCCACGGTGAACTGCGAGGTGACGGCGAGCATTTTCTCAAGCATTTCCTGGCTCTCCACCGCTTCGGCCTGGCTATGAACGGCCAGGTAGAGCAGGGCAACGGTCTCCATCGCCACATAGAAGGCGTGAACGAATACCATGGTCCAGCCGCCGTGATGCTCCATCACAAACACCGGCAAGCCCTGGTGTTGCAAGGCATGGAACACCACGTGATGCACCGCGATGGTCAGTGCCGCCACCAGGATCGGCAGCCAGTCACGGTAGAAGGTCAGCACCGCCAACAGCGCGAAAATACCGAAGTGGGATTCGATCACCCCGTGTGCCTGGTTGATGTGCAACGCCGCCATCACCATCAAGCCGGCGCCCAGTGCACAGCGCATCACCCGGGTGCCGCCAATGACGCGATACAGCGCCGTGAGCACCACGCCGGTGCCGCCACCGACGATCACGGCCTGCATGAGGGTGTCGTGCCAGAACGCCAGGCCGAGGGAGAACAGGCACATCAGCCAGATCAATGCCAGCATGATGCGGTCGGCCTTGCGATAGTGCTCGAGAAAACGGACGGGCATTCACTCTTACTCCATGAGAGGGGGCGTCGAGGTCAAGCAAGCACGCGGTGTGCCATACAGGCGCGCCGCTGTGGAGTGAAGCAGATGTTCAGGATTGTTGCCGGTTACCCACGCGTTATCGGCGCGCGGGCGCGGGACTTTAAGAACGGCTGCCCGAGCGGGCAGCCGAGGTGGGCATGAGGCTCAGAAACTGTACTTGGCAGTCAACATCATGTTGCGGGGGCTGCCATAGGAGTCGCCGCCATAAGTCACTGAGTTGGAGATGGACTGGTAGTAGTGGCGATCAAAGATGTTGTTGGCGTTGAGTTGCAAATCCAGGTGCTGATTGACCCGGTAGCCTGCCATCAAGTCAGTGACGGCGTAGCCGCCTTGCTGGAGCCGGTAGTTGCTGCCATCCGCTAGCTTGATGTCGTTGTACATGCGGCTCTGCCAGGAGATATTGCCGCCGACGCGGAGTTTTTCCAGCGGGCCCTGGAAGTTATAGCGGGTGGTCACTTTGAACAGATGTTCCGGGATGTCGGTATCGAACTGTTTGTTGACCTTCTGCGGGTTGGCGTCGTCCTTGATGGTGTGGGTGCGCGCATAGGTATAGCCGCCGCCGACCTGCCAGTTTTCGGTCAAGGCGCCTTGCAGTTCGAAGTCGATACCCTGGCTGCGGATTTCGCCCGAGGCCTCGGCACAGGACGCCTGCGGGCAGTTGGGCACCACCACGGCCACGGCGCGGTTTTCCTGGTCGACACGGAACAGCGCTACGCTGGCATTCAACGTGCCACCGAAGTATTCGCCTTTGACGCCCACCTCATAATTTTTACCGACGATGGGTTTGAGCGGAGTGCCGGCTGTGCTCTTGTCTTTTTGCGGCGTGAAGATGTCGCTGTAGCTCACATAAACCGAATGCTGGTCGTCCAGATCGTAGATCAGGCCGGCGTAGCGGGTGAGGTTGCGGGTGACCTTGTAGTCGCCAGCGGCATCACGGTTGTCGTAGTCATACCAGTCCAGGCGAGCGCCGAGGATCAGCTTCAGCGGGTCGGCCAGGCTCAGGCGGCTGGTCAGGTAGAAACCGTCCTGGGTGGTGACTTCGCGAACGTTGTTGGTGCGGGTGAAGTTCGGTTTGCCCGCATTGATCGGCCAGTTGAGGTCGTAGGGGCTGTAGTTGTGGGTGGTCATGTCGTAGATGCGCTTGCTGGCGCCCACCACTAGTTCATGGGTGCGGCCGAACGCCTCGAAGGGGCCGCTGGCAAAGGCGTCGAGCCCGGCCTGGTTTTCATCGTAGGTGGCCTGGTACACCGTGCGGGCCAGGGTGTCGTTGGTCCAGCGCGATTGGTAGGAGCCGGAGAACAAGGCGTTCTGTTCGGCGTAGTTGGCGTTGACCTGCAGGCTCCAGTCGTTGGCCAGGCGCTGGCGCAGCTCGGCGAACACGGTGTTGATTTCCTGGTCCTTGTTTTCCCAGTCGGTGCCTGGGTTGTAAGAGCGCGACAGGCCCAGGTGGCGTCCATCCAGGCCGACCATCGAAGCGCCCCAGAAGTAGTTGGTCTTGTCCTTCTGGTTCGAGTAACCGAGGGTCAGGGTGGTGTCTTCGCTCAGGTCGGCTTCGGTGACGGCATAGAAAAGGCCATGATCCTGCTCGGCCTTGTCGATAAAACTGTTGGCATCGCGGTAAGAGGTGACGACACGGCCACGCCAGGTGCTACTGTCATTGAGTGGGCTGGAGGCGTCGAACTCGCCACGGTAGTCGTCCCAGCTGCCGACGGCGCCGGTGAGCGTGACTTTCTGCTTATCCAGTGGCCGCTTGCGGATCAGGTTGATGGCGGCCGAAGGGTTGCCTGCGCCGGTCACCAGGCCGGTAGCGCCGCGCACCACTTCGACGCGGTCGAACATCGCCAGGTTCGGCTGGGCGCCTACCGACGCACCGTTGTAGCCGCTGGGAATACCGTCATACATGAGGTTGTCGATATCGAAACCGCGTGCGGTAAAGCCTTGTCGCCCAGGGCCGTTGGAGTAATTGAGGAACAGCCCCGGCGTGGCGTTGACCACGTCGTTGATGCTGGTCATGGCCTGGTCATCCATGCGCTGGCGCGTGATCACGGTGACGGCCTGCGGGGTTTCGCGCAGGGTCAGCGGCAGTTTGGTTGCGGTCTTCATCGAGCCGGTGGTGTACGACTCGCTGCCTTCGGTGGTTGCGCCAAGCTGTTGGCCCGAAACCTCGGTAGCGCCCAGCTCGATGGTGGCCGGTGCGTCGGCGGCAATGGCCGCATTGGAGGTTGCTAAAGCGATAGTGATTGCCATCAGACTGGGTGTAAAAACGTTGCCGCCGTGTTGTTGCACAAACATGAAAGTAGGGCTCCCCAAGTGCCTTCCGTGGCGAATAGTAAATCTGTTGATAATTATTCGCATCAGTTTGGCAGATTGAGTCTGTAGGGAAAAGCCCAACGTTTGTAGGAGCGCGATTGCTCGTGAAAGACGCGCAGGCGCCGCGTTAATTCAGTAAGCCCGCGTTATCGTTGAGGTTTTTCGCGAGCAAGCTCGCTCCTACAGGGTAGTGTTCAGGTGAACAGGATTTCGTAGGGCTCGCGCATGCGCTCCAGCAATATCTGCGCGAGCATCGGTGGTAAGCCGATCTGCGGGTCACCCACCAATTGGCTGGCGTAGGCGTGGGCGGCGTGCAGCTTGCGCGCGACGGTCCAGGTATCCAGGCGGACCTTGCGTGCACGCTGCCAGGGCATTACCGCGCTTTCCCGGGCCGGCCAATGCCAAGCCCAGATCGGCAGTTCATACAGTTGGGCACCTACTAGGCTGCACGCCCTGGCACTCGCGCGGCCGACGGCATCGTGGTCGTCATTGCCGTCGTTGCGCCAGGTGGTAAACACCACGTCGCCGGGTTGCAGGTAGCGCGCGATGAATTGGCTCATCGGCGATTCACGGGCGGCCAGGGCGTCGTCACAAAACC
This sequence comes from Pseudomonas sp. BTN1, assembly GCF_001907715.1. NCBI lineage: Bacteria > Pseudomonadati > Pseudomonadota > Gammaproteobacteria > Pseudomonadales > Pseudomonadaceae > Pseudomonas > Pseudomonas sp. BTN1. Next base: position 20,958 of record NZ_MPBM01000062.1, on the reverse strand, counting down.
CGCCACGAATCCATTTCAGGCTGTGCAAGGGCATGCCCAGTCGGCGCAGGGCCTCGGCGCTTTCCTGGGGGCGCACCACGCTCAAACGGCTGGCCGGCCATACTTGAGAGCCGGGATGGCTGGCGCTGCCGTCGGTGATGGAGATCAATTGCAGCGGATGCTCGTGGGTGCTGAGCAGTTGCAGCAAACCGCCGCACGCCAGCACTTCATCGCCAGGATGGGGTGCGATTACCACGACGCGAGCGCCGGGCGGTACCAGGGTGTTCAGGGAGATGATGGGGGTTTGCGCCAACTGCGGCGCAGTGTTCCAGATTTGCGCGGGGCCGCGACGGCCTTCGCTTAAGGAGGCAGGCTTCATGGGGTGTCACATCCTTGTCGGTTGATACCGGGTCGTGCTCCGTTGACGGGACGACGCTCTTGTCTTCACCGCAGGCTCCGCTGGGTGAGTGCGCAGCATGCCAATCCAGGAATGCCATGCAAGGCGTTAGGAGCATAGACAGGCATGGGTATCTGCACAACTTTGATGCGATGTTTGCTGGGCTGACGTCATCGCAGGCAAGCCAGCTCCCACAGGGGGCTATGTTGCCCACAATATCTGCGCCTGGCACGGATCCCTGTGGGAGCTGGCTTGCCTGCGATTTTGTTTTTACCCAGCCCGCATCAAGCTCTTCAAGTAATCACCGAACCCACCCTCAGCCCGGCAATCCAGTCGCGCACTGGTCACCACTTGCGGTGCATGGCTCCAGGCAATGGAGGCACCGCAACGCTCCAATTCACGTACCAGTTGTACATCCTCGTGGCATTCCAGCGGTTCAAACCCACCGGCCTCTACGTAGGCGCGGGCACTCACGCCCAGGTTGGCACCGTGGATATGCCGATGCCCGTCGCGGGCCTGGTAGGCCTGCTGATAGCGAATCTGCGCGGCCGGGTCGAAGCCTTCGCTCCAGGCGTCCACGGTGACTGTGCCGCACACCGCGTCGCAACCTTGGGCCAGTTGGGCCACCAACCAGTCAGGGGCGACACGGCTGTCGGCGTCGGTGCAGGAAATCCACCGCGCGCCTTGCTCCAGCAAGTACCCTGCACCCACGCCGCGGGCGTGCCCGACGTTGCGGGCCTGCACGTGCAGGCAATGCACCTCGTGGGCCTGGGCAATCGCCGCGCTGGCATCGCTGCAACTGTCGAGTACTACCAGAATCTGTACCGCTTCACCCAGCAAGCCCGGGTGGTTGGCGGCGATCCGCGCAGCTCTCAGGCAATCATCCAATAGGGCTTCTTCGTTATGTGCCGGGATCAGAATACCGATCATCGTAAACCCTCGTGGCGAGCGACCGAGGTGCCATCGAGGCTCCACAGGTTGAGCAGGAAATCCGGGTCCTGGTACTGCACCAACGGTGCTACACCCAGACGCTGTTGGAGCACGGCGTGCACCTGTTCGGCGGTTTGCGGGCAACCGTCAATGGGCACTCGCCAATGACAGGCCAGAATTTGCCCGTCAGCGGTCAAGGCGGCGAGGGCGCAATCGATCAGACGATTAAAATCATCGACATCAAGGTAATAACAAAGCTCACTCAATACGATCAGTTCGAATTGCCCGCCGGGCCATTGTTCTGGCAGGCGACGCTGCTCCACGCGGGCATGAGGAAAATGCTCCAGCCGCGCCTGTGCCAGACGCACCGCAGCGGTGGCGGTGTCGCAACACAGCAGGCGGTCGCAACGCGGCGCCAGCTCGGCACTCAGTTCGCCGTTGGCACAACCCGGCTCGAATATCGACACATAGCGCAGCCGCGTCAGCACGGCCAAGGTCAGGGCGCGCTTGCGTTGTTCGTACCAGCGCTGACGAAAAGCCCAAGGGTCGTCATTGCCGGCAAACAACTGGTCGAAGTAGGGGGTTGCCACACTCATACGAATACCATCTCAAAAGGTTGCAGCAAGCGCTCCACCACATAGGGCGCCAGCACCGGTGGCAGGCCGATTTGCGGGTCGCCATCCAACTGGCTGGCAAAGGCGTGGATCGCATGGCGTTTGCGTGCCACTTGCTCGGCGGTCAGCGGGATCTTGCGCGCCCGATGCCAGGGCACCTTGTGGTCTTCGGCGGTGGCCCAGTGCCAGGTCCACACCGGTAGCTCACACAACACTGCGCCGACGGCCTTGGTTGCCTTGGCGCTGGCGCGGCCCACGGCCTCATGGTCGCAATGCCCATCCTCGCACCACGTGGCGAACACCACATCGTTAGGCTTGAGGTGGCGCTGGATAAATTCGCAGAGCTGGGTTTCGCGCTCGGCCACATGGCTGTCGGCAAACCCGCCGCGCAGCCATTTCAAACTGTGCAGCGGCAAGCCAAGGCGGTGCAAGGCCTGCGCCGATTCCTGCGGACGCACCACACTCAGACGCTCCACCGGCCAGCGCCGGGAGCCCGGGTGGCTGGCGCTGCCATCGGTGACGGAGATCAGCTGGATAGGGCGATCCAGCGCAGCCAACCCTTGCAGCAAGCCGCCGCTGCCCAGCACTTCATCATCCGGGTGCGGGGCGACGATCACCGCTCGATGCCCTGGCGGCACCAACTGCGCCACACTGATGTGCGGCAACTCGGCCAATCGTGCGCTGTTTTGCCAGTGGCTCAGCGGTGTGCCCTGGCCAACAATCGGATTGGGCTTCATAGCGCCCAACTCCCTGTGGGCTCGCCGGCGACCTGTTCGCCGAGGGCGGCCAAGTCGCGTTCGGCATGGCTTTGCCGCACATACACCGGCAAATCCGCCATCAACTGGGCAAAGTGCGGGTCCTTGCAATACGGCCCGGCGCCGACCCCACGGCCCACATGCTGGATCACTTGCTCGACGGTGTCCTCGATACACGCACGCGTCTGTTGCGCCAGTTGCCGCGCATCGGCGCGTGGCTCGCGGTCGATCTGCGCGGCGCTGGCGCGTAACACGCAGGCGGCGCTGTTCAAGGCGCTGTCGACCGCGCCGAGGTGGGCCAGCGCATGGGGCTCTGCACGTGTGGCGCACTGGGCGCGCAGCGCTTCACCCAGGCGTTGCGCCGCGCCGTACCAGCACGCGGCAATGCCGATCCCACCGTGCCAGAAGCCCGGACGGGACAGATAGTCCCCCGGGCCGCCCACGGCAATTCCCCTGGCGGCGCTGAACAGGATGTCGACGCTACCGGTCGCCGCCATGCCCACCGCCTTCCAACCCTCATCCGTCACCGTGATGCCCGGTTGATCCATCGCCACGGCCACCAACTGCTGGCGGTCCTCTTCGTCCCAGGCCGTCAGCAAACCATGGCTGACCACCGCCGCACCGGAACACCAGGCCTTGCGCCCCTCGACGAGCAGCCGCTGGCCGTCGCGACGCACGCGCACCTTGGCAGTCGGCGGCTCGGCCGCCCACATGCCCCAGGTGCTGCCCAGCGGCGGCAAGGGGCTGTCGAGTTCTGCAATGATCGCCAGGGCATCGGTATGGCCTTCGAACAACTTGCACAGGCGCAAGTCATGCCCGGCCACCTGGGCCAGTTGGCTCAAGCGGGACAGGGTCTGGCCGCTGCCCGGCAACGGCAGTTGATCAAGGCCTTCTTCTTGAAGGGCCCTCAGGGCATTACCCAGGGCTTGCGTGTCGGCATAGCCCCGGTAGCCCTGGAGGAAACCGTGCAACGCCATTTCACACCTCGCCTTCGTGCTGCAGTTCAAACAGCAGCAGCGAGCGAGCGGTGACCGCGTACTCATGCTCGAAATCAAAGCGTTCCTGGCCACGCACAGCCGGGTCGTTGGTGTCGAGCAGGCACGTCCAGAACTCGCCCTCCGGCACCGGCGGCAGGCGGAAATTGACCTGGTCGTGATGGGCGTTGACCACCAGCAGCAGCGTGGCGTCGGCCCCGGCACGACGAATCCCGGTTTCCTGGGCGCGGCCATCCATCAGCATGCCCAGGCAGCGGCCCTGGCTGTCTTCCCATTGCTCGGTGGTCATTTCGTTGCCATCCGGCGCGAGCCAGGTGACGTCCTTCACGCCGATGTCTTCGTTGTAGTCGCCCACCAGGAAACGCCCGCGCCGCAGGATCGGGTACGCCAGGCGCAGCTTGATCAGGCGCTTGACGAACTTGAGCAGGGCCTTGCCGTCATCGTCCAGGTCCCAGTTGACCCAGCCGATCTCGCTGTCCTGGCAATAGGCATTGTTGTTGCCGTGTTGAGTGCGAGCGAACTCGTCCCCGGCGACGATCATTGGCGTGCCCTGGGCCAGCAGCAAAGTGGCGAAGAAGTTGCGCATCTGGCGCAGGCGCAGCGCGTTGATCTCCGGGTCGTCGGTAGGGCCTTCGACACCGTGGTTCCAGGACAGGTTGTTATTGCTGCCGTCCTGGTTGTTTTCGTCGTTGGCCTCATTGTGTTTGTCGTTGTACGACACCAGGTCGTGCAGGGTGAAGCCGTCGTGGGCGGTGATGAAGTTCACCGAGCTGTATGGCCTGCGCCCGCGGTGGTTGAACATCTCGCCCGAGGCGGTCATGCGCCCGGCGAAATCGGCGAGTTGGCCATCGTCGCCTTTCCAGAACGCACGCACGGTGTCGCGGAAGCGGTCGTTCCATTCCACCCAGCCTGGTGGGAAGTTGCCCACCTGGTAGCCACCGGGGCCGCAGTCCCAGGGTTCGGCGATGAGTTTCAACTGGCGCAGCACCGGGTCCTGGCGGCAAGCCACGAGGAAACTGTGGCGCTCATCGAACCCGTCGCGGTAGCGACCGAGGATGGTCGCCAGGTCGAAGCGGAAGCCGTCCACGTGCATCTCGGTGGCCCAGTAGCGCAGGGAGTCGGTGACCATTTGCAGCACGCACGGGTGGCTCAGATCCAGGGTATTGCCGGTGCCGGAATCGTTGATGTAGAAACGCTTGTCGTCGGGCATCAGCCGGTAGTAGGAGGCGTTGTCGATGCCGCGCATCGACAGGGTCGGGCCGCGCTCGTTGCCTTCGGCGGTGTGGTTGTAAACCACGTCCAGAATCACTTCCAGCTTCTGCTCATGCAGGTGCGCGACCATCTCCTTGAACTCGGCGATCTTGCCGCTGGCCAGGTAGCGCGGGTCAGGGGCGAAGAACGCAATGCTGTTATAGCCCCAATAGTTGGTCATGCCTTTTTCCAGCAGATGCTGGTCGTTGACGAAGGCGTGCACGGGCAACAGCTCGACCGAGGAAATGCCCAACTGACGGATATGCTTGAGCACGTCATCTTCCATCAAACCGGCGCAGGTCCCCCGCACCGACTCGCCGACCGAAGGATGACGCATGCTGATGCCGCGCAGGTGGGTTTCGTAGATGATCGTGCGGTCCCACGGCACTCGTACCGGTTGGTCGTTGCCCCAGGTGTGCGCCGGGTCGATGACCTTGCACTTGGGCACGAAGGGCGCACTGTCGCGTTCATCGAAACTGAGGTCGTCGTCCGGGTGGCCGATGGTGTAGCCAAACAGCGCTTCGGACCATTTGAGTTCTCCCACCAGTTGCTTGGCGTAGGGGTCGATCAACAGCTTGTTGTGGTTGAAGCGATGACCATTGGCCGGGTCATAGGGGCCGTATACGCGATAACCGTAAATCAGCCCGGGGTGAGCATCGGGCAGGTAGCCATGAAAGATTTCATCGGTGTATTCGGGCAGTTCGATGCGTTCCAGCTCAACCTCGCCGGTATCGTCAAACAGGCACAGCTCCACCTTGGTGGCGTTGGCGGAAAACAGCGCAAAATTCACACCCAGGCCATCCCAGGTGGCGCCGAGGGGGAAGGGCAAACCTTCACGGATCCGCGACGGCTCATGAACCGGCGTCGCTGTGGTGTTGTCGGGTTTGCTCATCGAGTTGCTCCTGCAAGGGGTCTTTTTTCGGGCCGAACGCCGCCGTACTGACGGTGCTTCAGCGCATGGCTTGGACGGAAAAGGGCCTGCAGCGCGTAATGCGTGCTGCAGGCCCGGGAAATCATGGGGCGGGCGGTTTGGGCTTCTTCGGGGCGGCGGGTTTCTTCGCCGCAGGTTTGGCGGCGGCAAGCGCAGCAGGTTTGGGCTTTGCCGCAGCCTTGGGCGCGGTTTTCGGCTTGGCGGCCGGTTTAGGCTTGCTCGGCGTCAGCGCCTCGGCTTCCGCCAGCTTGCGCGCCATCTCCCAGTGGCGATCATGGGCGCCATCGGGCTTGCCTTCAGACTCCCAGATCTGATGCGCCAGTTCGCGAATGCGTTTGTCTTCTTTACTCATCACAAACTCCTCACAGAAAATTTTCAGCTTTCTTGATTATCAGGATTGATAAAGACATTGACCGGGAGATCCCCCAGGGCAGCGCTGATCAACAGCTCCTTGTTGGGTGTGACTACGCCCGTTTGAAAAAGTCCCTTCCAGTTTTGTGCAGGGGCGGCGAACGGTAATTTCACCCGCGTATCGCCCCAAACCTGGGCATTGATCTGGGGAAACATCCCGTTTTCAAGCAGCGGATAAGACCAGCGCGGCACCACCACCAGCAACTGCCTGCCCTGATGTTCACGGTAGAACGCAACCACCCGTTCCGCGTGCTGGCCCAGCACTTCCAGCGGTGTATAGCTGCCATGGCGCAGCAGCTCGGAGCAGGCTTTACGCAGGCCCAGTACCTGGGCGATCACTGCCTGTTTGATACGCCCGTCGCGCCAGTTGAACAACAGTTCGCCGATGTCCGGTGGTGCCTGCAATGCACGTTGCCGCGCAGCGAAGTCCACCGGGCGCCGGTTGTCCGGGTCGACCAGGCTGAAGTCCCAGAACTCATCGCCCTGGTAAATATCCGGCACACCCGGCACGGTCAGATGAAGCAAGGTTTGCGCCAGCCCATTCAGGGCGCCGGCGGGGGCGATGGCCTGCGCAGCGCTGTCCAACGCACTGCGCAGCGGCGCACCCGCCTCACTGAGCAGCAGGCGCTTGAGGAACGCTTCCACCGCCTGTTCGTAAGCCTCGTTGGGCGCGCTCCAACTGCTCTGCAACTTGGCCTCGCGCAGGGCTTTTTGCTGCCACTGCCACAGGCGTTGCTGGTACGCCTCCAGATCGGGGTTGGGCTCCAGCGGCCAACTGCCCAGCAGCACCTGATAGAGAATCAGCTCATCACCCGCCGAGGGGCTCTCGGCGCTCTCGCGCAAAGGCTCGGCCAGGCGGCGCCAGTGCTCGACCTGTTCGGCATACCAGGGGGCGCACTCGCTGAGTACCGCCAGGCGCGCACGGGTGTCTTCGCCGCGTTTGTGGTCGTGGGTGGCGGTGGCCAGCAGGTTGCCGGGGAAGGTCTTCAGGCGTTGTTGATTGGCCGCATGGAAATCTGCCAACGGCGCACTGAATTGCTCGGTACTGAAACCCACATCGTTGCGCGACAACAACACCGCCGAACGATAGAAGGCGGTGTCTTCCACAGCCTTGGCGGCGGCGGGCGAGGTCAGTTGCTGGAAGCGCACGCAGGCATGCTTGAGCATCTTGCGCGCCCGGCCTACCGGGCGATTGCGCCAGGGCTGACCACCCAACCATTGTTCCAGATGGTCGAGCACCGGCCAGTCGCCTTCGTTGAGGGTACTGCGTGCACCCTCCATGGCCTGCTGGAACACCTTGTCGTCGGCCGCACTGCGGCCCTTGGCGCTGATATAGGTGCGGTACACCGGGAAATGCACAATCAGTTCCTGCAGGGCCCGGCGGATGGCGCCCAGGGTCAGGTCGCGGGTCATCACGTCATCGCGGGCCACTTGCAGCAGGGCCTGGGCCACGCTTTCGAAGTCGCCGCCCAACGAACCATTGAGGATCTGCTGGCGCGCCAGCCGCGCTTCTTCGCTGAAGGCTGAAGGCCGTTCGCTGTGACGCGTCCACATCTCGGCCAGCGGTGCAAAACCTTCGGGATGGTGTTGCAGCAAGGACAACTGGTTCATGAACTCGTAGCCGGTAGTGCCGTCCACCTGCCAGTCTTCACGCAAAGTTTCGCCTTCGCCAAGGATCTTTTCGACGAAGATCGGCAAGCGGCGCTCGGGTGACAGCGCGTCCACACGCCGACGCAATTTGCGGCAATAGCCACGCGGGTCAGCCAGGCCGTCGATATGGTCGATGCGCAGCCCGTCGACCAGCCCCGCGCTGATCAGCTCGAAAATCTTGCCATGGGTGGCTTCGAACACCGCCGTGCGCTCGACCCGCAGGCCGCCCAATTCATTGACGTCGAAGAAGCGCCGCCAGTTGATGTCGTCCGCGGCGGTGCGCCAACTGGCCAGGCGATAGGTCTGTTGTTCCAGCAGGTGATGCAGGCGCTCGAAGCCCTCGGGCTGGCGACTGTCGAATGCGGCCAGGCGTTGTTCAATAGCGGGTAGCAGCTCGCTGGCGCGTTCGGCCAAGGCTTGTTTGAGCGTGGTGGCTTCGGCGTAGGCGTTGTGCTGATAGGCGAGGGCGGCGAAACGTTCGGCCAGCGGTTTGAGTAACTCATCGTTGCCCAGGATCAGGCCGTAGTCCCTGGGGCAAATCGGAAAACGGTGTTCGTAATGCTCGACGTAGAAACTCCCCTGGGCGGCATCGAACTTGAGCGGGAGCGTGCCGTTTTGCAAGGCTTCGCCGTAATCGCTGCCGAGGAAGGGCATCAGCAACTGGCCCTTGAGCAGCGGGTCGGGGGAGTGCCACTGGATGTCGAAAAACTCGCTGTAGGGGCTCAGGCGGCCCCACTCCAGCAGGTCGAGCCACCAAGGGTTATCCGCGCCGCCCACGGCCATATGGTTGGAGACGATATCGAGGATCAAGCCCATGTCGTGCTCACGCAGCGCGCTGACCAGGCGACGCAACGCCGCTTCGCCACCCAGCTCTGGGTTGACGCGGGTCGGGTCTACCACATCGTAGCCGTGCATGGAGCCTGCGCGGGCGCTTAACAGTGGTGAAGCATACAGGTGGCTGATGCCCAGTTGGGCAAAGTACGGCACCAGTGGCACCGCGTCATCGAGGGTAAAACCTTTATGAAATTGCAGGCGCTGGGTGGCGCGCAGGGGCAGTGCGTTCATCGGTCACGCTCATAGGCTTGGTTGCGCGCCACGGCCAGCAGTTCGAGGCGACGCGCGGCGCTGTCATTGTCGAGCAGGCTGGCGGCTTCGCCGGGCAAGCGGCGGCGCCAATTGGGGTGGGTGTCGAGGGTGCCCGGCAGGTTGGCTTGCTCCTCGATGCCCAAAGCATCTTCCAGGGGCAACAACACCAGGGGCGCGCGGGTATGGCCCAGGTAGCGCACGCTGGCGTCGATCATATGGTCGGTGTCGTTGCGGATCTCATCGATGAAGTTCTGCGGGTCCTGGCTCAAGGCTTGGCGCAGTGCCTGGCGTTCGCGCAGGCGGTGTTCGCTCCATTGGTCCACGGTGGGCGCATCGATCAGGCCCAGCTGGATATTCCATTCGATATCGCGGCTGTGCCACCAGCCATTGAGGGTCGGCAAGTCGTGGGTACTGGTGGTGGCCAAGGCGTTGTCGGGCCAATCGAGGATGGGCTTGAACTGGCCGTCATGGTTCTGTTCGAACAGCAGCACACGCATACCCAGGATCGAGCGGGCGCTGAGCTTTTCGCGCAGGCCCTCAGGCACGGTGCCCAGGTCTTCACCGAGGACGATGGCCTGGTGGCGGTGCGATTCCAAGGCGAGCAAACGCAGCAGGTCGTCCACCGGGTAATACAAATAGGCGCCTTCGCGGGGTGATGCACCCAGGGGGATCACCCACAGGCGTTGCAGGCCCATCACATGGTCGATGCGCAAGCCGCCGGCATGGGCGAAGTTGGCCCGCAGCATTTCGATAAAGGCGCGAAAGCCATTGCGCTTGAGGCCCTCTGGGGAAAAGGCAGAGATCCCCCAACCTTGGCCTGCGCGGTTGAGAATGTCCGGTGGCGCGCCCACGGTCAGGTCGGCCAGCAGTTCGTCTTGACGGCTCCAGGCCTGGCTACCGCCGCCATCGGCACCCACCGCCAGGTCGGCGATCAGGCCGATGCCCATGCCGCTGCCACGGGCGGCTTGTTGCGCGCGCTCAAGGCTACGGGCGATCAGCCATTGGGTGAAGGCGAAATAGCCGATTTCGTCGCGGTTTTCCTCGGCGAACTGCGCCAGGGCCGGGCTTTGCGGCGTGCGCCAGGCTTCGGGCCATTGGCGCCAGTCCAGGTCCTCACCGGCGGCAGCACGCTGGGCCTGTATGGCTTCGAAGCGGCAGTGGTTTTCCAGGGCTTCGCCGCCGGTCTGGCGGAAGCTTTGGAAGTCGGCATGCTGGGGATGCGCGCCGTGGCGGAAGTCTTCATACAGTGTGCGCAGCAGGCGTTGCTTGGCCTTGGCGGCAGCCGGCCAGTCGATCAGCGGGAGCTGTTCCAGGGCATGCAACTCGTCAGCCAACCCGGCAGCTTCGATGGCGTTGCGCACCTCACGTTCACCGAGGATGCACGCCGGCGAAGCATACAGGCTGTTGAGAAACAGGCGGCTGGAGGGTGAATAAGGGCTGAAACGCTCGGTGTCGGCGCTGAACATCGCGTGCATCGGGCTGATCGCCACAGCGTCGGCGCCGCGCTCGGCGGCGGAACGCACCAGGTGCTCCAGAGCCAGGGTGTCGCCAAAACCGCCATCGCCGAGGCGGCGCAAGGCATAGAGTTGGGCGCTGAGGCCCCAGGCGCGAGCGGGTTGGCTGTCGACCGCGTCGGCCACGCTGTAGCAGTGGCTGGGAGCGACGGCCACGGTGAAGGTTTGCCCGTCGATATGCACCTGGTGGTAGCCCAGGGCGATCACGCCGGGCAGCACAGCCTCGCCGTCCAGGCGCAGCTCCAGGGTTTCGCCGCCTTCCAGGCTGACGCGACACGGGGTATCGGGGGCGAAATAACGCGCCAGGTCCAGGCCCGCACCACTGTCGGTGGTCATCAACGGCGGCAGGTGGGTGTCTTGCTGCGCCTGCTCAAGTTGCTGCAGGCTGGCGTCGATCTCGGCATCGCTGTCGGCCGGGTGCCCAAGGCCTTTGAGCACAGCGCGCAGGGCGTCAGGCTTTACATGCTGCGGGCGACCGTTGGCATCGATCCAATCGACGGCCAGGCCTGCGCGGCTGGCGAGAATTTCCAGGTTCGCTTCGCTCAAAGAATATCTCCAACAGGGGATAAGCAAACGCGTGCGCTCAAGGGCGGTAAGTGCGCACCTTGCTGGGCAGGCGTTTGGAAAATAATCGGGTGGGGTGCCGGATGATCCAGGGGCTGTTCACTCAGGTTCAGGTCGATCTGCAGCACACGGCCGTTGCCCAGACGCCAGCGCGCGGTGACGGCATGGTCAGCCAGCACCTGCGCGCCCAGGGCCACCGTGCCGGGCAAGTGCGGCACCACGTGTGTGTGACGCAGGCTCAGCAGGTGACGGTAGAGCTGGGTGTGGTCGTTCTCGACGAAGGAGGGCACCGACTGTAAAAAGGTTTGCAGCGCGTTGGGGTCGGGGATGCGCTGGCGTTGCTCGGGGTCGTGAAACGCCGCGAAGTCGGCAAATTCATTGCGCCGCCCCTCACGCACCGCCTCGGCCAGTTCGCCATGATGGTCGGTAAAAAACAGGAAGGGCTCGGCGGCATTTACTTCGTCGCCCATGAACAGCATCGGGATCATGGGGCACAGCAGCAGCAGGGCGGTCGCGGCTTTCAGGGCCTGGGGCGAACACAACTGGTGCAGGCGTTCGCCCAGAGCGCGGTTGCCAACCTGGTCGTGGTTCTGCAGGAATGCGACGAAGGCGCTGGGGGGCAGTTCCGCACTGGGTTCGCCCCGTGCATGACCATGGCGTGTCGTTTCGCCCTGGTAGATGAACCCCTCGGCCAGGCAGCGCGCCAGCTTGGCGGTGGGCTGCTCGGCAAAATCGCTGTAGTAAGCGTCGGTTTCACCGGTGAGCAGTACGTGCAGCACATTATGAAAGTCGTCATTCCATTGGGCGTCGAAATCGTGCTGCAACAGGCTGGCCTGGTTCAGTTCGTTTTCCAGCATCAGCCACACGTGGCGTCCGCCGTCCACCTGCTGGCGTACCCGTTGTGCCAGTTCCTGTAGAAACCCGGGGTTGTCAATGGCGTGCACGGCATCCAGGCGCAGGCCGTCGAAGCGGTATTCGAGCAGCCACATCAGGGCGTTATCGAGGAAGAAATCCCGCACTTCACGGCGCTCGAAATCAATACCAGCGCCCCAGGGGGTGTGCACGTCCTCCTGGAAGAACCCCTGGGCGTACTGGCCCAGGTAATTGCCGTCGGGGCCGAAGTGGTTGTAGACCACATCGAGGATCACGGCCAAACCGTGGCCGTGGGCACTGTCGATCAGTTGCTTGAGTTGCTCGGGAGTGCCGTAGGTGGCGTGGGGCGCATAGGGCAGCACGCCGTCATAGCCCCAATTGCGTTCGCCGGGGAATTGCGCCAAAGGCATCAATTCAACTGCGGTGACGCCTAGTTCAGCCAGGCGGGGCAGGTGTTTCTCGACGGCAGCGTAGCCGCCCATGGCGCCGACGTGGAGTTCGTAGATCACCGCCGTGTGCCACGGGCGACCCTGCCACTGGCTGTGGCGCCATTCATAGGCGAGGGGGTCGACTACTCGGCTCCACCCATGCACATCCAGCGCCTGGGCCCTGGAAGCGGGGTCGGGCACCGTGTTTTCGCCATCGATATTAAAGCGGTAAAGCGTGCCGGCAGGGCACGCGACTTCGACTTCGAACCAACCACCGGCCTGGGGAAGCATGACGATGGTTTTACCCTGTTCCAATTCAACGCTGACATAAAATGCGTCTGGCGCCCATAACGCAAAGCGCGTGCGGTGCGCGTCCAGCATGATTGCGCCGTGGGGCCAGGTTTCCAGAGTCCGTAACGGCATCTATGAAGACCTCCCTTAGTTGTTCCAGTCGTTACTTGTTCGATTTTCCCAATGCCTTGGCCACCAGTCGTTCATAGAGCTCGGCGTAGGGTTCCACGGCCTGGCACCAGTTGAACGGCTGGGTCATGGCACGGCTGCGCATGGCGTTGAGCAGACCGGGGAAGGCGAACACCTTGAAGGCGCGGCGCAGCGCCTCTTCGTAGCTTTGCACGGTGGATTCATTGAACAGGAAGCCGGTGACGCCATCCTCAATGGTGTCCGCCAGCCCGCCGGTGTTACGCGCCACCGGCAACGAGCCGAAGCGCTGCGCATACATCTGGCTCAGGCCGCAGGGTTCATAGCGTGACGGCATCAGCAGGAAATCGCTGCCGGCGAACATGCGGCGCGCATCGGTCTCGTTGAAGCCGATACGTACCCCCACCTGGCCCGGGAAGCGCAGTGCCAATTCGCGCATGGCCTGTTCTTCTTCCGGCTCGCCACGGCCGATGATCGCAATCTGGCCGCCGTTTTCGACGATGAAACTGGCGACGGCTTCGGTCAGGTCCAGGCCTTTCTGGTAGACCAGGCGCGAGACCACAGCGAACAGCGGGCCAGTGGATGGCTGCAGCTCAAACAACTCGCGCACATGGGCGGCGTTGATAGCCTTGCCCTCCCAGTCGCCGATATTGAAGTTGTGGATCAGATGCGTGTCGGTGGACGTCTCCCAGCTTTCGTCGATACCGTTGGGAATGCCGCTGAGCAGACCTTGCTGGGTCTTGCTGGCGAGGAATCCATCCAGGCCGCAACCGAATTCCGGGGTGGTGATCTCCTGGGCGTAGGTGGCGCTCACGGTGGTGATATGGCTGGAATACGCCATGCCCGCCTTGAGAAACGACATCTTGCCGTAGAACTCCATGCCTTCTTGTTGCAGGGCATGGGGCGGAATGCCCAGCTCTGGCGTCGAGGCCAGGCTGACCACGCCCTGGTAGGCCAGGTTATGAATGGTGAACAGGGTTGGCGTGCGCGACCCACGCCAGTGCATGTACGCCGGAGCCAGGCCCGCAGGCCAGTCATGGGCATGCACCAGGTCCGGGCACCAGTGGATTTGCGCGAGGTTGGCGGCCATGTCGGCGGCGGCCAGGCCCAGACGGGCGAAGCGGATATGGTTGTCTGGCCAGTCGCGACCGTTGTTGGCGCCGTAGGGCGTGCCTTCACGCTCATACAGTTCGGGGCAGATCAGCACGTAGATGACCAGGCCGTCCTTGAGGTCCATGCGTCCGATCTTGCACGGTGGCAACGCAGCGTGGCCGCCCAGTTCACCGACAATATGAATCGGGTTGTCGCTTTCCATCACTTGCGGGTAACCCGGAATCAGTACTCGCACATCATGCAGGTGGGCCATGGCGCGGGGCAGGGCAGCGGAGACGTCGCCCAGGCCACCGGTTTTCACCAAGTCCGCGAACTCGGAGGTGACAAACAAGACTTTCTTTCGATTCGGATTCTGACTCACGACCGGCCGCACAGTGTTGGGCAGGTCGGCCAAAGACTTTGGCCCTCCTGCCGGCTGACTAAAACGCTCTCCCTGAGTATCTACTGCGGCACTGATCATAATGCACTCCCATCTGTTGGTTGGCTAATGGCCCGCTGCCATCGGCTCCGAGTGACCGCATCCTGCGGCCAGGCACACAAGCGCTATACAAGCTGGCAAGGCGTATGCCAGTTGCAACGTCGGCTTAAAAAGATTGGATGAGCGGGCATTCGGCCTGAAGCGCGCGTGCTCGCCCTTACCTAAAACTTGACCAGCGGCAGGTTTCGAAAGTTTAGATTTTTTGCGGGGTTTTTGTTTTGGAACGGACCCATCGGTCATGAGTCTAGGACAGATCCCTGCGCCTGCTGGGTTTTCAAGCCGATTTTGTAGGACAAAAAACTTTTATCGATATACCGCCCTGCCTCTGTAGGAGCGAGCTTGCTCGCGAAAAACCAAAGGCCGCCGAGTAAAACCAGAATGACCGCGTTATCGTTGGCGTTTTTCGCGAGCAAGCTCGCTCCTATCAAAAGACAGGGTGAAATAACGCACTAAAGTGGTGCGTCAGGTGAGCCCGCGAATGGGCACACCCTTGGCCCAGGCTTGGATATCTTCGATCATCTGCTGATAGAACTGCCGGTAATTCTGCTCGCTCACATACCCCACGTGTGGCGTCGCCAGTAGATTGGGCAAGTGGCGAAACGGATGGTCAGCCGGCAGCGGTTCCTGGGCATATACATCCAGCGCCGCCCCGGCCAGACGACCGCTGCGTAACGCTTGCACCAGCGCCTGCTCATCCACAATCGGCCCGCGTGCGGTGTTCACCAGCCGCGCGGTGGGTTTCATCCAGCCCAACGCTTGCGCATCCACCAGGCCACGGCTGCGCTCGCTGAGCACCAGGTGGATGGTCAGAATATCCGCCTGCTCAAACAGCTCGCGCTTGCTGACCCAGGTCACGCCCGATTCAGCCGCACGCTCCGGTGTGAGGTTTTCACTCCAGGCAATCACCCGCATACCAAAGACCTGGGCGAACTTTGCGACTTTCTGGCCAATGCTGCCCAGCCCCAGAATGCCCAAGGTCTTGCCATGCAGATCGCCGCCCAGACCGACCTGCCATCCGCCCGCACGCAGTGAGTTGGCTTCGGCGAGCAGGCTGCGTGTAGAGGCCATGATCAAGGCCCAGGTCAGTTCCGGTGCGGCGTGTTTATAGCTGTCGGTGCCGCACACCTGGATGCCCAGAGCCTTGGCTGCGGGAAGGTCGATGGCGGCATTACGCATGCCGCCGGTCACCAGCAATTTGAGCTGGGGCAGCCCTTGCAGCAGGGCTTTGTCAAAGGTTGAGCGTTCGCGCATCAGGCAAATCACCTCGAACCCTTTCAAGCGCTCGATCATGGTGGCGGTATCGGCGGGGTAGTCGTGGAGAAAATGCACCTTGCCTACGCTGCCCAGCGTCGACCAATCCACCACGTCGCTGGCCACGTTTTGCCAGTCATCCAATACTGCGATCTGTATCGACATACACGCGGGCCTCGAAAAGGTTGAATTAAAGGGCGTTCAACCCCTGCAACAGGGCTTTATGAAACTGTTCCGGCTCTTCCATCTGGGGCGCATGGCCCAGGCCGGGGAACTCCACCAACGTGGCGCGGGGAATTAGCTTGGCCACCTGCTTGCCCAGTACCTCGTAATGACCAATTTTGGCCTTGACCGCCGCCGGCGCCACATCTTTGCCGATGGCGGTGGTGTCGCTGGTGCCGATCAGCAGCAGGGTGGGCACCTGCAAGTCCTTGAACTCGTAGTACACCGGTTGGGTGAAGATCATGTCGTAAATCAACGCCGAGTTCCAGGCAACCTGAAGATGCCCCGGGCCTTGGTTCAGGCCGGCGAGCATGTCTACCCAGCGCTCGTACTCGGGTTTCCAGCGCCCCACGTAATAGGTGTTTCGCTCATAGTTGCGTACACCGTCGGCGCTCAGTTTCAGCTCGCGCTGGTACCACTGGTCGACGCTCTGGTAAGGCACGCCGAGGGCTTTCCAGTCTTCCAGCCCAATGGGGTTCACCAGCCCCAACTGTTCGGTTTGCTGGGGGTACATCAGCGCATAGCGTGTGGCGAGCATGCCGCCGGTGGAATGGCCGATCACCGTGGCCTTTTGAATGCCGAGCTTTTCCAGCAGTTGATGGGTGTTGGTCGCCAGTTGCTGGAAGCTGTACTGGTAGTGGTCGGGCTTGCTGGAGGTGCAAAAGCCGATCTGGTCTGGGGCGATGACGCGGTAACCGGCGTCACTCAGCGCCTTGATCGAACCTTCCCAGGTGGCGCCGCAGAAGTTCTTGCCGTGCATCAGCACCACGCTGCGACCGTTTGGAGTACCGGTGGCGGGGACGTCCATGTAGCCCATTTGCAGGGATTTGCCTTGGGATTGGAAGGCGAAGTGTTGGAGGGGGTGGGGGTATTGGAAGCCTTGGAGTTCAGGACCATAGGCGGGGGATTCGGCGAATGCCGGCGCTGCGCCAACGAGTAGCAGGCCTGTGAGAGAAACTGTGTGCAAATTCACGATGGGGCTTCTCCAAAGATAAAAAGAAGAGGGTGAGTCTGCTGCATTAACGTTTGATTAATCATCGGTGCGCGCCGCTTGGCAGCGTGCCACCGAAATCGGACGGATGGTGCACTTACCTGTTACTTCTGACAGTAGACGGGTTATGTCAATACGCGCCAACTAGTGGGGTCAAGCAACGTTGGAGAAGAGTACCATGAGCAAAACTACTTTATCGGTTCCCATCGCAACCCATGTCACTATCATTGGCGAAAATATGCCCGGAGGCACGGTACGCGGAAGTTATAAATACAATGCGACAGGAGGAGAAACGGAAGAAGGGCGGTCACTGTGCCGCTGGTATGTGGGTGAAACCCCGGGGCCTCTTACGGACAATTTCGACCTCACTATTAAGCAAGGTATGATTGGGCAACAAGTCCGATTTGCAGTCACACCTGTATCCGCTTCCGGGGTTAGCGGTATTGAAGTGTATTCGCAAGTTAAAACCATCGTCAGTGGCTATCAAAACATTTCGGAAGAGGAAAGCAATAGTAGTTTCATTAAGCAGTACGGTGCTTTTTCCTTGTATCGAAACGAACCCAATGATCGACTCGTAAACTCCACTTCGGGCGCATTTGCGTGGATGAGTGGTACCACACAAAGTATCTTTGTGAAGGGCCGCAACGATTCTGGTGGTATCCCGCCAGCAGAAATAGCTCAGTACCTGAAAAATAACCCCGCCACTCGGATGTTTTCAACCGCATGGGATTTTGCTGCGTTGGTGCCGGTGGTTGGCACTGCAAACCAACTGCTCCTGTGGGGAAGAAATATCGGGCCTATTCCACATGATTTGGATTTGAGCAATATTAAATACGTGTATTGCAATGAGTCGGCAATTGCCTGGATTTATGATAATCCGCCGCCGGGTAAAAACAGGATTGGTGCGTTCGGCAGCGTTGCCAACGGCGGCGGGGTACCTGATGAGATACAAAAGTTTCTTTTCTTTGATCAACCCAAGGCTATCTACAGTACTGCGGCGGCTTTCGCGGTTCTCACCGAAAGCGGGCGGGTTTACGCGTGGGGGAGCCCAGCAGCGGGAGGTACCTTCGACCAGAACAAGCGAAAAGAGTTGGATCAGATAAACGTCACCCGAATTGTTGCCACAGCAGGCGCTTTTTGCGCGATCGGTGCGGTACGCATTGGTGATCCTACCGTTAGCACCTTGGTAACTTGGGGCCCGGCCAACAGTGGTGGTGCAATCTCCTCGGCTGACTTGGAAAGAATCCTGGATGGTGATGGTGCAAAACATGTGGTCGCCAATCGTGACTCTTTTGTCGTGATTACCAAGCGACGCGCAACCGCGTTGAGTTGGGGCGGCCCCTATGGTGGAGTAATGAGCGAAGAGGCCCGGGTACTGGCCGCACGCGGCTACATCGTGATGTGTGCAAGTACGGCATATGCGTTTTGCATTGTTAACGATGGCGGCGGTATTGCGGCCTGGGGCGTCAATGGCATGGGCGGAAACACGCCCGCTGCCGAGGGCACCGCGGACTCAGAGGAGTCGTTCACGGTCGTAGATGCGGGTGAAGTGCTTGAAGCCAGCGGTGCGAAGGAGCGTGTGCGGGCTGTGTTCGAAAAATTGCAGGTGGCAAATGTAAATCCACAGCGGTCGCACACGTCTGACACCGCCTGTGTCTGCCATAGCATCGGCAAGCAGCGCGTCAGTCTGACCCATCTTGTGACTCAGTTGGGCGATGTCACGTTGAGCTCGAATGATTCGAGTTTTTTTCTGTCGAGCAAGGGCAGTGGTGGTGTAACGATTGATTTGATTACGTGGGGCCATGCAGGGTTTGGCGGGGCGATGCCTTCAGCGACCCGTCAAGTGTTGATGGCCAGTCAAATCACCGATGTGTATTGCACGAACGGTGCCTACGCAATGATCACCAATCAGGGGGGGGTCACCGGGGCCGTCGTCGCGTTCGGCGCCAATAATGCTCAGCAGGAAGCAGGGCAGATACCTGATCTGCTCCAACCGCATTTGCGAACGGAGATTAAAGAGCTCTATTCCATCCAACAGATGCCACCCTATAACCCAAATATTGGTCGGTACGGCGCTTTCTCTGCAAGGCTTGGCAATGATACATGGGTCAATTGGGGAGGCACGGTGCTTGTTCCGAATGAACATCTTGACCCCACAAAACCGTAAATCCGAAACGACTGGAGGAGGCTCCTATTGGAGTCTGTAACGGTAGGCGCAAACGCGGTCAAGTCTTAAGACTTTCAACGTGCCTAACCTGCCGAGTTGGAGGGTATTATGAAAATAACTGAATCTACCGACACTGTACCGGAAGCAACCCAGGTTCTGATTTTGGGTGATGTGCATGTCAGTGCTACCGTGCGGGGGTTTTATCTCTACAGCAACAACGGTGGCAGCCCAGAGGGATTGTCTGAGTTTTATTGGCATCTCAATGGCGAACGACTTGAAAAAGAAGGCCAATTGGACCTGAAACTAAGAGCCGCTGATGGCGGTAAGTACTTACAGTTTTCGGTCATTCCTGTTGCGTCTGACGGTACGCGAGGTATGGAGCGATTTTCTGAAACCTATAAAGTAATTTCAGGTTTTCAGAATATATCGGACGATGAAAATGAGTGGTGCTTCCTGAAGCAGCGCGGCAACTTTTCCTTTCACGTTCCGGAGCCTGCGGATCGGCTGTTCGTTTCGACGGGCGGGGTGTTTGCGCTGCTCGAGCCTAATACGGGTGACGTTCATCTGGAAGGTCAGACAGGCTGGGGTTTGCCGGTGCCACCGGAGATTGTGAATTTTCTGAAAAACAACAAGGCAATCAAGTTGTTTTCTTCAGAGGTGAGTTTCGCGGCGCTCATTCCATTGGGCGGTACCAACCAGTTGTTGATGTGGGGGCCCACCATTCCACCAACCCTTCCGCCGCTGCAAGGCATACGGTCGGTCTACAGTACAAGAAGTGCATTCGCGATCATTTATAGCAACCCTCAGGGTGCCAGTAACCGAATCGCTGCCATCGGTCCGGTGGGCAGGCCCGTTTCCACTGTGCCCGATGAGATTCAATCAGCGCTGGTATGGGATCAACCGGAGGCCATTTATGCGACAGATGATGCATTTGCCGTGCGAACCAGTGGCGGTAAGGTTTACGCCTGGGGGCATCCTCACAACGGCGGCATCATCCCCGATGACGTCAGGAGACGACTCAACGCAATGTTTGTCACTCGGATTGTGGCAACGGCGATGTCGTTCTGCGCCATTGATGACAAGAATGGTGATTGCGTAGCGTGGGGGAACCCCGGTGGTGGCGGCGTCATCCCAGTTGCCCAGTACGGTAAAATTATTGAGGAGGGCGGCATTGAATCGCTGATTGCCGCCGAGAACGCATTTTGTGCCATCACTCGAAACCCTCGTCGGGCCTACAGTTGGGGGGCGGCCGGCCAGGGCGGAACCATGTCGGCCGGTGCGGCAGACTTGGCTGTTCGTGGGAATATCATTCTTTGCAGGGCCAATCGTTGGGCTTTCTTGATGGCCAATGCTTCCGGCCAGGCGGAGTCGTGGGGCGCAGCGCTTTATGGTGGTGCTCCACTGCCCAACAACGTGAAACGGGAAATAGAGAAGGCCTTCAGGATCAGCGCGGATCCTAACGTATCGCCCACGGACCTTCTCGCCGTGCCGGGGGAGCCAGAGCGCTCGCCTATCAAAGGGCAAAAGCCGAGGCACCACCCTAACGTTTCGTCCCGCGCCATTGTGCTGGAAGGCAATATCAGCGTGTATGCCAACGATGTCAGTTTCTTTCTGTTGAGTCGTCACGACGATGGAAGAACTCATGCGATCGTGCTGCACGGCTACCCTAGCCATGGGGCCGTCATGAGCCAGGGACTTCGGCAAACATTGATGGCCAGTTTGATCCGCGACGTGTACTGCACCAACGGGGCGTACGGTGTGATTACCACTCAGGGGGGCACAGTCGGGGCCGTTTCAGTCTGGGGTGCTACGCTGGCGATGGAGGATGCCGGAGAAATACCGCCTGAACTGGCCGAGCATGTTCGCAGTGACGTAGTGGAGCTATATTCCATCAAGCGTTTTCCCATCTGTGAGGCCAAG
>NZ_MPBM01000061.1:0-25343 GCF_001907715.1 Pseudomonas sp. BTN1 | reverse complement strand
GCGGGAGGCGAATTCTACAGGGATCGCCATGAACGTCAACCCCCTTATCTTAAAAAAAGCGAAACACTTACTCGCCTATAAAAACCAGGGTGCCCCACCGCCTCTTCTATATAGAAGGAGCGCACAACCTAGGGACGTGAATTATTCCCACCCACACAAATGCATCTGGATCTCAACCGAAAGAAGCGCGGCTGGATCCCGCACAGGCGAGGAACGAGGATGACTGTTGTTGAGACCGACGAATACCAGGAGGGGAAAGCTTTACAGAGATGGTGTCCCAGGGCCGGTTCGAACGGCCAACCTTCCCCTTAGGAGGGGGATGCTCTATCCAATTGAGCTACTGGGACAAATGCCACGCTTACCCTGAAGGGCTAGCGACAGACGGCGTGCATCTTAACGGCCGAGGCTGGTTTTGTCATGTCGTCCGTTGGCATTTTGACTGTAGGCCAATCCTTGCGCGTACGTTCATAGCCTCATTCAGCATGCCAAGACTTTCACCCTCATCGTGCAAATTGCACTACGCCAATATGCCATCATTGCAAACTGCAACCCAGCGCTCTCAAAAAACAATCTTAACTCCTTGTTTTTATTGAAATAATAGATTGGCACGACATCTGCAAAGTCATAAACACAAAACCAATCGTTCCAGGCACCGTGGAGACTATGATGATGAACAGCGCCCTTCTACTAGCACTGAACGCTGTGGCACTGGCTACGGTGGTGACGTTTCATTTTCAGCCGACCAGTACTGAAGACGGCGCGCAAATCAGCCAAGCCATTCCCCACCATCTGCAACAGCGACCTCAGTTGGCACTGATGACTGCAAACCCCCAATCTCCCATCCGCCTGACCCAAGATACACAATCAGCGCCAGCGGCCGAGCATTGGGTTTTCTGAGAACACTATTCATGTCGAAATCTGCCTGGTTGTTTCTGTGCCTGACGCTCCTATCTGTTGCGCTAGGCCTGGGAGCTACATCACAACAAACTCAAACCCTAGCCTTCGTCGCCAGCGCCGTGCTGGGCAGCCTACTGGTACTGACGCTAATCAAGGGTCGCCGAATCAAATTCGATCCGCTCCTGCGCTAACCTCCTTCCCCATCTCCCTCCCCTACCTTATGTCGCCTGATACTCGTAAATAGGCGAACAGCTACTAACCTTAAGCTTGAGGGCAAAAGGCCATATCGCTATAGGACGGGCGCCCTTCAACCCGGATGCCGTGCAGGCTTGGGCGAAGATTGACGAGCTTCGCTGCAGTCGCAGGATTTTTTCTAACCAGTCCGCAAAAACGTAAATCAGTACTGGCATAAAGCCTGTAGGCGGTTCAATATTTGTCACAGAATTGACGCCAATGAAATGTCAAATCTGAGGCATGATGCGGCCTCTTTGCAATTCGGGTTGAACTTTGGTCGTGAGCCTTGTCTTAACACTCATCTTGCGGCCAATTCCAGAAACCGCTCCCCTGAACTAACCGGTTAAATATATGCGCCCATTGAAACAGGCAATTTATTCCAGCCGTACGGCTGACAAATTCGTCGTACGTCTGCCAGACGGAATGCGGGAACGCATTGCCGAGGTGGCTCGCAATCATCACCGCAGCATGAACTCCGAAATCATCGCACGCCTGGAACAAAGCCTTATTCAGGAAGGTGCCTTGGGTGAAGAGTTGAGCATGCGCCTGGACAGCCCCGAGCTGTCACTGCACGAACGCGAACTGCTGCAGCGTTTTCGTCAGCTCTCCCACCGCCAGCAAAATGCTCTCGTCTCGCTTATCGCGCATGACGTGGAGGCGGCCGCAGAAGCCAATTGATTGACACCTGAAAGCCGAAGCCAGCCATGTGCTGGCTTTTTTTTGCCTGGAGGTTGGGAATAAGAAGCAAAGCGAGGGCAGATTTGCCCCCGCTGGAAGGGTCAGAGCAGGAAGATCGTTGCCAGGCCCAGGAAGATGAAGAAACCACCACTGTCAGTCATGGCCGTGATCATCACACTGGCACCCATGGCAGGATCGCGACCTAGACGCGCCAGGGTCATGGGAATCAATACCCCCATCAAGGCCGCCAGCAACAGGTTAAGGGTCATGGCCGCAGTCATTACCACGCCCAGGGACCAACTGCCGTAGAGCAAGTAAGCCACCACGCCAATCACACCGCCCCACACCAATCCGTTTATGAGGCCTACCGCCAGTTCCTTACGCAGCAGCCGTGAGGAATTGGCAGTACTGACCTGATCCAGCGCCATGGCGCGCACGATCATGGTGATGGTCTGGTTCCCGGAGTTACCGCCAATACCCGCCACAATCGGCATCAACGCCGCCAAGGCCACCAGCTTCTCGATGGAACCCTCAAACAACCCGATCACGCGAGAAGCGATAAACGCGGTAATCAGATTGATAGCCAGCCAGGCCCAGCGGTTATGCAGTGAACGCCAGACCGACGCGAAAATATCCTCCTCTTCACGCAAACCCGCCATGTTGAGGACTTCGGTTTCACTTTCTTCACGGATCAAGTCGACGATTTCATCGATGGTCAGACGACCGATCAACTTGCCGTTCTTATCCACCACCGGAGCCGAGATCAAGTCGTAACGCTCGAATGCCTGGGCCGCGTCGTAGGCATCTTCGTCCGGATGGAAGCTCACGGTATCGCTGGCCATCAGGTCAGCAACTTTCTTCTCTGGATCATTGACCAGCAGGCGCTTGATCGGCAAAACGCCCTTGAGGATCCCCTCATAGTCGACCACAAACAATTTGTCGGTGTGGCCGGGCAATTCTTTTAGACGGCGCAGGTAACGCAACACCACTTCCAGGCTGACGTCTTCGCGAATGGTGACCATCTCGAAGTCCATCAGGGCGCCGACCTGATCCTCGTCGTACGACAGCGCGGAACGCACACGCTCACGCTGCTGCGTATCGAGCGCCTCCATCAACTCATGGACAACATCACGGGGCAGCTCAGGTGCCAGGTCAGCAAGCTCGTCCGCATCCATCTCCTTGGCGGCAGCCAGGAGCTCGTGGTCATCCATGTCGGCGATGAGCGTTTCACGCACCGAGTCCGATACTTCCAGAAGGATGTCACCGTCACGATCAGCCTTCACCAACTGCCACAGGGTCAGTCGGTCATCCAACGGCAAGGCTTCAAGAATATAGGCGACGTCGGCAGAGTGCAGGTCATCGAGCTTGCGTTGTAGCTCGACGAGGTTTTGCCGGTGAACCAGGTTTTCGACGCGGTCGTGGTTCGGACCTTCCTGGCGGTGCGTGAGGTCTTCGACCACGCGCTGGCGCTGCAGCAGCTCGATAACTTGAGCCAGACGATCCTGCAGGCTTTCTTGTGTCTTCTTTACTTCTACTTCGGTCATAGGCGAACTCCACTCCCAGCAGCGGGGCACGCCGGAAGGATCAATCAGTCAATTCATGATTGGTAAAGCGGGGTACTGAGTAACTACTGGGTAAGTCCATGGAGGTATTCCACAAGCCCCGGCGGGGCTGACGGGCGCATGATACACCGCCCGGACGTTTTAAACGTTAAAAAACTGGAAAGAACAAGCGCTTGCACGCCAAAGCTCAGTATTGGCTGCATCTATGAGCTGCGACGACGCAAGCGCATGGGAAAACACATGAAGAGGGAGAAAAAGGAGGACGCCGGATAAAACCCACACAAACCCAAGACGGCAAAAAGCCCGCACTAGGCGGGCTTTTTGTTTGTATGGTGCACTCGACAGGATTCGAACCTGTGACCGCTCGGTTCGTAGCCGAGTACTCTATCCAGCTGAGCTACGAGTGCAGATTGTGTTTTTAGACCAGATCACAACTGGTTGAAGCCAAGCTACCTGCATCACTGCAACTAACTCTTAAATGGTGCACTCGACAGGATTCGAACCTGTGACCGCTCGGTTCGTAGCCGAGTACTCTATCCAGCTGAGCTACGAGTGCATTTGTTGCCGCGCATTATAGGCCGTTCAATCTCTATGTAAAGCTATTTTTTCGAGTATTTTCAACAACTTACCGAAAAAACCAGATTGCAACGTACTAAGCAAATAATGGCGGAGAACGGGGGATTCGAACCCCCGACACCCTTTTGAGGTGTACTCCCTTAGCAGGGGAGCGCCTTCGGCCACTCGGCCAGCTCTCCGCAACACGGGGCGTATATTAACCACGTTCCTCCCCGTTTGCAAACATAAAAAACGATAAAAATTAAAGGCTTGGTTCTTCGTCCTTCTCTTTCTTGATCCGCAGGTAGATTTCCTCGCGGTGGACCGCCACCTCTTTCGGAGCATTAACCCCAATACGTACTTGATTGCCTTTAACGCCGAGCACCGTCACGGTGATTTCGCCATCACCAATAATCAGGCTTTCTGCGCAACGACGAGTCAGAATCAGCATACCTTTCACCTCACGCATTTCAGTTCAGGAACAACAGTCTGCAAAAAAAAAGCATTCGACCTACAACCAAAAGGTCGTAGCCCTACTCGCTAAGTATTGTCGAGCCCATGCAAAAGACCATGTACCCCACAAAAAAATGAAAGGCGCGGTAAACCGCGCCTTCCTGGCAACGCATCACTCGCCCTGTCGGGCCGGAGCATCCAACTCAAAAGCCGTATGCAGCGCGCGTACAGCCAGTTCCAGGTACTTCTCTTCGAGCACTACCGAGACTTTGATTTCCGAGGTGGAAATCATCTGGATGTTGATACCTTCTTTGGCCAGGGCCCCGAACATACGGCTGGCAACGCCAGCATGGGAACGCATGCCCACCCCTACGATCGACACCTTGGCAATCTTGGTATCGCCGACCACTTCACGGGCGCCAATCTCGCTCGCTGTGTTCTGCAGGATTTTCAATGCTGCATCGTATTCGTTGCGATGCACGGTGAAGGTGAAATCGGTGGTGTTATCGTGCGAAACGTTCTGCACGATCATGTCGACTTCAACATTCGCATCGCTGACAGGGCCCAGAATCTTGAAAGCCACGCCCGGGGTGTCTGGCACGCCACGGATCGTCAGCTTGGCTTCATCGCGATTGAAAGCGATGCCGGAAATGATCGGCTGTTCCATGGATTCCTCTTCATCAATAGTAATGAGGGTGCCCGGACCCTCCTTGAAGCTGTGCAATACGCGCAGCGGAACGTTGTACTTGCCGGCGAACTCCACCGCACGAATCTGCAACACCTTGGAACCAAGGCTGGCCATTTCCAGCATTTCTTCAAAGGTGATCTTGTCCAGCCGCTGGGCCACTGGCACGACGCGTGGGTCAGTGGTGTAGACGCCATCCACATCGGTATAGATCTGGCATTCGTCCGCCTTGAGCGCTGCCGCCAGGGCCACACCGGTGGTGTCCGAACCGCCACGACCCAGCGTGGTGATGTTGCCGTGCTCATCCACACCCTGGAAACCCGCTACAACTACCACGCGCCCTGCTTTCAGATCAGTACGAATTTTCTGATCATCAATTTGCAGGATCCGCGCCTTGGTATGTGCGCTGTCTGTAAGAATGCGCACTTGGCTACCAGTGTAGGACACCGCTGGCACGCCACGCTTGTTCAGCGCCATGGCCAACAGCGCAATGGTCACCTGCTCGCCCGTGGAGACGATCACATCCAGCTCACGCGGCAGCGGCTGTTGATCACCGCTGATGGCTTTGGCCAGATCGATCAGGCGATTGGTCTCGCCACTCATGGCCGACAGCACCACTACCAGGTCATCACCAGCATCGCGGAACTTCTTAACCTTGTCGGCGACCTGCTCGATTCTTTCGACAGAACCAACCGAGGTGCCTCCAAATTTCTGTACGATCAAAGCCATTTCCAAGCCGCCTCAGCCCGTAAAGGGGCGCCTAATATCCAATCCACCTGCACTGAACAAGCCCGTGACTAGACCACGGGCCGGTTAACAGTGCTTTAAATACCTGCCTCGACAAATGGCACGGTCAAGGCCAGGGCCGCGTCCAGCGCTGCGGCATCGACACCACCGCCTTGCGCCATGTCCGGACGACCACCGCCCTTGCCGCCCACTGTCGCAGCGGCTTGCTTCATCAAATCACCGGCTTTGAGTTGGCCAGTCAGGTCCTTGGTTACACCCGCAACCAGAACGACCTTATCCTCATGGACACTGCCGAGCAGGATCACTGCGCGGCCGAGCTTGTTCTTCAACTGATCGACCAAGGCCAACAGCGCCTTGCCATCCTGGCCGTCCAGGCGCGCCGCCAGGACTTTTACGTCCTTGACGTCAACCGCCGCGGCCGACAGGTCATCGCCCGCAGCGCTCGCCGCTTTGGCCTGCAACTGCTCCAGCTGTTTTTCCAGCGCACGGTTGCGCTCCAGAACGGCGGACAGCTTGTCGATCAGGTTGTCGCGGCTGCCCTTGACCAGGCCGGCCGCTTCCTTGAGTTGTTCTTCGGCTGCATTGAGGTAAGCCAGGGCCGCAGCACCAGTCACCGCCTCAATACGACGTACGCCCGAGGCCACACCACCTTCGCTGATGATCTTCAGCAGGCCGATATCGCCGGTGCGGTTGGCGTGGATGCCACCACAGAGTTCTACCGAGAAGCTGCCGCCCATACTCAGTACGCGAACTTCGTCGCCGTACTTCTCGCCAAACAGCGCCATGGCGCCTTTGTTCCTGGCGGTCTCGATATCGGTTTCTTCGGTTTCAACCGGGGTGTTCTTGCGAATCTCGGCGTTGACGATGTCTTCCAGGGCCTTGATCTGCTCAGGCTTGATCGCTTCAAAGTGGCTGAAGTCAAAACGCAGGCGCTGGCTGTCCACCAACGAACCTTTTTGCTGCACGTGCTCGCCCAGGACCTGGCGCAGCGCGGCGTGCAGCAAGTGCGTGGCCGAGTGGTTCAACGCCGTGGCATGCCTTACATCGGCATCGACCTGGGTGTCTACCGGTGCGCCCACAGTCAAGTTGCCCAGCACCAGCACACCGTGATGCAGGAACGCACCGCCGGTCTTGGTGGTGTCGCGCACGTCAAAACGACCGGATGTCGAGCTCAGGAAACCGCAATCGCCAATCTGGCCACCCGACTCGGCATAAAACGGCGTCTGGTCCAGCACCACAACCGCCTCTTCACCCTCGCTCAACACGTCGACCGACTTACCGTCTTTATAGATGGCGACGATCTTGGCCGAGCCCGCAGTCGCCTTGTAGCCGGTGAACTCGGTCGGTACGTCAACCTTGACCAGGGTGTTGTAGTCCAGGCCAAAGGAGCTGGCCGAACGGGCCCGCACGCGCTGGGCTTCCATCTCACGCTCGAAACCGGCTTCGTCGACGGTCAACTCACGCTCGCGGGCGATGTCGGCAGTCAGGTCCATCGGGAAACCATAGGTGTCGTACAACTTGAACACCACATCACCCGGCACCACGGTGCCTTTGAGCTCAGCCAGGTCCTGTTCCAGAATCTTCAGGCCGTGCTCCAGGGTCTTGGAGAACTGCTCTTCTTCAGCCTTGAGCACCCGCTCGATGTTGCTTTGCTGTTGCTTGAGTTCCGGGAAGGCATCGCCCATCTCGGCAACCAGCGCGGCCACGATCTTGTAGAAAAAGCTGCCGGTAGCGCCCAGCTTGTTACCGTGGCGGCACGCGCGACGGATGATGCGACGCAGCACGTAGCCACGGCCTTCGTTGGACGGCAGCACGCCGTCTGCGATCAGGAAACCGCAGGAACGGATGTGGTCCGACACCACCTTGAGCGAAGACTGGCCTTCATTGGCGCAACCAATAGCTGCCGCCGAGGCGCTCAGCAGGTTGGTGAACAGGTCGATTTCGTAGTTGGAGTGAACGTGCTGCATCACCGCACTTATCCGCTCCAGGCCCATGCCGGTGTCTACCGACGGTGCCGGCAGCGGATGCAACACGCCATCGGCGGTGCGGTTGAACTGCATGAACACGTTGTTCCAGATCTCGATGTAGCGGTCGCCGTCTTCTTCCGGCGAGCCTGGCGGGCCACCCCAGATATCGTCGCCGTGATCGTAGAAAATCTCGGTGCACGGGCCGCACGGGCCGGTATCGCCCATGGTCCAGAAGTTATCGGACGCGTAGGGCGCGCCTTTGTTGTCACCGATACGGATCATGCGCTCGGCAGGTACACCGATTTCCTGGGTCCAGATGTCATACGCTTCATCGTCCGTCGCGTACACGGTGACCCAGAGCTTTTCCTTGGGCAGCTTCAGCACGCCGGTGAGGAAGGTCCAGGCGAACGTGATCGCGTCTTTCTTGAAATAGTCGCCGAAGCTGAAGTTACCCAGCATCTCGAAAAAGGTGTGGTGACGGGCGGTGTAGCCGACGTTTTCCAGGTCACTGTTCTTGCCGCCGGCGCGTACGCACTTCTGGCTGCTGGTAGCGCGGGTGTAGGCGCGCTTTTCCTGGCCCAGGAAACAGTCCTTGAACTGGTTCATCCCCGCGTTAGTGAACAGCAGGGTTGGGTCATTGCCTGGGATCAAGGAGCTGGAGGCTACACGGGTGTGGCCTTGCTCTTCGAAGAAGCGAAGGAAGGCTTCACGGATTTCTGCGCTTTTCATTAGGTTCTTCCACGGAGGCTGCGGCCAAAGGCCAGTGCGCAACATCATCAGACGGAGCGACGGCAAAGGGCCGCATTATATCGGCCCTTTGCCGGTGGTACAGCGTGTTTATGTGATAGAAACAGTCAATTAGACGGCCTGCACTGTCATTTCTGCGAAAACGCGACGAATGTCTGCACCACTTGCTCGATCTGCGCCCGGCTCACATCCAGATGGGTGACCATGCGCAGGCGCGGCGCGGCGCTCAACTTGACCCCACGCTCGGCCGCAAAGGCCTTCAGCGCCTGCGCCTGATCACCTACCTGCACATACACCATATTGGTCTGCACCGGCTCGACGCTGTAGCCGGCCTTGCGTAACTCATCGCCCAGCCATTGCGCGTTGGCATGGTCGTCAGCCAGGCGCTGCACCTGATGATCCAGAGCATACAACCCCGCCGCCGCCAGGGAGCCCGCCTGGCGCATGCCGCCGCCGACCATCTTGCGCAAGCGCCGAGCCTTGGCGATCAGCGCCGTCGAGCCACACAGCACCGAGCCGACCGGCGCACCGAGGCCCTTGGACAGGCACACCGACACCGAATCGAAATGCTGGGCGATTTCTCGCGCATCCACCCCCAGCTTGACCGCCGCGTTGTAGAGGCGCGCGCCATCCAGGTGCAGGGCCAGGCCATGCTCGTGGGTAAATGCACGGGCCTTGGCCAGGTAATCCAGCGGCAGCACTTTGCCCTGCATGGTGTTTTCCAGCGCCAGCAGGCGTGTGCGGGCGAAGTGGAAGTCGTCGGGCTTGATGGCGGCAAGCACTTGGTTCAGATCAAGGGAGCCATCAGCTTGAACTTCCAGGGGTTGCGGCTGGATCGACCCCAGCACCGCCGCACCGCCGCCTTCGTATTTGTAGGTGTGAGCCTGCTGGCCGACGATGTATTCCTCGCCGCGCTCACAGTGAGCCATCAACGCCAGCAGGTTGCTCATGGTACCGGTGGGCACGAACAGCGCCGCGGCAAAGCCCAGGCGCTTGGCCAACTCGGCCTCCAGGCGGTTGACGCTGGGGTCTTCGCCGTAGACATCATCGCCGCTGACGGCGCTGGCCATTGCGTCGAGCATGCCGGGGGTAGGTTGGGTCACGGTGTCGCTGCGCAGGTCGATCACGGTCATGAAGGGGGTCTCTAACGGAGTGGATAAGTCCTTTTGTGTGTGATTACTGCGGGCAAAGCCACGGAATATCAAGCCCCTATTGCATTCAATCGAATACCAACCAATCAAACCGATATAAGTTATCGAGACGGCAGCCGTGCAGTTTTCGAAAAACCATGTTAAAAACTCTGCGCCGCCAGGGTTCTGGTGGCAACGTTCTCAGGGCGGGGTGCAATTCCCCACCGGCGGTAATTGCACGCAATGTGCATAGCCCGCGAGCGCTTGGCGCCTCGAACTGCTCAGGCAGGACGGCGACGAGGTCAGCAGACCCGGTGTGATCCCGGGGCCGACGGTCATAGTCCGGATGAAGAGAGAACGGGATTGGCACCTAAGGGCCGCGCGCTTGTTTGCGCATGCGTACCCTTAAATCCCATTCGATTCATAACGCCCTGTTTTTTTCTTAAACAGGAGTCAGAACATGCAACCCACCGCAATCGACAGCAAAAGCAAAAACCATCACGGCGAGCGCGTCGCGTTTATCCAGGCCTGCTGGCACAAGGATATTGTCGACCAATCGCGCAAAGGCTTCCTCGCCGAGATGATCGCCCAGGGTTATCAGGAATCGGACATCGACTTCTTCGAAGTCGGCGGCGCCTTTGAAATGCCCCTGCACGCCAAGTTGCTGGCCAAGACCGGCCGTTACGCCGGCATCGTCGCTGCCGCGCTGGTGGTGGACGGTGGCATCTACCGTCACGAATTCGTCGCGCAATCGGTAGTCAGCGGCCTGATGCAGGTGCAGCTGGAAACTGAAGTGCCGGTGTTCTCGGTGTCCCTGACGCCGCACCACTTCCATGCCGGCAGCGAGCACACCACGTTTTTCTACGAGCACTTCGTGCACAAGGGCCAGGAAGCGGCGCGCACCTGCGCCGATACCCTGCACAAGGTACGCGCGATCCGTCGTAGCGAGCCGCGTGCGGTAGCGGTCTAAATCCAAGCCTCACCGCAAACCGGTTTGGTGTCTCAGTGATACCCAGGTGATGTTATCGCAGGCAAGCCAGCTCCCACATTGGACTGAGCCAGACTTGGCTCTCAGGCCAGGCCGGCATCCGTGGTGGGCACGATCAATATCCCGGCGCGCAAGCCGTTCTTCACCTTTGGGTTGGGAAAGATAATGCGGGCGCCCTCCTCCTCGATCACCCAACGGGTCTTGGCCACGTCTTCGGCCAGCAGGTAGCCCCTTTCCAATTCCGAAAAGTTTTCCACATCTGCGGGCAGGTGCATCAGGAAGGCGTCGCTGTGCTTGATCACTTCTCGCGCAACGGCGAAGAGTTGCAGGCCGTCGAGGCTACCGGTCTCGGGCTCGTTGCCCTCGATGATCTGCTTCAGACGCGCTTCCAGGCGCGACACGTCCACACCGTCGTTCTGCCCGAACGGCCGGGCCTTGCCCAACTCCAGGGTGAACGCCTCGGCGCCGAGTTGCTCGTAGGTAAACGCGGTGAAGGTAATCGAGGTTTTGTTCTGCAACAGCACCGCCTGCATGCCAGCCGCGTTCAGGCGCTCCAGCTCACGGCGCGAATGCTGTCGGTCTTCTTTCCACGGGTACAACGCGAACTGTTCGATTTTCGAACCACGAATCGCGGTATGCAGGTCGTAATGCAGGCGCGAACGGCCAGGCAGGCTGAAAAAGCTGCGGGCCAATTGCTCAAGCTCGGCGGCGCGCATGGCTTCGGGGCCGATGTTTTGTTCATGCCGGCCATTGAACAGCCGGTTGACGTCCAGCTCGAGGTAACGCTCACCGCGGCGCATGGCCTCGGTATTACCGAACAGGAACAGAATACGGGTGCGGGGTTTGATCTCCCCACGGGCAATGCCATGCAACAGGCGGTCGAGCAGTTCGATCGGCGCGGTTTCGTTGCCATGGATGCCGGACGACAGCAGCAAGTCGCTGCCGTTGTCCAGAGCTTCAGGAGGGCGCACTTCAAGCGCGCCTTCGCTGAGCCAGCGCATCTGCACGCCGTCGACAGTCAGTTGAATTTTTTGCGCCGGTTCACGACCGGCGAGGGTCAGTTCAAGCAGTTTGCCGAGGGCGAGCATAAGCAGCTTCCTTAGTGGTTGCAGCCTGGGCCATGGACGTGATCGTCGTCGTCACCTTCAACGTCGGCCGGTTCCATTTCCAGTTGCAGGCTCATCAGGTTGGTGGCCAATGGGCG
Organism: Pseudomonas sp. BTN1; assembly: GCF_001907715.1. Classification (NCBI taxonomy): domain Bacteria; kingdom Pseudomonadati; phylum Pseudomonadota; class Gammaproteobacteria; order Pseudomonadales; family Pseudomonadaceae; genus Pseudomonas; species Pseudomonas sp. BTN1. Next base: position 13,496 of record NZ_MPBM01000061.1, on the reverse strand, counting down.
CATCAGCAGGTTGGCGTACTCGGCGTCGCCCTCTTCTACGTCTACGCCAATCAGCAGTTGGCCGCGGCCATCGTGCTGGATCCAGATCTCCTTGCCCTGCCAGACCACGGCGACGCGGGTGCAGGAGGTTTCCAGCTGGGTGCCGTCGGTGTCTTCAAGGATGAGTTTCAGGGTGTCGGTCATAAATAAAATATCTCAGCCGTGTGGCATTAATTGATCTGGAAAGGATAAACCGAGCCCAGTTTAAGGATTTGCGTCAGTTCATCCAATGCCGTCCGGCACTCAAGCAGCAACTGCGGGTCAGCCAGGTCGGTTTCGCGCAGGCTGTCACGGTAGTGCTTGCCCACCCATTGGGTCAGGGTTTCGTATAACGGCGCGGTCATGATAACGCCTGGGTTCACGGCCGCCAGCTCGGTTTCGTTCAACGCCACGCGCAGGCGCAGGCACGCCGGCCCACCGCCATTTTGCATGCTTTGCTTGAGGTCGAAGACCTTGACCTCACGAATCAGCCCGCCGGAAGCGGTCAGACCTTGCAGGTACTGCCACACGCGCTCATTGGCGCGGCACTCTTCCGGCACGATCAGCAGCATCGAACCATCAGGACGAGTCAGCAACTGGCTGTTGAACAGGTAGGAACGCACCGCGTCCTCGACACTGACCAACGCGCGAGGCACACACACCGACTGGAAGTTGCCGCCCAGCTTGCCCAACTTGCCGTGCAGTTCGGCGAGCATCTGCTCGGTGTTGAGGAACGCATCCTCGTGATAGAACAGCACTTCGCCGTTGCCCACCGCGATCACATCGTTGTGGAACACACCCGCGTCGATCACCGCCGGGTTCTGCTGGGCGTAGACCACACCGTCATCCTTCAAGCCATGCAGGCGCGCAACGGCCTGGGAGGCTTCGAGGGTCTGGCGCGCCGGGTACTTCTGCGGGGCCGGGTAACGAGGGTCGAAAGCACTACGGCCGAAGACGAAAAACTCGACGCCCGCCTCACCGTACTCACGACAGAAACGCGTGTGGTTGGCCGCGCCTTCATCGCCAAATTGCGCCACGGCCGGCAAGGCGGCGTGGTGAGCGAAATGCTTGCCATCGGCGAACATCGCCCCCAGCACGCGGCTGGTGGTGGGGTGCTCGATGCTGCGGTGGTATTTGCAATTGAGGTTGGCGGCAGTGAAATGCACGCGGCCGTCTGCGGTGTCGGCGCTTGGGCTGACGGTGGCGGCGTTGGCTACCCACATGCTGGATGCCGAGCAGCTCGCTACCAGCAAAGGCATAGCCTGCCTGGCAGCCTGCTGGATTACCTGGGCGTCGGTGCCGCTGAAACCCAAGCTGCGCAAGGCGGCTACATCCGGGCGCTCCTGGGGCGCCAATACACCTTGCACAAAGCCCATGTCCATCAGGGCTTTCATTTTCTGCAGGCCCTGCAACGCCGCTTCCTTCGGGTTGGAAGACTGCTGGCTGTTGCTTTGGGACGCGACGTTGCCGAAGGACAAACCGCCGTAGTTATGGGTCGGCCCCACTAGACCGTCAAAATTGACTTCACAGGATTTCATCGGCGAGGCTCCACGAACATCTGTTTTTATAGGCATCAAATCACTTGAATACACCACAGATCCATTGTGGGAGCGGGCTTGCTCGCGAAAACGGTGGTTCAGTCACTTCAAATGTTGAATGAAACACCGCATTCGCGAGCAAGCCCGCTCCCACATTTAGATCAGCGTTATACCTGGCGTGAGCGTTGCCGGGACTATCAGGCTCGGCGTCTCCAGCGAAGCCACCGGGTACGCGCAATAATCCGCCGCGTAATAGGCACTGGCGCGATGATTGCCCGACGCCCCGACACCACCGAACGGCGCGGTACTGGCAGCGCCGGTCAACTGCTTGTTCCAGTTGACGATGCCGGCGCGGCTTTCCAGCCAGAATTGCTGGTAACGCGCTTCGGAGTCCGACAACAGGCCAGCGGCCAGGCCGTACTGGGTGTTGTTGGCCTCCGCGATGGCACCGGCAAAATCCGCATAGCGGATCACCTGCAGCAGCGGCCCAAACAGCTCTTCATCTTCACGCTCCGTCACACCGGTTACGTCGATGATGCCAGGGGTCAACAAAGCGGCCTGAGCCTGAGGCTGAGTCATCTCCAGCAGTGCCACGGCGCCATTGGCCAACATCAGTTCCTGGGCTTGCATCAAGGCTTTGGCCGCAGCCAGGGAGATCACCGAACCCATGAACGGCGCCGGTTGCTGATCGAAAGCGCCCACTTCAAGGCTCGCACTCACCGCCACCAGGCGCGCCAGCAAGGCATCGCCCCAGGCACCTTGCGGCACCAGCAAGCGGCGGGCACAGGTGCAACGCTGGCCTGCCGAGATAAACGCCGACTGGATGATGGTGTACACCGCCGCATCCACGTCGGCGACTTCGTCCACGACCAGCGGGTTATTACCGCCCATTTCCAGGGCCAGGATCTTGTCGGGGCGCCCTGAGAATTGCTGGTGCAAGTGGTTGCCGGTGCGGCTGGAGCCGGTAAAGAACAGGCCGTCGATGCCTGGGTTGGCCGCCAGGGCGATGCCGGTTTCCCGCGCGCCTTGCAGCAGGTTCAGCACGCCCGGTGGCAAACCGGCTTCGATCCAGCACTGCACGGTCAGCTCGGCGACCTTGGGGGTCAGTTCGCTCGGTTTGAACAGCACGGTGTTACCCGCCAGCAACGCCGGGACGATGTGCCCATTGGGCAAGTGCCCAGGGAAGTTGTAAGGGCCGAACACCGCCACCACACCGTGGGGCTTATGGCGCAACACTGCGGTGGCGTCGCCCAGGGGGCCGCTCTTCTCGCCAGTACGCTCGCGGTAGCTTTGCACCGAGATCGCAATCTTATTGGCCATGCTGGTGACTTCAGTGGCCGACTCCCACAGGGGCTTGCCGGTTTCTTCGCCAATGCAGCGGGCGATTTCATCGGCACGGCATTTAAGCGTGGCGGCGAAGGTTTCCAGCACGCTGATGCGTTCTTCGAGCGGGCGCCTGGCCCATGCCGGGAATGCCTGACGCGCAGCCTGCACGGCGGATTCGACCTGTTCAGCGCTGGCACCGTTACCAGCCCACAGCACTTGCTGGGTCACCGGGTTGCGCGATTCAAACAACTCACCCTGGCCAGCCAGCCAGCTACCTGCGATATACAACGAATTCATTATTTGGACTCCCGAGCAGCAGACAACGCAACAGCACGTACTTGATCACCCACCACCAGCTGCAGGCGCTTGGCGGTCTGTGGATCGACCACCAGGGTACCTGCCGCCAGACGGGCCGGAGCGGCGGTGATACGGCATTCTTCGCGCTTGCGGTTATGGATCAGGAACGGCGTGGCGTCGTCCCCCGGCGTGCCGATGGCCAACACCAGTGACTGGCTGTCGCGCACCGCACGGATCTTGCTGGTTTCACATTCCACCGCCGGGCCGGCGTCGAAAATATCCACATAGCCCTGGTAGCTGAAGCCTTCGCTCTTGAGCATGCTCAGGGCCGGCTCGGTGTCCGGGTGGACCTTGCCGATCACATTGCGCGCGTCTTCGGAGAGAAAGCAGCTGTACAGCGGAAACTTGGGCATCAGCTCGGCGATAAACGCCTTGTTGCCCACGCCGGTGAGGTAGTCGGCCTGGCTGAACTCCATCTTGAAGAAGTGCCGGCCCAGACTTTCCCAGAACGGCGAACGCCCAGCATCGTTGGACACACCGCGCATCTCGGCAATGATCTTGTTGCCGAACAGTTGCGGGAACTCGGCGATAAACAACATGCGCGCCTTGGCGAGCATGCGACCGTTGAGGCCGTTGCGGTAATCGGCATGCAAAAACAACGAGCACAATTCGGAATTACCGGTGAGGTCGTTGGCCAGGAACAGCGTCGGTATCTCACGGTAGATATTCAGTTCCTGGGAAGCGCTGACAGTCAGCCCAACCCGGAAGTTGTACCACGGCTCGCGCAGGCCAACGGCGCCAGCGATGGCAGAGATTCCCACCACGCGGCCTTCGTCGTTTTCCAGCACGAACAGGTAGTCGGCATCGCCGCGCCCGGCTTCGCCGCGAAAGGTTTTTTCCGCCCAGCCCACCCGGTGGGTCAGGCGCTCTTCGTTGGCCGGCAAGGTGGTGAGACCGGTGCCAGTGCTGCGCGCCAGATCAATCAGGGCCGGTAAATCGCTGCTGCGTACGGGACGAACGATCATGCTATCTCCTCGAACGGGCCGCTGTTGTCAGCCACCCGCGAAACTCTCTTTTTAAACCGCAACCAGGCGCACACTGGCGCCTTCACCAACACCCAGCGCTTCGGCTGCCGCCAGGTCCAGGGTCACCGGTTTGCCGGGCGCGTAGTCCAGCTCCAGCATCACCGCACGGTAATCCTGCAACTGCGCGTTGCTCACCAAGTACTGGCGGCCAACGCCCTTGACCATCTCGCCGATCTTCACCGGCACCACGCGGCTCTGGGCGATTGAGCGAATGCCCGAGACCCGGGCGTGCAGCGTCGGGCCACCGTCGAAGATGTCAATGTAATGGTCAGTTTCGAAGCCTTCACGCATGAGGATGTCGAAGGTGATTTGCGCACGCGGGTGCACCTGGCCCATGGCCTCTTGGGCTTCGTCCGGCAGCAGCGGCACGTAGATCGGGTAGTGCGGCATCAACTCGGCGAGGAAGGTACGGCTTTTCAGCCCGCACAGGCGCTCGGCGGCGGCGTAGTTGAGGTCGAAGAAGTTGCGGCCAATGGCATCCCAGAACGGTGAATCGCCGTTCTCGTCGCTGTAGCCGACAATCTCGGTCACCACCGAGTCGGCAAAGCGCTCAGGATGGCTGGCGACAAACAGCAGTCGGCCACGGGAATTGAGTTCCGACCACGGCGAACCGACCAGCTCAGGCACCACATAAAAGCTAGTGAGCAGGCTGTTGCCGGTAAGGTCGTGGCACTGGGAAAGCACGTGGATCTTGTTGTGGATCTTCAGCTCGCGGGAGGCGTGCACGAAGGTTTCGTTACGAAAGCTATAGAACGGCTCGGAGTAACCGGCCGAGGCTACGATAGCCGAGCAGCCGGCGAGCTTGCCGGTCTCGGTGTCTTCCAGCACGAAGAAATAGCTCTCTTCACCGTTGAAACTCACCTCGGCCGCGAAGGACGCTTCGCTGGCCGCGATCTTGTCGCTCAGGCGTTCCACATCATCCGGCAAGGAGGTGACACCAATCGGGCTGTCCGCAGCCAGACGCTGTACCTCGCCCAGATCAGCCATTTGCGCGGGGCGCATCACCAGCATGGTGTCACTCCTTAACTCGAAAACTCACAGAGGAAAAAATGCCGGACACAGGCCCCGGATACACATCGGTCTCAATGTGTAAGCAGATCCATGTGGGAGCTGGCTTGCCGGCGATACAGGCAACTCGGTATATCAACGGCACCGAGGTGATGCTATCGCAGGCAAGCCAGCTCCCACATTTGTTCAGGTCCGGCCAATAAAATGTGTCGCTATCAGGCTTGCGTCAACGTCTTCACAGCACGCTCAAAACGATCCAGGCCTTCATTGATGTCCGCCTCTTCCACCACCAGGCTCGGTGCAAAACGCACCACGTCAGGGCCGGCTTGCAGGATCATCAAGTTCTCTTTTTCGGCCGCGTTGAACACGTCCTTGGCCTTGCCTTTGAAGGCATCGCTGAGTACGCAACCGATCAACAAGCCCATGCCACGCACTTGGGTGAAGATGCCGTACTGCTTGCCGATCTGCTCCAGGCGCGCCTTGAACAGGTCGTGCTTGGCATTCACACCCGCCAGCACTTCTGGGGTGTTGATCACGTCGATCACCGCTTCCGCTACCGCGCACGCCAGCGGGTTGCCGCCGTAGGTGGTGCCGTGGGTGCCGACTACCAGGTGCTTGGCCAAGTCTTCACGGGTGAGCATCGCCGCAATCGGGAAGCCGCCGCCCAGGCTCTTGGCGCTGGTGAGGATATCTGGCGTCACGCCGTAATGCTGGTAGGCAAACAGGTGGCCGGTGCGGCCCATGCCGGTTTGCACTTCGTCGAATACCAACAGTGCGTCGTGGGCGTCGCACAGCTCGCGAGCGCCTTGCAGGTAAGCCAGTTCGGCCGGCAGTACACCGCCTTCGCCCTGGATCGGTTCCAGAACCACGGCGCAGGTCTTATCGGTTACTGCCGCTTTCAGCGCAGCCAGGTCGTTATAAGGAACGTGGGTGATGCCGGTGATTTTAGGCCCGAAACCATCGGAGTACTTCGACTGGCCACCGACGTTGACGGTGAACAGGGTACGGCCGTGGAAGCTGTTCAACGCGGCGATGATCTCGTACTTCTCGCTGCCAAAACGGTCGAACGCCACGCGACGGGCCAGCTTGAAGGCGGCCTCGTTGGCTTCGGCGCCGGAGTTGCAGAAGAACACGCGCTCGGCAAAGGTGGCGTCGATCAGCTTGTGGGCCAGACGCAACGCCGGCTCGTTGGTGAACACGTTGGAGACATGCCACAGCGTGTTGGCCTGTTCGGTCAGTGCACCGACCAGCGCCGGGTGCGCATGGCCCAATACGTTGACCGCGATGCCGCCGGCAAAGTCGATCAGCTCGCGACCGGCCTGGTCCCACACGCGCGAACCTGCGCCACGTACAGGGATAAAGGCAGCAGGTGCGTAGTTGGGCACCATCACTTGGTCGAAATCGGCACGTTGCACCGGGGCTTGCTCAACGGACATCGGAGTCTCCTGAAGAGGAACGCCTGCCTGGAACTGGCGGGCGATGCAGGGATTGTAAGGACAGTTTTCAGCGCCACCTTGTCGCCAAGCGACAACTTCTTATAGCGCCAACCCCGGTTTTACGCGGGTTTACGGCAATGCGACATATTGCATCGCAATGGCGCAGTGTAAACGCTGCGTTCAGTGAGAGGCAGAGGCACGGCCCGCTGATTTTCGCCTAATGCCTTAACTATCTGCTGCCCGTGAACCCATCAGGCTTGCTGTGATGACAGTGACTCACTCCCACTGAAGGATCAGCCTCGTGCCCACGCCCTACCCCACGACCATCAGCCAGCGCCTCGCAGTCGCCGCCACCCAAGTACCCCCCGGGTTTCACACACGCCTGCCGGCCTGGCTGGCAAGCGCCTCGGATGACAAGCGCCAAGCCTTGAAGAATGCACCACTGGACATTCCCAACTGGCAGGCCGACGCCAGCCGCCAGCAGCACGCGCCGCTCAAACAGGCGCTGGAGCAGAGCTGGGCCGCGCAAAACAAAGTAGACACGGCCCTGGCCGACCTCAAGACACCGCAGGCCTTCGCCGCGCCGCTTTTGCAACAGGCGTTCAAGACAAGATGGGGCGTGGAGATCGATGTCCGCACCACCCATCTGCGCCTGTATGCGCCCCTGACGATCCCACTGTTTCCTATAGAAACTGGCGGCGTCAAAGTCTGGACCGTGTCGTTGGTGGACGCCGCGCTGCATAACTTCGACGCAGCAGAAAGCGAGAAAACTGCCTTCACCGCGGACTCCAGCTTCATTACCCAACCCACCACCACCGGGCAATTCGACACCCTGCCCTCAGTGAACAGCAAAGTCAGCATCCAGACCTTCGTCGGGCTGTGCCGTGAACTGGACATCGGTGCGCAATACCAGAATTACCTCAAGACATTTTTCGGCTTCAAAGATGCCAAACGCAAGGCTTCGCTGCGCAGCACTGTCATCGAGAGCCTCAAAGCCGAGGCCCAAACTGCCGTACACCTGGCGCGCCTGAAAAAGGACGGCAGCGAGCGGGTGTTACGCACGCTCCAGGCTCAACTCAAAGGCATCAGCGGCCTGACACTCGACGGTAAGACGCTGCTCAGCCACGACCTGAGCCTGATGGACGCACCACTGGCCGGCATTGTGCTGTTCGCCGCAGACCTGGAACTGCACCACAGCGCAGTGCCCGTGGTGGCGTACATTCCCGGCGACCCACAGGCACCGCTCAAGTATTACCACGATGGCATCGCATTCATTCAAGACCTGATCCGCAAATTGCGCGATGCCGATTACCAGGCATTCTTCAGCCGCTTTATAAGCCACGAGCACCGCGCCTACTTCTTTGCCAACCTGCATAACCGCTTGTCCCAGGTTACCTGGCATCACCCCGTCCCCGGCGACCCCAGGCCGACCTGGCGCGCCGAACCTGTGGCCAACCCCAACCTGCAGTTGCACGCGACGAAAATCACGGGCGAGCTGTACGAACACCTCTATGAAACCAAACTCAATAAGCTGCTCAATGACGCGCGAAGCATCGCCGTGTCCACCGCCGACGCCGACAGCAAGGCACGCTGGCAGCGCTGGGCCATCGTGCAGAAAATCGGTAAGGCCCTGCTCGAAATCGCCGCCTTCATCGCCACGCCGTTCATTCCCCCCCTGGGCTTACTGATGCTCGGCTACACCGCCTATCAACTGCTCGATGACGTATTCGAAGGCATCGTCGATTGGGCCGAGGGTCTCAAGCGCCAGGCGTTCGGGCACCTGATGTCGACCCTGGAGCAAATGGTGCAATTGGGTATGTTCGCGGTCGGCGCACCGATTGCCGAAGGGCTGCTACGCCAGGCACTGCCTCGGGAAGTCTGGGCGTTTTTCGAGCGCCTTCATCCGGTCAGCTCGGACGACGGCAAAACGCGCCTGTGGAGCCCAGACCTGAGCCCCTACGCCCACGACCTTCAATTGCCCACCGCCTCGCGCCCCAAGGCCGATGGATTGCATGCCTACGGGGACAAGCAGATCCTGCCCCTTGAAGGGCAACACTTTGCCGTCAAGCAACAAGCGGGCAACGCCGTGCTGGCGCACCCAAGCCATGCGCATGCCTACCAACCGCCCGTTATCGGCAATGGCAAAGGCGCCTGGATAACCCCACTGGATCACCCGCTGACATGGCATCGCAGCACCTTGTTGCGCAGACTCGGCGAGCCCGCCAACGCTCTCAGCGAAACCGGTCTGGAACAGGCGCAGCGCATCAGTAGCACCGACGATGGTGCCCTGCGCAAACTCTACATGGACCGCCAACCGCCACCGCCCTTGCTGGCCGACAGCCTCAAGCGCATCCATATCGACCAGCAACTGCAAGACTTCATCGACCAGATGAACAGCGACGACCCACTGGTTTACGCAAAAGCCGACACGCAAACCCAACTCTGGCTGCTTAGCCAGACCGGCCTGTGGCCGGAATCCAAGACCCTGCGCTTTCTGAATGCCAAAGGCGAAACCGTATGGGAACACCCAGGCAGGGAAAATGCGGCGGTAGCGCAAATTCATGAAGCGCAGATGAACAACGGCGACCTGCTCAAGACCCTGCTGGAAACCCTCGACGAGTCAGAGCGCAAGACTGTGCTGGAGGAAGACTTCGGTAGCCCGGCCCCCCAACTGCATGTGCGCGCCGCCAAGCTGCGCAAACAGCTGGCACGCAGAGCCGAGGATAAACGCGCTTCGATGTTCGACGCGCGCTATCGAGGCCTGGAGCTGACCACCGATGCGCGCGTGCAAAAGCTCATCGACAGCACACCGGGCCTGCCCGTCAGCGCGGCCGAGGAGGTCCTGCTCAGTGCCCACGGCCAGGACCTGCTCGACATCGACCAGGGCACGCTGCCTTCGCACCTGGTCGAACGCGCACGCTGGGTGGCCCATCAGGTCAGAATCAGCCGGGCCTATGAAGGCCTGTACATGGGTGCGCTGGAGACCGGCGACACCCATCGACTCGCCCTGCACTCCCTGGAAAAATTGCCGGGCTGGTCGCCTCAGGTGCGTCTGGAAGTTCGCGACTTCAAGCGCGACGGCCATCTGCGCGACGCCATCGGCCCCGCCCAGGCGCCCATCCGACGCCTGCTGCTGCGCACCATCGAAGGCGATTACATTCCCGAAGACAGCAAGGGCACCCTGCTTGGCGAAACCGATTTCTACACCGCCGTGCTCCAGGCACTCCCCGATGCACAGCGCGACGCACTGGCTATGCAGATAGGCCAAGGCCCACACTTGAGAGAAACCTTGCGCCAACACACATTGGCACATGACGAACTTGGCGCCCTGCTGGCCGAAGTTCCGCTGCTCAAACCGTCCTATGACCCGACATTGATGCGCCTGCCCGGCGGCATGGAGGGCTACGACGCCAGCCCGGTCACCGCTGGCAGCAGCGAAGGCGTCTCGCTGGAGAGTCAGTTGCATGAGCTGTACCCACAACTGAGCCCCAGCCAGGTGACGGCCGTACTCGCCGCCATGCAAAACGATCCCGGCACACCTTGGGGTACCCTTCAATTTCTGAAGAAAGAGTTCTCGCAACTGGAAGCCAACCTGCGGACATGGCAGCAGAATGTGCCGCAGCCCCTTGTCGGTACAGATTTACCGTTGAGCCGCTGGCGGATTGCTGCGGAACAGCAAAATCGCTTTCTCTGGTCACAAAAACTGATCGGCGCCTGGCGCCACAACACCCCCGTAGACCCTGCTTATGACAACGGTCACCTGCTGCAACTCAACCAGCCCATTTATGGGGAACTGCCCGCGCTCGATACCCGCCTTGGGCACATCACTACCCTGGAATTCCAGGGTTACTTGACCACCCGCGGCACGCCGGGCTTCCTGGCATCTTTCCCCGGATTGCGCCGACTGGCCATCAGCGACATGACCCTCAGAACACTGCCCGGCGAAATCAGTGCATTGACCCACCTTAACGCGCTGACACTGCGCGGCTGCGCACTCAACCTGACCACCCCAACCCGAGCAGCCCTGGCCAACCTGACCGAGCTGCATACCCTTGACCTGTCCCACAACCCGCTGGTGCTGGCGCCCAATTTCGAAAACATGGCCAACCTGCGAACACTCAACCTGAGCCACTGCGGTATTTCCATCTTTCCCACAGGCCTGCTCAATCGGCCTCGGCTGGCCAACGCCAATCTCAGCCACAATAACCTGCGCAGGCTGCCAGAAGCCCTGTATTCGTTGCCCGCCAGTGCTGCCAAGGCCTACGACCTTTCCGGCAACCCGCTGACGCGCGCAACCCTGGAACGGATAAAAACCTACTGTCAGAGCACCGGGGAACATTTTGGCGTCCAAGCCAATCCAGATGAGGTTCGCCTGGTCCAGGCGCTTTACCCGACCTACAACACTCTCGAGGCCAATCAATTTATCTTCAGGCTACCGGGCGGGCTGGATGATTCGATGGCGATTCTCGTGCGCCTCAAGGCCGACTACGAACGCTTGCAAGCCGACCTGCAGGAATGGGTGGTGGATGTGCCTGAGAGCCACCCCGTCACGAACCTGCCCATGGATGAACAGATTCGTGCACAGCAACAACTCATTCGAGCGGAAATCAGCGCTCTGCTGGAGCAAGGCTGGCGGCGTGAAACCAGCCTGGACTTAAGCCATGACCCGCTGACGCAGTCCCATCAAATGACATTGACCTTGCCGCTGTGGGGAGACCTGCCAAGACTGAATGTGGATTTCAAGCATATTTCCAAGCTGGATCTGAGGGCACAGGAAACCACCTCGATACCCGAAGGTTTTCTGGAACGTTTCCCCAATCTGGAAAGCCTGCTGATCCACCGCTATGCCCTGCAAGGCATTCCCGCTGGCGTCTTCAAGCTGCCCAAGTTGACCACACTCAGCCTCACGCAATGCAATCTGCGACTGACCCCCGACAGCGTCGCCGCCTTGAGCGACCTGCACGACCTGGAGTACCTGGACCTGAGCGATAACCCGCTGGCGCTGACGCCCGACGTCAGCAAAATGTCCGGCCTGGAAACCCTGATGATGGAAAACACCAGGCTTACCGAGGTGCCTCACGGGGTGTTCAACCTGACGTCGCTCACCCAACTGAACCTGAGCGATAACCACATCACCGAGTTGCCCACGGACCTGCTTGAAGTAGACCCGGACTCAGCGGCAGGCTTTGACCTGAGCGACAACCCCTTCTCACCCGCAGCACTTGCCATTCTGCGCCGCTATTACAACCGCACGGCAGTGGATTTCGATGTAGCGCAAGCCCGACAACCCGCGCCAGACCGCTCCAGCTCACGCTCTGCGACGTCATCCGAAACAGAGGGAGAAGAATAGACGCAGCTCACCCGCGCTCGGAAGGCACCGATGACAACTCGAACGGGCTGCTGCTGCGACGCTGGTTCCGATCTTCGCGAGGAGTGGCGCCGAAGAAATTGCGGTAGGCGCTGGAGAAGTGCGGCCCCGAGGAGAAGCCGCACGACAAGCCGATCTGGATGATCGACTTGCTGGTTTGCATCAGCATCTGGCGCGCCTTGTTCAGGCGCAGCTCCAGGTAATACTGGCTGGGGACGCGGTTGAGGTATTGCTTGAAGATGCGTTCAAGTTGTCGTCGTGAAACACACACGTGCTGGGCGATTTCGTCGGTGGTCAGCGGCTCTTCGATATTGGCTTCCATCAGCAATACCGCCTGGGTCAGCTTAGGGTGGCTGGAGCCCAGGCGGTTTTGCAGCGGGATACGCTGGCGCTCGCCGCCTTCGCGGATGCGCTCTACCACCAGTTCTTCAGACACAGCACCGGCCAACTCGGCGCCATGGTCACGGGCCAATACCGCCAACAGCAGGTCAAGTACCGACATGCCGCCGCAAGCGGTCAGGCGATCACGGTCCCAGTCAAACAGGTGGCTGGTGGCGATGACCTTGGGGAAACGCTCGGCGAAATCGTCCTGCCAGCGCCAGTGCACGGCGGCGCGGTAGCCATCGAGCAGGCCCAGTTGGGCCAACGGGTACACCCCCGCTGACAAGCCGCCGATCACACACCCCGCCCGAACAAGCTGCTTGAGCGCGGAGCTCAGTGGCGAAGCGATGACCGTCGGCGGTTCGTCGGCCAACAGGAACAACTTCTGAAAACCCTCCAGCTTACCGGCCCACGGCTCGCCCGGCAGTTGCCAGGCACCTGCGACTGCGGGTTCGGCGAGCAGGAACGACAACTCGTAGATCACATCCGGATGCACCCGCTGGGCAACGCGCAAGGCCTCCTCAGCCAGCGCAAGCGTGAGGGCTTTTGTGCTGGGCCAAATCAGGAAACCAATTTTGTGGGCGGTCATGGAGTGCTATCCGGAGCGAAAACGGTGAAAGAAGCTGTGGGCCAATGCTAGCCCGTAATCAACTACAAATCCCAAAACAAACACAGATCAACAGTGGGAGCTGGCTTGCCTGCGATGGCGGTGGGTCAGTTAACACATCATTGGCTGATACATCGCTATCGCAGGCAAGCCAGCTCCCACAGGGGATCGGGGCTTACCTCAAGACTGCGGAGCATGCACTATCCCGGTGCACAAAAGCAGTCTTGATTATTTCAAACTGCCAGAGAGGAACTGCTGCAACCGTTCCGACTGCGGGTTCATCAGCACTTCCCGCGGGTTGCCACGCTCCTCAACGATGCCTTTGTGCAAAAACACCAATTGGTTCGACACTTCGCGGGCAAAGCCCATTTCGTGGGTCACGACCACCATGGTGCGGCCTTCCTGGGCCAGGTCCTGCATCACCTTGAGTAC
>NZ_MPBM01000060.1:0-7711 GCF_001907715.1 Pseudomonas sp. BTN1 | reverse complement strand
AAGGTGGCGTACTATGTGTGGTCGTGGCTGAAATCGCCATCGCAGGCAAGCCAGCTCCCACACAATTGATGTGGGGTGTATTCAAGGGCGGGTTCTTGGCCGCAAGAACGATTTCTTGCGGCAATTAAGAATCCAACTTCAGAAGTTGTTAGCCGTTAGAGCAACCATTGCCCATCACTTGATAGTTAAGAATATGACGCTGGCCTTGCGAATCTTCATATTCCATCTTCACCGGTACAACTTCGCAGACTTCTGGAATGCTGCTCATGGACAAGACTTTGGCAACATCCAAGTGCGTGCTATAGGTGTAATCCTCAACAATCGGGGCGCTCTGGCCGGCCAGTTCAGTCGGGGCCTCGTCGGCCAGGGCGGCGGTGGCGCACAAGCTGCTCAGGGCCATAACTAATAACGCTTTCATTTCTTCATTACCTTCTTCAGGGCGAAAGGGGGCACGGGGCCCTTGTGAGGCCGCGTGTGTCACTTAAAGTTGGGAAGTTCGGATTAACGTTGCCTTCGTGGGGGCTGTTGCGTTGTTAATCAGAGTGCCTTGTTGGCGGAGTTGATTTTAGGCGCCTCGGTTATATTCATATACCCGTGGTTTTGATAAACACTTTTGGCGGTTTTTGTAACAATCCCTCAATCAAGATTTTTTCAGAAACCTGTCAGCCGCCGCAGCACGCGGGCCAGAGCGGTGAAACGGCATAGCAGGGCAATTTGTAGGGTCTTGTTACTACCATCGTCGAATGGTTCTATAGGCCCACCCCGGCTACAACAGGGGCCATACAACAACAACTATGTCACCGAGGTAAGAAAGATGAGTGCGGCTTCCCTGTACCCCGTTCGCCCCGAAGTAGCAGCCAATACGCTGACCGACGAGGCGACCTACAAGGCCATGTACCAGCAGTCGGTGGTCAACCCCGATGGCTTCTGGCGCGAGCAAGCCAAGCGCCTTGACTGGGTCAAGCCTTTCACCGCGGTGAAGCAGACCTCTTTCGACGACCACCATGTCGACATCAAATGGTTCGCCGATGGCACCCTGAACGTTTCCTACAATTGCCTGGACCGTCACCTCGCCGAGCGTGGCGACCAGATCGCAATCATCTGGGAGGGCGACGACCCTGCCGAGAGCCGCAACATCACCTACCGCGAGTTGCATGAGGAAGTCTGCAAGTTCGCCAACGCCTTGCGCGGCCAGGACGTGCACCGCGGCGATGTGGTGACTATCTATATGCCGATGATTCCCGAAGCCGTGGTCGCCATGCTGGCGTGTACCCGCATCGGCGCGATCCATTCGGTGGTGTTTGGCGGTTTTTCCCCGGAAGCCCTGGCCGGTCGCATCATCGACTGTAAGTCGAAAGTGGTGATTACCGCTGACGAAGGCATCCGCGCTGGTAAGAAGATTCCGCTGAAGGCTAACGTTGACGACGCGCTGACCAACCCGGAAACCAGCAGCATCCAGAAGGTGATCGTGTGCAAGCGCACCAATGGCGCGATCAAGTGGAACCAGCATCGCGACATCTGGTACGAAGACCTGATGAAAGTGGCGGGCACCGTCTGCGCGCCAAAAGAAATGGGCGCCGAAGAAGCGCTGTTTATCCTCTATACCTCTGGCTCTACCGGCAAGCCTAAAGGCGTGCAGCACACCACCGGCGGCTACCTGCTCTATGCGGCCCTGACCCACGAGCGTGTATTCGACTATCGCCCGGGCGAAATCTACTGGTGCACTGCCGACGTGGGCTGGGTCACCGGCCACACCTACATCGTCTACGGCCCGCTGGCCAATGGCGCGACCACGCTGCTGTTCGAAGGCGTGCCGAACTACCCGGACATCACCCGCGTGGCGAAGATCGTCGACAAGCACAAGGTCAACATCCTCTACACCGCACCGACTGCGATCCGCGCCATGATGGCCTCCGGCACCGCGGCCTGCGAAGGCGCCGACGGCAGTAGCCTGCGCCTGCTGGGTTCGGTGGGCGAGCCGATCAACCCGGAAGCCTGGGACTGGTACTACAAGAACGTCGGCCAATCCCGTTGCCCGATCGTCGACACCTGGTGGCAAACCGAAACCGGCGCCACGCTGATGAGCCCACTGCCAGGCGCCCATGCGTTGAAGCCGGGTTCGGCGGCACGGCCGTTCTTCGGGGTGGTGCCGGCGTTGGTGGACAACCTGGGCAACATCATCGAAGGCGCCGCCGAAGGCAACCTGGTGATTCTGGATTCCTGGCCAGGCCAGGCGCGTACCCTGTACGGCGACCATGACCGTTTTGTCGACACCTACTTCAAGACCTTCCGCGGCATGTACTTCACCGGTGACGGCGCGCGTCGCGATGAGGACGGTTACTGGTGGATCACGGGCCGTGTGGATGACGTGTTGAACGTGTCCGGCCACCGCATGGGCACTGCCGAGATTGAAAGCGCCATGGTTGCGCACCCCAAAGTCGCCGAGGCGGCGGTGGTGGGTGTGCCGCATGACATCAAGGGGCAGGGCATTTATGTGTATGTCACCTTGAAGAATGGTGAAGAGCCCAACGAAGCACTGCGCCTGGAACTGAAGAACTGGGTACGCAAGGAAATCGGGCCGATTGCCTCGCCGGATGTGATCCAGTGGGCGCCTGGGTTGCCAAAAACGCGCTCGGGGAAAATCATGCGGCGCATTTTGCGCAAGATCGCCACGGCTGAATACGATGGGTTGGGGGATATCTCTACCTTGGCAGATCCAAGCGTGGTGGCGCATTTGATTGAAACGCACAAGACCATGAACGTCGCGTAAGCGGAGTAGGTGGGACAAAGCCCCATTCGGTGCAGGCCGGGTGGGGCTTTTTTGTACGGCCTCAAGACCGCCCAGATTTAGTGTGGGAGCTGGCTTGCCTGCGATAGGGGTATGTCAGGCAAAGGTTGGTTGGCTGAGGCATCCCTATCGCAGGCAAGCCAACTCCCACAGTTCAGATTGCATTTCATAAGGGGGTATGGATGGCGGTCTGACAGACCTGCAAGCCACTAAACCAATAAATATCGGTTTTCCCCGTAGGACGTTTCTGAATGTTACCGCCTCGCTCAAATGTGTAACCGCCCGCACAAACCTGGGGCGATGGACCACGCCTACGCCCCGAAAAACCGCGTTCTAGACATCCCCACAAATAAGATTAAACGCCAGACTTGCCGTGCTAGAAGGGTTTGCGAATAATAGGCCCGCAATTTGCAGCATCATCAGGTTTAATATCTTTTGTCTCTGCATAAAATTCAGAGGCTGTCAATGAGCTGGAACCGCTTTCTCAGTGCTTCTGTAAATTGTTGTCGCATTGAGGAAATATCGGCCTCCGGCCTGTCGTTAGAATGCCGATCACTCGCTCGTCGTCGCAGGTGTCGCCCGCGCAGGACGCAGCACCGCTATTCGGTTACACCTTCGCCGCATCGTGGGCCATGGCTCATACTGCTGTTTTTGCCCTATACCGATGGAGTCCCAAGATGAAGAAACTCGTGCTGTTGGGCGCCCTGGCGCTGTCCGTGCTGTCCATGCAGGCTTTCGCCGAAGGCAAGCCGCTGAAAATTGGTATCGAAGCGGCTTACCCTCCGTTTGCCTCGAAGGCGCCGGATGGCAGCATCGTCGGTTTTGACTACGACATCGGCAATGCGCTGTGCAAGCAGATGGACGTCAAGTGCACCTGGGTCGAGCAGGAATTCGATGGTCTGATCCCGGCACTCAAAGTGCGTAAGATCGACGCGATCCTGTCGTCCATGTCCATCACTGACGACCGCAAGAAATCCGTGGACTTCACTACCCGCTACTACCTGTCCCCAGCGCGCCTGGTGATGAAGGAAGGCACCACCGTCAGCGACGGCCTGGATGAGCTCAAAGGCAAGACGATCGGTGTGCAGCGCGGTTCGATCCACGACCGTTTCGCCCGTGAAGTCCTGGCGCCAAAAGGTGCGAATATCAAGGGCTACAGCACCCAGAACGAAATCTACCTGGATGTGGCCGCCGGTCGTCTCGACGGTACCGTGGCTGATGCCACCCTGCTGCAAGACGGCTTCCTGAAAACCGACGCCGGCAAAGGCTACGCGTTTGTAGGCCCATCGTTCACCGAAGCCAAATACTTCGGCGACGGTATCGGCATCGCAGTGCGCAAAGGCGACAAGGAAAACCTTGAGCGCATCAATGCGGCCATCGCTGCGATCCGTGCCAACGGCGAATACAAGAAAATCCAGGACAAGTACTTCGACTTCGATATTTACGGCGCTGACGCCAAGTAACTCATCGCAGCTGTCTGTCCGAAATGGCGCAAGCAACAGTCATCCTGAAGTTTGCGCCATTTTTTCATCCCCCTTTTCGAGGACCTGAATCATGTTGAAAGGCTACGGGGCCGTCATCCTCGATGGCGCATGGTTGACGCTTCAGCTCGCCTTGTCGTCCATGGCCTTGGCCATTGTTCTGGGTCTGATCGGGGTCGCGCTACGCCTGTCGCCGGTACGCTGGCTGGCTTGGCTGGGCGACCTGTACTCCACGGTGATCCGCGGGATCCCCGATCTGGTGCTGATCCTGCTGATTTTCTACGGCGGTCAGGACTTGCTCAACCGCGTCGCGCCGTTGCTGGGCTTTGACGACTATATCGACTTGAACCCCCTGGCCGCCGGTATCGGCACCCTGGGTTTCATCTTTGGCGCTTACCTGTCGGAAACTTTCCGTGGCGCCTTCATGGCCATTCCCAAGGGGCAGGCTGAGGCCGGCCTGGCGTATGGCATGAGCAGCTTCCAGGTGTTTTTCCGGGTGATGGTGCCGCAGATGATTCGGCTGGCGATCCCCGGGTTTACCAACAACTGGCTGGTATTGACCAAGGCCACCGCGCTGATTTCGGTGGTGGGTCTGCAAGACATGATGTTCAAGGCCAAGCAGGCGGCAGACGCCACCCGCGAGCCTTTTACCTTCTTCCTCGCAGTGGCGGCGATGTACCTGGTGATCACCAGCGTGTCGTTGCTGGCCTTGCGTTACCTTGAGAAGCGCTACTCGGTAGGCGTAAGGGCGGCTGATCTATGATCTTCGACTACAACGTCATCTGGGAGGCCATGCCGCTGTACCTTGGCGGCTTGCTGACCACCCTGAAACTGCTCGCTATCTCGCTGTTCTTCGGCCTGCTCGCAGCCTTGCCCCTGGGCTTGATGCGCGTGTCCAAGCAGCCGATCGTCAATGGCGTGGCCTGGCTTTACACCTACGTGATCCGCGGCACGCCGATGCTGGTGCAGCTGTTTTTGATCTACTACGGCCTGGCGCAGTTCGAGGTGGTGCGCGAAAGCTTCCTGTGGCCGCTGCTGTCCAGTGCCACGTTCTGTGCGTGCCTGGCGTTTGCCATCAACACCAGCGCCTATACCGCCGAGATCATCGCCGGCAGCCTCAAGGCCACGCCTAACGGTGAAATCGAGGCGGCCAAAGCCATGGGCATGTCGCGCTACAAACTGTACCGCCGCATCCTGTTGCCGTCGGCCCTGCGCCGTGCGCTGCCGCAGTACAGCAACGAAGTGATCATGATGCTGCAGACCACCAGTCTGGCCTCCATCGTCACGCTGATCGACATCACCGGTGCCGCGCGCACGGTGAACGCCCAGTATTACCTGCCGTTCGAAGCCTATATCACCGCCGGCGTGTTCTACCTGTGCCTGACCTTCATCCTGGTGCGCCTGTTCAAGTTGGCCGAGCGCCGCTGGCTGAGCTACCTGGCTCCACGGAAGCACTGATATGGAACGTATCGATCATCTGCTGCCCTGGGGGCATTTGGGCTGCGAACGCCAACTGAGCGTGTTTCGTTTCGGCAGTGGCGAGCGCAAGGCCTATATCCAGGCCAGCCTGCACGCCGATGAATTGCCGGGTATGCGTGCCGCGTGGGAGCTGAAAAAACGCCTCACCACGCTGGAACAGCAGGGCGCCCTCAACGGCGTGATCGAGTTGGTGCCGGTCGCCAACCCGATGGGGCTCGGCCAGTTGTTGCAGGGCAGCCACCAAGGGCGTTTCGAAGTCGGCAGCGGCAAGAATTTCAACCGCGATTTCGTCGAACTGAGCGAGCCGGTGGCCGAGTTGCTACAAGGCAAGCTGGGGGACGACCCGCACGCCAATGTGCGCCTGATTCGCCAGGCCATGAGCGATACACTCACCGCCTTGCCCGAGCCGAGCAGCCAGTTGCAAGGCATGCAGCGTATCCTGCTGAGCCATGCCTGCACTGCCGATGTGGTGCTGGACCTGCATTGCGATGCTGAGGCAGCGCTGCATATGTACGCGCTGCCCCAGCACTGGCCGCAGTGGCGTTCGTTGTCGGCACATTTGAATGTGAAGGTCGGCCTGCTGGCGGAGGATTCCGGCGGCAGTTCGTTTGACGAGGCGTGCTCGTTGCCGTGGCTGCGTTTGTCGCGCCTGTTCCCCGAGGCGCAAATTCCGCTGGCCTGTCTGGCGACGACGTTGGAATTGGGCGGCCAGGCCGACACCGGCCGTGATGAAGCCATCTTCCACGCCGAAGGCATCCTTGCGTTCCTCGCCGAACAAGGCTTGATCAAGGGCGAGTGGCCCGCGCCGCAACACGAACCTTGCGAAGGTGTGCCTTTCGAGGGCACCGAACTGCTGTTCGCGCCCCATGCCGGGGTGATCAGTTACCTGCGTAAAGCGGGCGACTGGGTAGAAACCGGCGACGAGATTTTTGAAGTGATTGACCCCCTGACCGACCGCGTAAGCACTATTTGCGCGGGCACCTCGGGGGTGTTGTTTGCCGTTGAACGGCTACGTTATGCCCAAGCGGGTTTCTGGCTGGCCAAGGTGGCGGGGCGCGAAGCGCTGCGTCACGGGCGCTTGCTCAACGACTGACCACCTGTTTTTGTGAGAACCGACCGCATGTACAAGCTTGAAGTCCAAGACCTGCATAAACGCTATGGCAGTCATGAAGTGCTCAAAGGTGTGTCCCTGGCCGCCGCCGCCGGTGATGTGATCAGCATCATCGGTTCCAGCGGTTCGGGCAAAAGTACTTTTTTGCGCTGCATCAACCTGCTGGAGCAGCCCCACGCCGGCAAGATTTTGCTCAATAACGAAGAGCTGAAACTGGTGGCCAACAAGGACGGCGCCATGAAGGCTGCCGACCCCAAGCAGTTGCAGCGCATGCGTTCGCGCCTGTCCATGGTGTTCCAGCATTTCAACCTGTGGTCGCACATGACCGCGATTGAAAACGTGATGGAAGCCCCGGTGCACGTGTTGGGCATATCCAAGAAAGAAGCCCGCGAGAAGGCCGAGCATTACCTGGCCAAAGTCGGCGTGGGCCATCGTAAGGATGCGTTCCCCGGCCACATGTCCGGTGGCGAGCAGCAGCGCGTAGCGATTGCCCGTGCACTGGCGATGGAGCCTGAGGTGATGCTGTTCGACGAACCTACTTCTGCGCTGGATCCGGAGCTGGTAGGCGAAGTACTCAAGGTGATGCAGGACCTGGCCCAGGAAGGCCGCACCATGGTGGTCGTGACCCACGAAATGGGCTTTGCCCGCGAAGTGTCGAACCAATTGGTGTTTTTGCACAAAGGCATCGTTGAGGAGCGTGGCAACCCGCGGGAAGTGCTGATGAACCCGCAGTCGGAACGGTTGCAGCAGTTCCTCTCTGGCAGTTTGAAATAATCAAGACTGCTTTTGTGCACCGGGATAGTGCATGCTCCGCAGTCTTGAGGTAAGCCCCGTTCCCCATGTGGCGAGCTG
>NZ_MPBM01000059.1:0-17462 GCF_001907715.1 Pseudomonas sp. BTN1 | reverse complement strand
GTTCTTTCGTTTTTTCAACTCCTATGAGCAGTACGGGCAGTGCTTGCTCGAGGATTACTTTCGCAATTATCTGGCGAACATGGATGAACGATTTGCCGCTACCGGCAATACAGCCCGTGAGCGGCTTATGGGATATTGGCAGAAATGGCTTGAAAGCTATTGTAAGCCCTGCGATGAGCAAAAGTGTCTTGTAGTTAAACTGAGCGCTGAGGTTGCAGATCTTTCGGAGGTTATGCGCCTCACTCTCCGTGACGGAACAGATCAGATAATTGAACGTATTTCTGGCTGTCTTGAGCAGGGTCAACTAGACGGTTCTTTGCCGCAAGGTGATGCTTACCGAACGGCCTTGGCGCTATACCAGCTTTGGCTTGGTGCAAGCCTGCTGAGCAAGCTGCACCGTAACAGTCGGTCGCTAGAAAATGCCATGGCTACTACTCTGATGATGCTGGTCCCTGAGGAGGCGTGATTACGAGATCGCCCACCCTCCCGCCTCGGTAGGGTGGCTTTTTTATGTGAAAAATAGCAGACTGGTCTAATTTTTCCGTTGATGCGGTTGTTTTTCCCCGCCATCCAAGGAGTGTGAAGATGTCTCAATCAAAGCAAATCAATCGAAGCGTTGTTCTGGCATCGCGTCCACATGGTGCGCCTGTCGAAGCGAATTTTCTTATTGAACAAGGTCCAATTCCTGAACCCGCAGAGGGGCAGGTACTTCTGCGTACTATCTATCTATCGCTAGACCCTTACATGCGTGGTCGCATGAGTGATGCGCCGTCCTATGCCCCTCCTGTCGAAGTGGGCGGAGTAATGGTGGGGGGCACTGTATGTCGTGTGGTTGCCTCAAAGCATCATGCCTATAAAGTGAATGACTGGGTGCTGTCTTTTAGTGGTTGGCAGGACTATGCGCTGTCTGATGGCAGCGACCTGACCCCTTTGGGCGATTCGCCAGCGCAGCCGTCTTATGCATTGGGCATATTTGGAATGCCAGGCTTCACCGCATACATGGGCTTACTGGATATTGGTCGGCCGCAGGCGGGTGAAACGCTGGTGGTGGCGGCTGCTACCGGGCCGGTCGGTGCGACTGTCGGGCAAATCGGCAAGATCAAGGGCTGTCACGTGGTCGGTGTGGCCGGAGGGGCGGAAAAGTGCCGGCATGCTGTCGAGGTGCTAGGTTTCGACGCCTGCCTCGATCATCGAGCGCCGGACTTCGCCGAACAACTGGCCAAGGCCTGCCCGTCGGGTATCGACATTTACTTCGAGAATGTCGGTGGAAAAGTCTTCGATGCTGTGCTGCCGCTGCTCAATGCCAAGGCCCGAGTGCCGGTCTGCGGAATTATTGCGCACTACAACGATACCGCTTTACCCGACGGGCCAGATCGCTCGCCTGCCTTGATGGGGGCTATTCTGCGTAAGCGTATTAAAGTCCAAGGCTTCATTATTTTTGATGATTACGCGCACCGCTACGACGAATTCTTTAACGATATGTCAAGCTGGTTTGCGCAGGGCCGGATTAAGTATCGTGAAGAATTGGTGAGTGGTCTAGAGGAGGCGCCTAAGGCCTTTATCGGCCTGCTAGAGGGGCGTAATTTTGGCAAGCTAGTGGTTCGGGTAAGTGAAGACTGATTGCCTGTTGTTGGAATGACAGTGTTTTTTGCTCTGCCAGCTCAAGCTCCTTGCTGGTAGGGCTTTTTTATTTAAAAAGATCCAGGCCACTAAGTACAAGTAATGCCTGTGGGGGGATTATGCACGCACGCAGTAAGCGCTCGCATCAAATAAACGCCGCGTTCTGGCGTGTACTGGTTGGCTGCTTGGGGCTTTACCCAACGCTTTTGTTGGTGCTGAGTATATTAGCCCCGCTGACCCGTGATTTGAGTTTCCCAGTAATGGTATTGGTGGAGGTGCTGGTATTGGTACCAATCACCCAGCTTGTCTCCTTTCCGCTGGCCGGGTGGTTGGTTGCCCGTTTAAGGCGGATTAATTCGTGAACGTATGAGGCTGTTTTGGCCTGCTTCCCATACCGCACCCACATGATTAAAGCGATAACTAAGGTTGTCGGCATTAAAAATACTAGTCTGAGGAATGAAGATGCAAACGCTAATCATCAATGGACAGTCGCACCAAGTCGACGTGCCGCAGGATATGCCTCTGCTTTGGGTCTTACGCGATGTGCTTGGCCTCACCGGGACAAAATACGGCTGTGGTATTGCTCAGTGTGGCGTTTGCACCGTGCATCTTGATGGTCAGCCGATACGTTCGTGCGTGACCCCTGTTGCTGCTTTGACGGGCCGCTCAATCACCACCATTGAAGCCATCGGTGAGACTGCTGTCGGTCAAGCCGTTCAACAGGCTTGGCTGGCGCATGAGGTGGTGCAATGCGGTTACTGTCAGTCAGGGCAGATCATGGCGGCCACTGCTCTGCTGCAGAGCCAGCCCGCGCCAGACGATCAGGCGATTGATGCTGCAATGGCAGGCAATCTTTGTCGCTGCGCCACCTACACCCGTATTCGCACAGCCATCCACAGTGTTGGCCGTGTAGAGGAGGCGTGAGATGAAGAAGACAATCGAAATGAATGTTGATATGTCCCGTCGCCGTCTCTTGCAAGGCAGCGGTATCGCGGTCGGCGGCTTGGTGTTGAGTACCTGGCTACCGCCGTTGGTGTCCAAAAGCGCTGCCTCCGAGGCTGCTGCCTTAGGCCGGCTGGGTGATCGCTCCGCTGAGGGGTTCGGGGCCTTTGTGCGGGTGGGCCCAGATGGCGTGGTCACGGTGATCTCGCCGAAGATTGAAATGGGTCAGGGCGCGCAAACTGGTATTGCAATGATGGTGGCGGAGGAGCTTGAGGTCGATTTGGATAAGGTAGTAATCCAGGAGGCCCCACCGAACTCCGCACTGTATACCGATACCCTGCTTCAGTTTCAGGCCACTGGTGGCTCGACCTCTACCCGTTACACCTGGGAGCCGCTGCGTCGGGCGGGCGCTACAGCGCGCATTCTGTTGATTCAGGCGGCAGCGCTGCAATGGCGCGTCGCGCCGAGCCTGTGTCATGCGCAGAATGGCCAGGTGTTTGGCCCCAAAGGCCTGCAGGCTGACTACGGCGATTTGGTCGAGGCCGCTGCGACGCTGCCGTTGCCCGACGCGGTGCCGCTGAAAACCCCCGAGCAGTTCAAGCTGTTGGGCACTCCCGCGCAACGCCTGGACACGCCCGCGAAGGTCAACGGCAAGGCGCGCTTTACCATTGACCTGCAAATCCCTGGGATGCTGGTGGCCTCCAGCATCACCTGTCCGGTGTATGGCGGACGGCTGCGTTCGGTTGATGAAACTGAGGCGCGACGGGTGTTAGGGGTGCGCGACATCGTGCGTTTGGACAATGCCGTGGCCGTTACCGCAAGTAACTTTTGGGCCTGCCAGCAGGCCATCAAAGCGTTAAAGATCGAGTGGGAACTTGGGTCGAACGCTACTATCGGATCAAAGCAACTGGACCAGGAGCTGCTAGCCGCAAGTAGCCGTGATGGCGTGGTCGCTAAGCGCACAGGCGATATTGAGCAAGCCAAACAGGGGTCTTCCAGCCAGTTCGAGGCCGTTTACGAGCAAGCGCTGTTGTCGCATTCGCCGCTTGAGCCCATGAGCTGCGTGGCCCATGTGCGTAAAGATGCGTGCGAGCTATGGGTGGGCACCCAAGTGCCGGTCTTCGCCCAACAGACGGCCGCCCAAGTCACCGGGCTGCCCTTGGAAAAAATCCAGGTGCACAATCAATTGATCGGTGGGGCATTTGGCCGGCGTCTGGAGTTCGACTTCATCACCCAAGCAGTGGCCATCGCGCGTCAGGTCGATTACCCGATCAAGCTGGTCTGGAGCCGTGAGGAGGACATGACCCACGACCTCTATCGGCCGCTCTATGCCGATCGTATGCAAGCCGCCCTCGATAAGCAGGGGCGTCCGCTGGGCTGGGAACACCGTATCGCTGGTGCCTCGATTCTCGCCCGCTATGCCGGCAGCTTGCCTCCCAGCGGCGTGGATGCCGATGCCGTTGAAGTCGCGGTGGAACCCATCTACCGCCTGCCGCATTTGCAGGTTCGCTATATCCGCCAGGAGCCGAGTGTCGTGCCCGTGTCCTGGTGGCGAGGCGTCGGCCCTCTGCGGGGGACCTATGCCCTTGAGTGTTTTATTGATGAGCTGGCGCACAATGCCAAGGCCGACCCGGTGGTCTACCGTTTGGAGCTGTTGGCGGACCAGCCACGTGCCCAGGCGGTGCTGCGCTTACTTGCTGAGAAGAGTGACTGGTACCAGTCTTTACCTGCTGGGCAGGGTCGGGGTGTGGCAGTAAGTTCGGTGTTTGGCAGCTATGTAGCAACTCTCGTTGAGCTTGAGATGCAGGGTGAATTTGGCTTGCGCATTAAACGCTTGATCAGTGTTGTGGACTGCGGCTTCGCGACTAACCCGACGTCGGTCTTGGCGCAGGTTGAAGGTGGGACATTATTCGGTCTGTCTGCTTCGTTGTTCAACGAAATTCTTATCGAGAACGGTCAGGTTCAGCAGACCAACTTCCACAACTATCGGCAGCTGCGCATAAGTGAGGCGCCAGCAGTTGAGGTGCACCTGCTGCCTAGCCTGGAAGCACCGGGCGGAGTCGGGGAAGCCGGTACTGCGCTGATCGGTCCAGCTTTGGTTAACGCTCTCTACGCTGCTTCCGGTACGCGCATTCGTCGGTTACCACTTAGCCGTGCTGGCTACTATCCGGTTTGAGGAGTTACTCATGAATTTGATAACAAGTTGGCTATTGCTCGCTAGCGGATTCCTGGTGGCGCAGTTTGCGTATGCGCAGGAGGACTTACTTGCCAGGGGCGAGTATCTTGCGCGCGCTGCAAATTGCGTGGCTTGCCATACCGTGCCCGGTGGTAAACCCTTCACCGGTGGTGTCGAATTTAAGCTGCCATTCGGCTCGCTTTTTTCGCCCAATATCACTCCAGATAAGCAAACTGGCATCGGAGCCTGGACTGATGATGAGTTCGTTAGCGCGCTGCGAACCGGCGTGGGGCGCGATGGCAAACACTACTATCCAGCATTCCCTTATACGTCCTACAGCAAGATGTCGCGTGACGACATCCTGGCCATCAAAAGCTATCTCGATAGCCTGGAGCCAATCGAGCAGGTGGCTCAAGAGAACCAGCTGAACTTCCCGTTCAATCAGCGTTGGGGGATGTTTTTCTGGAATATGCTGTTCCTGGACGACAAGCAATTTGAAACCGAGGCCCAGCACTCTACCGAGTGGAATCGAGGCAAATACCTAGTGGAAGGTCCTGGCCACTGTGGTGAGTGCCATTCGCCTCGGAACCTGTTCCAAGCTGTCAGCAAAGACCGTTCGCTTGCCGGTAACCTGATACAGGGTTGGAACGCTTACAACATCAGCTCTGACCCGATACATGGCGTCGGTGCCTGGCCCACGGACGTGCTGGCGCGTTACTTGAAGGACGGCGCGGCGCCAGGATTCGGGTTGTCCACCGGGCCGATGGCGGAGGTGGTGGAGCACAGTCTGAGCCATCTGACCGACGCCGATCGTCACGCGATCGCCGTTTATCTCAAGGACTCACCGGCGCGCAGCGAAGGTGTGGCTCGTCCGCAGCAGGCTAAGCTTGCACCGCAGGGGGGCGACAATGCCCTTGGCAATAAACTGTTCGCCGAAGCCTGTTCTAGTTGTCACCGCTGGGACGGGACCGGAAACCAGAGTCAGACTGCCATGCTACGGGGTCTAAAGACGGTCAACGATCCTGCCGCCAGTAATTTGCTGGGCATCCTGCTAAATGGGCATGGTTCGACCGACACCCGGGTAGATCGACGCATGCCGTCGTTCGGGACCATTTACTCCGACCAGGAATTGGCTGCGCTGAGCAGCTTCGTACTGAAGCGCTTTGGCGAGACTGGTGCGCAGGTATCGGAGCAAGCTGTGGCTAAGCGCCGTACCGAGTCCCTTCATTGAGCCGAGGTGCCTCATGTCTTGTCTGATTCCACTGCTGGATGTACTCCTGGCGGAGCGCAATGCTGGCCGAGAAGCGGTGCTTGCGACCGTGGTAAAAGTCGACGGCTCTGCGTATCGGCGACCAGGAGCGCGGATGCTAGTCTCGCGCTTCGGCAGGCCCGAGGGGACCATCAGTGGTGGCTGCCTGGAGGCGGAAGTCGCCAGAAAAGCCTGGTGGTTAACTGAAGCTGGGCCTGCACTGCGTAGCTACAGCACCTCCGAGGCGGATGAGGGCAGTGAGGAAGCGCTTAGTTTCGGGCTGGGCTGCAACGGTAAGGTTCACGTATTGTTCGAGCGGCTGCCTGCCAGTGGTCCTTGCGCGTTGATTACTGCGTTGCTTGGCGTTCGCGACACCCAGCAACCGGCGGCCATCGCCACGGTGATCGCCAGCTCGGCTGATGGTTCACACCGGTTAGGTGATCGCCTGTTATTAGTGTCAGGACAAAGCGCCGAGGGCGAGTTGCTGCAGTCGGCGCTGGCTGAGCAGATCAGGATTGATCTCCAACAGACCTTGGTGCGTGGAAAGTCATCCCGATATCTTTACCCGAATGGCACCGGCAAGATTGAAGTGCTTATGGAGTACCTGCCGCCCGTGCGGCGTTTGGTAGTGTTTGGTGCGGGCCATGATGCCCAGCCGCTGGTGCGCATGGCCAAGCTCTTGGGCTGGCATGTGACAATCATCGATGGGCGGTCACACTTTGCCCGAGCAGAGCGTTTTCCCGACGCTGACCAGGTGCTGGTTGGCGATGTTGAGCAACCTTTCGCCTACCGTGAACTTGTACGCGGCGCAGCGGTGGCGGTGATGACTCACAGCTTGGTGCAAGACGCGCACTGGCTGCAGGGAGTGTTGCACAGTGAGCCCTGTTATGTAGGGCAGTTGGGCCCGCGTGAGCGCACCGAGCGCCTGCTGGCCGGTATCCACGAGCAGCAGGGCGAGTTGCCAGGGCTGGCGTGTTTGCATTATCCGATTGGCCTGGACCTGGGCGGCGACACTCCGGAAAGCGTGGCTATGGCGATGCTGGCGGAAATTCAGGCGGTGCTCAATGGTCGCAATGGTGGCAGCCTGCGTTTCAGGTCCGCGAGTATCCATGATAGCGACCCAGTGCTGATCGCTAGCGAGACCGAAACCGAAATCGCTTTTGCTGCAGAGGCTTATCGGCGGTTCGCCGTGCAGCCTTGACGACTGATCAACCGAGGAACCTATCAGCGTGAATCAAACCATACGCGTTGTAGCGATACTGACCGCCAAAGGCGGCAAAGAGCAGCAGGTCGAGCAGATTCTGCGAGCTTGCGTGCAGCCCTCGCGGGCCGAAGACGTTTGCCTGTCTTACGTCCTGAGTCGGTGCATTGAACAGGTCGGACGGTTTGTCTTCGTCGAGCGCTGGGCAAGCCATGAGGCGATAGCGCTTCATCGGCAGATGCCCCATTACACGACCATGGCCAATGCCCTTGGCGAGCTGCTGAGCGATCGTCAGGTTTATGTGCTGGAGGCGTTGGCTGAGGATGGCGAGTCAGCCACTGGCTTCGACACGGACATGGCAGGGTGATCGTCGATCGACAGGGTCGGCGTTTCCGCAAACTTCGCCTGAGCCTCACGGCTGCCTGCAATTACGCCTGCACCTACTGTGTGGCCGATGGCCGCCGCTTGGTGGCCGCGCGTGATGAGCTGGCGGCCGCGTCGATGCTGCGCGCCGTCGAACTGCTCAGGGATGTCGCCGGTATCGACGCGCTGCGCATTACCGGCGGTGAGCCGCTGCTGAGTGATCGGCTGGAGCCTTTTCTGCAGGGCATCGGTGCGCTAGCGTTGCAGGACATCAGCCTGAC
Organism: Pseudomonas sp. BTN1; assembly: GCF_001907715.1. Taxonomy (NCBI): domain Bacteria; kingdom Pseudomonadati; phylum Pseudomonadota; class Gammaproteobacteria; order Pseudomonadales; family Pseudomonadaceae; genus Pseudomonas; species Pseudomonas sp. BTN1. Next base: position 9,630 of record NZ_MPBM01000059.1, on the reverse strand, counting down.
CACTAATGGACAATTGCTGGCCGGCAAGTTGCCGTTATTGCGCAGCGCGGGCATCCAGCGGGTCAATGTGTCCCTCGACACACTTGACCCGCGCGCCTTCCGCAAGATCGCAAAGGGCGGCGATCTGCAGACTGTGCTTAACGGCATTGAGCTGGCGCGTCGATCTGGTATGAGCATCAAAATCAATATGGTGCCGATGCGTGGCAGCAACCTCGACCAGGTCATGCCCATGTTGGCGTTCTGCCTGGAGCAGGGCTACGAATTGCGCTTTATCGAGCTGATGCGCATGGGCCATCTGGCCCAGCATGCAGAGGCTTTTCGTACCCAGTTCGTCGGCCAGCGCGAGCTGCTGGAGCTTATCGGCGAGTGTTATGTCTTCACACAAACCGAGGCAGCGCTAGATGCCACTGCGCTGCGTTATAGCGTGGGCGAGCGCGGGGCGTTCGGTATTATTGCCAACGAAAGCGCGCCCTTTTGCCGGAGCTGCAGTCGTCTGCGGTTGTCGTCTACGGGCTGGTTATACGGATGCCTATCATCCAATCGCGGACATTTTATGGGCGCGCTGTTGGATCTGCCGACTGAGCAGGCGCAGCCGCAACTGAAAGGGTTGCTCAGTCGTGCGCTGCAGGACAAACAAGACGCCACTTTTACCGGCAGTGCCCTGATTATGAAATCGGTGGGTGGCTAAGGTCGGCCGGCTTGTCGACGTCCAGCAGGATGCCCCTATCAGCAAGCGTCACTTCTATCACCTGTTGCGCATGGGTGGCGATTAAAGCCTTGGCCCCATTCTCCCCTTGCAGTTGCATCAGCTCCGGCCAAAAGCGCCGGCCGAACAGCACGGGGTGTCCGCGCTGGCCATCGCAGTAAGCGACAACAATATGTTCAGCGTGCGCATGCGCGCGCAACTGCAATAGCGTTGCGAGAGTAATCCACGGCATATCCCCGAGCAGCACCGCCACCGCAGTGGCCTGCGTATTTGCCAGGCTCTGGATGCCGGCGGCCAGGCTTGAGCCCATGCCCTGTTTGGCGTGGGCCGCACGTACCAGATGAATGCCATGCGGAATAGCCAAGGCCTCTGCATCATCCTCAGCCTTTAATACGACTCGAACATCGCTGAAGGCTTCTTTCGCGCGCAACAACGTCGCGCGCAAAAGGCTGTTGCCGTCTGCCAGCTGGGCAAGGCGTTTGTCGCTGCCGAAGCGTTGCCCGGAGCCGGCGGCGAGAACTAGGCCGACATACTCAGGCTTGCGGTGCGGTTCTGTCATGTTGAAAAAATCCTATGCTGCCCCCTGAAGAAGAAGGTCGGCCGTAAAAGACCACTAGGAGGCTTCGCGCTTCTCTCTGGAATGTGCAGTATTTTGCGTATACCGCTCCGGTTTCAGAGTGATTAAGTGACAGTTTGGCGAAACCAAAGTGCGTTTCCACTGGGTAGTGAAGAACGCCGCGCCACAGGTCAAGTTGTTCGATCTGTCGAACCTGCACATGTCCTGGCTGGCCGGTATTTGCTGATCACCCCAGGCGAGATGGGGGCGTAATGCAGAGTATGCCCGCTACCAAATGCTCGCTGCGGCTAAAAACTCATAAATGAACGGGTTAGTTGATCGTTACTTGGTCAGATTGCTGTTTTTGAAATCGGCAAGCACTGAAATCAGCCAGAAATACAAGGTTTCTTCAGCCTTAGATTTTTTCTTGCAGCGCTTTGAAAAAGGCATCGATATTTTCGTCGTGGCGTTTGTAGTAGGTCCAGGGGCCGATCCGCTGCGATGTCACCAATTGCGCGCGCTGCAGAGCTGCGAGATAAAGCGATGTGGTGGACTGCGAGAGGCCCGTGCGCTCTTGGATGATACTGACGCACACGCCTACCGTTTCTGGGTCGACCTCCTGCTCTGGAAAGATTGTCCTGGGATCCTTGAGCCAATTGAGGATGGCAAGGCGCATCGGGTTTGCCAATGCTTTCAGTGCTTCGTTGACGTCAATGGTCATGGAATGTTGATACCTGTTTTTTGCGATATTTAGATATCTTCCGGGTTTGCGCAGAAAAATGGAAGGTATTGACGTGACCTCTGCGCCCGCCGTCTGTTGCAAGGACTGGCCGCTCCTGGCTGAAGTATTGTTGCTCTGTCAGGCAGCACTATCAGAAGCCTGGACGCCGAATTGCGGGACGATATGCTTGCCAAGTTCCTCGATAACCTCTGCTGCGGGGCGTTTACCATACTTGAGGTTCAGGATGACGTGATCTACACCGATTTCCTGAAGTGTATCCAGCAAGGCCCGAAGGTGGTTACGTCCTAGTCGAAATCCTAGATGGATATGCGAGGGCGGCGTGGACGGGTGTTCGTCCAGGTCGATATAAAGCGATTGCAAGAACGGCTTGTAGATAGTGCCACACTGTTTAACTATTTCCTGTCGCCAATCCTCCACGATCAGTCGCTGTATTTTTGGCGGACGTGGATAGTTGATCCATCCATGGCTTTCACGTGCGATCCAATCGAGCGGCTGGCGGCTGTGTCCGGTTACGAATAGCGGTATTTCCCGAGTCGTAGGTTTGGGAACGAGGTCGGCCCCCACTAACTCGCCGCCACTCCAGCGAATGGGCTCGAAGTGTGTTCGATGGGCTTGGCGTATCACATTGAAGTTTTCTTGAAAGGTCTCGCCACGCTTTTCTGGATCAATGCTGAATGCGGGAAACTCCACGGGACGATCGCCAGAGGCTACTCCCAGGAGCAAGCGACCTCCGCTCAACTGATCAATGCTCGCTGCGGCCTTTGCCGTGTGCAAGGGATTACGCAAAGTAAGGGCGATGGAGGCGGTACCTAGTGCGATTTCTGTTGTATGGGCTGCCATGTAGCCCAGATACACCCAAGGGTCGAAAACCTGGCCGACATCGCCGAAGCTTGGGTCCCTGAGTGGGACGTCGCGAAACCAGAGCGCCGAAAAACCAAGTGCCTCTGCACGTTTGGCCAGCGCGACCTGATCTAGCATGCTCGGTGTATCACCTTCGAAAGCCTCTAGGGGAAAGAACAGCCCAAGGCTTAGATGACCCTGCCTGAAGGTTCGTTTGAATCCCCTATGCTCTTGGTAGGGGATCGTGCTCGGTTGGTACATGCTTAACTTCCTCGGTCAGCAAACGCTGAGCCACGCCCCTGAGTTATGGGGCGTGGCATTGAGCGTTTAGGATTTGTAAGTCGGGTAGTCGGTGTAGCCCTTATCGGTACCGCCGTACATGCTGCTTGGATCAACTGGGTGAAGCGGCCAGTTGTTGGCGATACGAGCGGGCAGGTCGGGGTTCGCAATGAAGGGGCGACCAAAAGCGATCAGGTCGCCCCAGCCAGCTTTTATCACGCGATTTCCTCGTTCAGCGGTGTACTTGCCGGCATAGAGAATCTTGCCGCTGAAGGTCTTACGAACATCTTCCCGGAACGTCTCAGGCAGCTCGGGTGCGTTTTCCCAATCGGCTTCGGCGAGCGACAGGTAGGCAATGCCCACTTCCTCGAGGATCTTCACTGCCTCGATGTAGGTTTGGTGAGGATCTTCTTCGACCAGGCCAAGGTATACGCGGTCTTCGTCTGTGGTCGCGAACAGCGGGGCGAAGCGAACTCCCATGCGCTCCTTGCCGACGACACCAGCAACGGCCAGGGTGATTTCGCGCAGGAAGCGAAGACGGTTCTGCAGCGAACCGCCATATTCATCATCACGCTGGTTGGTATGGGCCGAAATGAACTGGTTTACCAGGTACCCGTTCGCGCAGTGAAGCTCCACCCCGTCAAAACCTGCGTCCAAAGCATTTCGGGCTGCTTGGGCGTAGAGCTCAACCAGTTCCTTTACCTCCTTGGTGGACAGGGCTCGGGGGGTCGATGGGTCGGCCAGTGCACCCGTGCCGGGGCCAGTTTCGATGAACACCTTGACGTTGTCCGCGCGGATGGCTGATGGCGCGACGGGCGCTTCACCACCGGGTTGCAGCGATGTGTGCGACACGCGGCCTACATGCCAAAGTTGAGCAAAGATCACCCCCCCTTCGGCGTGAACAGCGTCGGTGACCTTACGCCAGCCTTGTATCTGTTCTGGGCTATGAATGCCGGGTGTCCAGGCATAACCCTGTCCTCGGGGTTCGATCTGTGTGCCCTCGGTCACCATGAAGCCAGCACCGCTGCGCTGACGGTAATATGTGGCCATTAGGTCGTTCGCAATATTGCCGGGTTGGGAGCTGCGCGAACGCGTCAGTGGCGGCAGAACGATACGGTTCTTGAGGGTGTATGGGCCCAGCTGAGTGGTTTTAAAAAGTTCTGATTGTGTCATTTCGTTTACCTGCATATCTAAAATATTCGATGTTATAGGTCAAAAAAACATGGATCAGCGAGGTCAGAAGAGCCCGAGCGGTGCTTCGTTGAGGCTGACGTAGATGTTCTTCTTCTGGCTGTAGGCTTCCAGCATTGACTTGTGAGTTTCCCGTCCTAGGCCAGATTTCTTATAGCCACCAAAGGGGGCGTGGGCAGGGATCTCATGGTAGGTATTTACCCACATACGTCCGGTTTCCACCGCGCGTGCCACACGTAACGCCCGGTTGATGTCTTGGGTCCAGACTGCGCCCGCTAGGCCGTACTCGGAGTCGTTGGCCATGGCGATGACCTCCGCTTCATCCTTGAAAGGAATGACGCACAGAACAGGGCCGAAAATTTCCTCGTAGGCGACGCGCATATCGTTGCGAACACCGACCAGAATCGTTGGCTGGATGAAGAAGCCGGCATCGTAATCGGCACCTGTAAGGCGACCGCCGCCGATCAGTACCTCGGCACCTTCCTGTTTGGCGATATCAACGTAGCCGAGGATCCGTTCCATCTGGGTCTTGCTGACCTGTGCGCCCATCATGGTGTCTGGGTTCAATGGGTCACCCACACGCACAGCTTCGAACTTATGCTTGAGCTCAGCCAGGAATTGCTCGTAGATGGACTCGTGAACGAACAGCCGTGCGCCGGATTCGCAGACTTGGCCTTGGTTCCACAGGATGGCGAGGACTGCGCCTTCCACGGCCTTGTCCCAGTTCGCATCGGGGAAAACGATGTTGGCTGACTTGCCGCCCAGTTCAAGGGTGGCAGGAATGATTTTCTTCGCTGCCGCATTGGCGACGAGTTCGCCGACACGCGTCGAGCCAGTGAAGGCAAGCTTGCGCAGGTCTGGATGATCCAGTAGGGCCTGGCCAACTGAGGTGCCTAAGCCTGTGACGATGTTGACCACGCCGGCCGGAAGTACCTTGGCGAAGATCTTCGCCAGTTCAAGGATGGTTACCGGGGTTAGCTCAGAAGGTTTGATGACTACGGTGTTACCCGCCGCGATGGCTGGAGCGATCTTCCAGGCGGCCATAAGAAGCGGGAAGTTCCACGGAATCACTTGGCCCACGACGCCGAGGGGTTCACTGAGAGCGATGCTGAGTGTTTGCTCATCCAGCATGACCGCCTCATCCGATTGGCTGCGGATTGCGCCGGCGAAGTAGCGGAAATGATCAATCGCCAGTGGGATGTCGACGGAGCGACTTTCACGAATGGGTTTGCCTACATCAAGGGTTTCCAGAACGGCGAACCGATCGGCATCGGCTTCCAGCAGGTCGGCGATCTTCAACAACGCATTGGCGCGTTCCGCTGGCGAGGTGGTACGCCAGGTCACGAAGGCGCGTTTTGCGGCCTGCACCGCGCGGTCGACGTCGGCAGCTGTGGCGTTTGGGATGTTGGTGAGAATTTTTCCGTTGGCGGGGTTGATAATGTCGAGGGTTTCACCATTTTCGGCCGCCACCCACTGGTTGTCGATAAACAGGCCGTAGCTGTTGTCGGGAAGGTAGCTCGGATGGGTATCACTGGAATTTTGCATGGGTTACCTCCTGAGGTAAGTGCGATGGGTTTGGTTGAGATTATTTGAGATATTGATATATGTCAATATGTAGTTGTGTATTCGCGCAGGCATTCCTATCGCCGCACTTTTTCAGCCTGCTTCTGGATCGGCGGGGAGCGCGCTGTGCTGCGCGCCAGGCTTGGCAACGTAGTCCAGCCCCCCCCCGATCTCTTCATCAAAGAGGGGGGGGGCTGCTGCATAAAAGCACTGAGGCCTGTTTGCATTGAGGTGAAGATGTAAGTCAGAACGGCGCGTCGATATCCATGACGTTAATCAGCTTGTGGTTGACGAATTCCTTGATTCCCAAACCAATCAGCTCGCGACCGTAACCAGATCTTTTGATTCCGCCGAAAGGTAGGTCGGCTTTCGATGACGTTGGGTGATTGACGAACACCATGCCTGTCTCGATGCGCTTAGCAACCTCAACACCATGCTGGGCGTCTGCGGTGAATACCGAACCACCGAGCCCGAACGGAGAGTCGTTGGCGATAACTATCGCGTCTTCTTCGTCTTTAGCTCGTAAGATCATCGAGACTGGACCGAAGAACTCCCAGTAGTAGGCAGGGTTATCAGGCGTCAGGTTGGTCAGAATGGTCGGTTGAACAAATGCACCCTTGCTTGGTACCTTGGGCCCAACCTCGGTGGCCGTAGCACCGTAGTTGACTGCTTCACGAATCTTCGCGCGGATTTCGTCGGCGGCAGTTTGAGATGACAGGGGGGCTAGATTTGTTTCCGGATCGAACGGGTCGCCGGCCTTCAGTTGTGCTACACCTTCGGCATAAAGGCGCAGGAACTCATCGTAGACTTCTTCCACTACAATCATGCGTTTGGATGATATGCACACCTGTCCAGCATTCCAGTGACGGCCTACAACAGCCCACTTCACGGTCTTTTTCAGTTCAGCGTCGCGCAGAACTATGAAGGCATCTGCCCCCCCCAGTTCCAATGTAGATTTCTTCAGTGCCTTGCCAGCCTGGGAGGCGATGATGGCACCTGCGCCTTCGGAACCGGTCAGTGCCACCCCGTGTACTCGAGAGTCGTTGAGGATTGTCTCGATTTGCTGGCGATTTGCGTACATGTTGCTGAATGCGCCAGCAGGTAGACCAGCATCAAGCAGTAGTTGTTCGAAAGCTTCGGCACATTGCGGTACGTTTGAAGCATGTTTGAGCAGCACGGTATTACCCGCTGCCAACTGTGGTGCGAGAATGCGAGCAATTTGATAGTAAGGAAAGTTCCATGGTTCAATGGCCAGGATAGTGCCCAACGGCTCATGGACCAAGATTGCTTCACCCTCGGCTGGGTCGGCTACCGGCAGCTTCTGCGGAGTTAACAAAGCTTCTGCATGTTTAACGTAATACTCAAAGATACTTGCTGAGATTTCTACTTCACCTAATGCTTCGGCAGTGATCTTGCCCATTTCCAGTGTTAGCAACCGGGCATAGTCGTTTGCTCGCGCGCGCAGCAGGTCGGCAGCTCGCTGAAGGACGGCCCCACGCTCTGCGATTGAGCAATTCTTCCAGACAAGAAATGCGTTGTGAGACGCCTCAAGAGCCTGTTCAATCTGAATATCTGTTGCATCTGGAAAACTTTTTAGAACTTCACCTGTATAGGGATTAACGGATGCGTATGCCATGCTGTTTCTCCAGTAATTTTAAGTAAATTTGATTTGTTAATGAGGCTGGTAAGTAGACAGGACCTAAACTGCGGGAATATTTTGGTGCATTTACTAATGATTGATGCCATCAATCAGGAATACTCTGTAAACCGCACCTTTAAGACGATGTTGCAGTGCCTCTTGGTAGGCGGGGCTGGAGTACCACTCTCGAGCTGCTGCTATGTCCGGAAATTGAAGAATGACTGCGCCCTCAATCGGTCCGCCTTCGAGCACCTCCAGTTGGCCGTAGAAGGCCAATGGTGTGAGGTTCCGACCCTGGCGTGCCGCCGGTGCTTTACGGGCATAGAGTTTCAACTCAGCCTCGTCTGTGGTGTGTTCACGTGTGAAGACTACGTAGGCGGACATTGACGTAGTCTCAGGCCAACAGTTTGAGCAGCGAGTGAGCCGTAGCTTCAGAGGAAGCTGGGTTCTGGCCAGTTACGAGCAACCCATCGACTTCGACATGAACGCTCCAGTCAGCACCCTTGGTATAGCGCCCACCATTTGCCTTGAGCATATCCTCTACCAGGAAAGGCACGATTTGAGTTAGACCCACCGCAGCCTCCTCGCTATTGCTGAAACCGGTTACTGTCTTGCCTGCAACCAGAGGTTTGCCATCTACACACTTGACATGGCGCAAAACCGCTGGTGCGTGACAAACCGCTCCGACAGGTTTGCCGGATTGGATTGATTGCTCGATCAGAGAGATAGAAAAGGTGTTCTCCGCAAGATCCCACAGTGGGCCATGGCCGCCAGGGTAGAACACCGCATCAAACTCGGAACTGATCACGTCGCTCAGTTTCTCGGTGTTGGCCAGCGCGTGAGTGGCGACTGAATCGGTCTGAAAGCGACGGGTGGCGTCTGTCTGGAAGTCGGGCTCATTGCTCTTTGGGTCGATGGGTGGTTGACCGCCTTTCGGCGATGCTAGGGTCACTTGCACGCCAGCGTCGATGAAGGCGTAGTAAGGCGCGGCCAGCTCTTCGAGCCAGAAACCGGTCTTCTCGCCAGTGTCACCAAGCTGGTCGTGGGAAGTCAGAACGAGGAGAATCTTCATGTCGTATACCTTGCAGTTGTGCATGCTTGTGGATGTTTTGTAATGCGCTGCCTGTGTGGATAAGCAGTGCTGGAGGTTGGCTTATAGGCTCGCTTCAAGCACACGGCGGCTGACGTCTAAACTGACGTTGTTGTGTTCGCCGAGTGCGGTGAGGTGGTGTGTGTCGAGCTGGTTTATTAGCGCATCTATAGCGTCAGTGCCGAGCTTGTAGGCGGATAAGTGCGTCGGTAAGCCCAGGCTCTCGAAGAACATCCGGGTCTGTTGTATGGCCATGTCAATCCGTTGTTCTTTGTCCCCTTGGCTGATCTGCCAAACCCGCTCGGCGTACTGCAGCAGCTTCGCGCGCTTGGCTTCACGACGAATCTCTAGGTTCGCAGGAAGTACGATGGCCAGGGTCCGTGCGTGATCGATGCCGTACAGCGCGGTGAGCTCATGGCCGATCATGTGGGTGGACCAGTCCTGTGGTACGCCCGCTCCGATCAGGCCATTGAGCGCCAAAGTGGCCGTCCACATGAGGTTGGCACGCGTGCTGTAGTCCGCGGACTCTTTCAGTACAAGGGGGCCAATTTCGATCAGCGTTTGTAAAAGACCTTCGGCAAAACGATCTTGGACGCGCGCATCGATTGGGTAGGTCAGGTACTGCTCAATGACATGCACGAACGCATCGACAACGCCGTTTGCGAGTTGACGGGTGGGGAGGGTTTGGGTTTTGGTGGGATCGAGAATCGAGAATTGTGGAAACATGTAAGCGCTTCGAAACGGCAGCTTGTCTTGTGTCGCCCGGCGAGTAACCACAGCCTGCCTTGTTCGTTTCCGGGCCAGTTTCCGGTTGGGTTAGAACGGTGCCAAATGGCAGCGCTCGTCTAATACTTTCACCCCGCGTTTCCAGAATGTCCCAAGCATCACCCTCGTAGCCAACAGCAGCGGCAACGAACTTGGTTCCATCGATTCCCGCACCTCCCCCGCCACCCACCAGAAATTCCAACCGCTGGGTTCGAACCTTCTCAACACCCTTTATTACCGTTTCATATCTTTGTTTTTT
>NZ_MPBM01000058.1:0-33641 GCF_001907715.1 Pseudomonas sp. BTN1 | reverse complement strand
CTCTTTTTCAACTTCCTTTTAGCTTCGATGAACTGAAGCAACTTGCCGCCGAGAACTGCATAACTCATTGTTTACCAAGGAGTTTTCCGTTTCGACTGCGCCGGAAGTGGGGCGAATTATAGGCTTCCAGAATCTGCCGTCAACCCAATTATTCGGTTTTTCTATCAAAACCCTCAAAAACCCGATACTTCCACTATATAGATAGCTATGAGTCAGTATTTGAGCAATATATTGCTCATTCATTGACAGTTAAGCATCATAGCGCCACATATTTATCGATCATGACTTCGGAAGAACTCCCGCAATGACCACCCCTCCTCGCAGCCTGGCATCCGCATTGTTTCCGATCGGCCTGCTATTGATCGCCATGGCGTCCATCCAATCCGGTGCGTCATTGGCCAAAAGCATGTTTCCTATTGTTGGCGCACAAGGCACCACTGCTCTGCGTTTGATTTTCGCCAGTGTGATCATGCTGGTGCTATTACGCCCATGGCGCGCCACGCTGACGGCCAAGTCCTTGCGCACGGTGATCATTTACGGGATGGCGCTGGGCGGCATGAACTTCCTCTTCTATATGTCCCTTCGTACCGTACCGCTGGGGATTGCAGTAGCACTCGAATTCACAGGCCCGCTTGCCGTCGCTATCTATGCCTCGCGCAGAGCTGTCGACTTCCTGTGGATTGCCCTGGCGATCATCGGCCTGCTGCTGTTAATTCCGATGGGCGAGGCCAGTAGCGGTATCGACTGGGTCGGCGCGGCTTACGCACTGGGCGCAGGCGGATGCTGGGCCCTCTATATTTTGTTCGGCCAAAAGGCTGGGAACGACAATGGTGTTCAGACCGCTGCACTCGGCGTGATGATTGCGGCCCTGTTCGTAGCACCGATCGGCATCGTGCATGCGGGCGCCGCGCTGCTGACGCCCGCCCTGATCCCTATCGCCATTGGCGTCGCAATTCTGTCCACCGCCTTGCCCTACACCTTGGAGATGGTCGCACTGACTCGCCTTCCCGCTCGCACATTCGGCACGTTGATGAGTATCGAACCGGCGTTCGGCGCCCTCTCCGGCCTGTTCTTTCTGCATGAGCATCTATCCCTGGCCCAATGGCTGGCCATCACCTGCATTATCCTGGCTAGCGTAGGCGCGACGTTGACGATGCGCAACGAATCCAAACCACTGGTGCCTGCCGACTGATCATCTTTAAAGCCAGCTCTGGTATTTGCCGCTCATTTAGGCCATGTTTAGGCCGTAACCGAATGTCATTCATGGAGAATTTCGACACGGACAGCATGAACGCTTCGCTCGAGAGCGAGTAAAGCGGCTCTGTTCTTTTGCAGGGCGGCTATTAAGGATGGGAATGAAACGAATTTTGATACTGTTGCTGGTTGTGGGCATCGCTGGCTGTGCTGCAACCACAAAAACAGAAGTGAAACGGGGAAAAAAAGGGCTGCATATCAACTGTTCAGGCCTGTCCTCCTCCTGGGACCAGTGCTACACCAGTGCAGCCAACTCATGCGGTGCCAAGGGCTACCGGGTGATAGCCAAATCCGGCGATAACTCCGAAGAGCCTGGGGACTATCCTTTCGGCCTCAACCCTGCCGGCTATACCAGCCGCAGTATGATCGTCATCTGCAAATAGCTGCCCGAGCAGTCTTTCCTGACTGCTCATCTTAAATTCAGGCCAGTTGCGGCACGAAGGCTAAACTCCTGCTCGACCATCGAGCCAATGGAGTTCCCATGCCGCACAACAAGAAAATCGTATTAGTAGTGGGTGCCGGTGACGCGACCGGCGGCGCCATAGCCAAACGCTTTGCCCGCGAAGGCTACATCGCCTGCGTCACCCGTCGCAGCGCCGACAAACTGCAGCCCCTGGTAGACAGCATTCAGTTGGCGGGCGGTGAAGCCCATGGTTTTGCCTGTGATGCACGTAAAGAAGAGGACGTGATCGCACTGGTCGAGCAAATCGAAACCGAGCTGGGACCTATTGAAGCGTTCGTCTTCAACATCGGCGCCAATGTGCCTTGCAGCATTCTGGAAGAAACCGCACGCAAGTACTTCAAGATATGGGAGATGGCGTGCTTCTCCGGCTTCCTGAACGCACGGGAAGTCGCCAAGCGCATGGTCACGCGTAACCGCGGCACTATCCTGTTCACCGGAGCCACCGCCGGCTTGCGCGGAAGCGCGGGGTTTGCCGCCTTCGCCGGCGCCAAGCATGGGATACGCGCCCTGGCACAAAGCATGGCGCGGGAGTTAGGCCCGATGAACATCCATGTCGCCCATGTGGTGGTGGACGGTGCCATCGATACCGACTTCATTCGCGAGAACTTCCCGCAAAAATACGCACTCAAGGATCAGGACGCCCTCCTCAACCCTGACCATATTGCCGACAACTACTGGTTCCTGCATCGCCAGCCACGGGACGCCTGGACGTTCGAACTGGACCTGCGCCCCTGGAATGAAACCTGGTGACTCCCTCTATAACAATAAGCAGTGAGTACAGACCATGAGTAAAACCCTGGAGTTCTTCTTTGATCTCGGCAGCCCCGCCACTTACCTGGCCTATACCCAGTTGCCGGCGCTGTGCGCTAAAACCGGCGCACAGGTGGTGTATCAACCGATGCTGTTGGGCGGTGTATTCAAGGCCACGGGCAATGCCTCGCCGATCATGGTGCCCGCCAAGGGGCGCTATATGCTCGATGACCTGGCGCGTTACGCCAAACGCTACAACGTGCCGCTCAGGTTCAACCCGCACTTTCCCATCAATACCTTGGTGCTGATGCGCGCCGTCACCGGCATTCAAATCCACCAGCCTGAGCGCTTCCTCGACTTCATCGACTGCCTGTTCCGCGCACTCTGGGTGGAAGGCCGTCACCTGGGCGACCCAGAGGTCGTGGCCAATGTGCTCACCGAACAGGGGTTCGATCCCGAGCAGGTACTGGCCCTGTCCAATGATGCAGCCGTCAAGGACGCTCTCAAGGACAAAACCGAACAAGCCATTAAGCGCGGCGTGTTCGGCGCTCCCAGTTTCTTTGTAGGAAACCAGCTGTTCTTCGGCCAGGACCGCCTGGACTTTGTGCGTGAAGCCCTCAGCTAGGTGTTGATTGCAGCCGGCAATGCCTTGGCTGCAACCGATCAAATCGCCGCAGTGCGCACCTGCAACCATTCAAGCGCTGCACCATTGAGCAGCGGGCTCAAACGCTCACGCACCTGGGCGTGATACGCGTTGAACCATTCACGCTCATCCGCCGTGAGCAACGACGGCACCAGGCAGCGGGTATCAATTGGGCACAGGGTCAGGGTTTCGAACTTGAGGAATTCGCCAAACTCGGTCTTGCCCGCTTCACGGTTCAACACCAGGTTCTCAATGCGCACGCCCCAACGGCCAGGGCGATAAGTACCCGGTTCAATTGAAGTAATCATCCCTGGCTGCATCGCCGTTTGTGGCGCCGCAGCAGCCTGATAGGCAATGACCTGCGGACCTTCATGTACGTTGAGGAAATAACCCACGCCGTGGCCTGTGCCGTGACCGTAGTCCACGCCTTCTGCCCATATCGGCGCACGGGCAATGGCATCCAGCAACGGTGAAAGAATGCCCTTGGGGAACTGCGCACGGGACAGAGCAATCACACCCTTGAGCACCCGCGTGCAATCGCGTTTCTGCTCCTCACTCGGTGTACCGATAGGCACCATCCGCGTGATGTCCGTGGTTCCGCCCAGGTATTGGCCGCCCGAGTCGATCAACAGCAAGCCATCACCTTCGATCAGCGCATGCTCTTCTTCGGTGGCGTGGTAATGCGGCATCGCGCCGTTGGCGTTGAAGGCGGCAATGGTGTTGAAACTTAGCGATACATAGCCTGGGCGGCGAGTACGTGCAGCGGTCAGGTGTTCGTCAATCGTCAGTTCGGTAATGCGCTCGCGACCCAGGGCGCTGTCGAGCCAGGCAAAGAATTCGCACAGCGCCGCACCATCCTGCTCCATGGCTTGGCGGATATGTTCCGCATCCGCCAGGCTCTTGCGGGATTTAGCCAGTGTGGTGGGGTTGAGGCCTTCAACCAGCTTGACGCCCGCGTCGAGGTTTTCCAGCAAGCCGGCGGTGACGCGGGCAGGGTCTACTTGCAAACTTGCGCCCGCCGGTACCGCTCGCAGCGCTTGCGCCACCTCGCTGTAATCACGCAGGGTCACGCCATCCTGCTCAAGCACCGCCCGCAGTTGCGCATCGACCTTGCCCAACGCCACAAACAAAGTGGCCTGTTGCTGATTGATCAAGGCAAAGGACACAAACACCGGATTGAACGACACATCAGCGCCGCGCAGGTTGAATAGCCAGGCGATGTCATCCAGCGTCGCGATGAAATGCCAATCGGCGCCCTTGTCTTTCAAACTGGCACGCAAGGCGGCCAGTTTCTCGCCACGACTGACGGTGGCTTGGGGCGGCAGATGCTGATAGATCGGCTGGTTCGGCAACGCTGGGCGGTCTTGCCAGACTTCATCGAGCACATCGATATCGGTACGCAGACGCGCGCCACGCTCGGCCAATTTGCCACCCAGGGTACGTGCCGAGGCCACGGCCATGACCGCACCGTCCACCGCCACCACGCCACCCTCAGGGGTTTGCTCGGCCAGCCACTCCAGCGGCCCGGGCTGACCCGGTTGCAGCTTCACCAGCTCGATACCGCTGCCCTTGAGCTCCTTGGTCGCCTGTTCCCAATAACGGCTATCCGCCCAGACCCCGGCGAACTCCGCCGTGACGATCAGAGTGCCCACCGAGCCATGAAAACCGGACAACCACTGGCGCCCTTGCCAGTAACCCGGCAAATATTCGGACAAATGCGGGTCCGCCGATGGCACCAGCAAGGCATGAATGCCTTCGCGGCGCATCAGTTCACGGGTGTGCGCCAGGCGCTGGGGAACCGTTCCATGGGTCAAAGGCTGCGTACTCATTGTGTCTCCTGCTAACCACTAATAATTGTTATGTATTGCGATGATAAATCAGACTGCCCAGAACGCTGGCGCACTCGCCAATGCGGCCTTGATCAACTGCGCGGCCTGGTCGATATCCTGTTCGGTGGTAAACCTGCCCAGGCTCAAGCGAATAGTGCGAGCGGCACTGCGAGCGTCATGCCCCAAGGCCAGAAGCACATGGGACGGCGCATTGCTGGCCGAATTGCACGCTGAAGTCGCGGAAAAGGCAATGCCTGAACTCAATGCGGCTGAATTGAATTCGCCTTCGCTGAAGGTAAGGCTCAATGTGTGTGGAATACGCTGGGTTGGGCTGCCATTAAGACGCAAGCCGGCAACCGACGCCAACTGATCCAGCAAGCGCTGGCGCAGCGCGACAATCGTGGCCTTCTCATCCTCGAAAGACGCCGCCGCCAGAGCAAACGCCGCGCCCATGCCGGCAATCTGATGAGTCGCCAGGGTGCCGGAGCGCAAACCGCCTTCGTGGCCCCCCCCGTGAATCTGCGCCAGTACCTTCTGCTGCGCCCGAGGCCCGACATATAACGCGCCAATACCCTTGGGCCCATACAGCTTGTGAGCAGAGAACGACATCAAGTCCACCGGCCACCGGGCCAGGTCGATAGCCACTTTGCCTGCCCCTTGCGCCGCGTCCACATGGAACAACGCGCCGTGCTCACGTACCCGCGCGCCAATGGCCGGGATATCGTTGAGGGTGCCCAGTTCGTTGTTGACCAGCATCAGCGAGACAAGAAAGGTATCCTCGCGCAAGGCTTCGCTGACCGCTTCGACGCTGATCAAGCCGTCTGCATCCGGTACCAGGTAAGTCACTGCCACTCCGGCTTCCTGCAATTGCCGCGCGGTGTCCAGCGTGGCCTTGTGTTCGATCTGGCTGGTGATGATATGCCCACCCGCCACACCACGGGCCTGGGCCACGCCCTTGAGCGCAAGGTTGTTGGATTCCGTGGCACCGGAGGTCCAGACTATCTGCTCGGGCTCGGCCACCACCAACTCGGCCACCTGGCCACGCGCCTGTTCAACCTTCTGCCGGGCCGCTTGGCCGAATGCATGGGAACTGGACGCAGGGTTGCCGAAGTGGGCGTCGAAACCCAGACACTCGACCATCACCTGGATAACTCGCTCATCCACCGGCGTGGTGGCGGCGTAGTCGAAATACAGCGGACGTTTATTCATGAGGTTAAAACTCGCAGAGCGTATTCCCAAGAACAGCGTCTCGGGGGGCATCGACCAGAACAGAGGTCGTCAGGTTTAACCGATCGAATGCCATTAAAGAAGGTAACTTTATTTAAATGTGCGTAGGAACGCTCCTGGAATTGAGCTTAACAGGCTGAAGTAGCCCCATGGCAAACAAAAAGCCCGAGGTTCCTTGTGGGAAACCTCGGGCTTTTTGCTGCATGAAGCGCGCTCAACTGGGCCGACCATGCAAAACCACGCTGCGCTCGGCGTTCATTTCACCCTGGTGATCAAAGCCGAAGGGCTTTGGCTGGCCAAGCAACGCGGCGCGTTGGCGTTGATAGTCGTCAAACGACAAGCCGCGACGGCCCAGGGCCTCCAAAGCCAACTGCTTGGTTTCCTCGGCCGTATAAGGGCGCATTTCCGGGGATGGCTGGGTCGCACACCCCGCAAGGACAGAGGTGACAAGTAAAAGGGAAACAGCGAGGAAACGGTTCATGGCGATGGCCCTGCGAAGATGGTTTCGAGTCAATGAACACAGGCTACTCCCGCCCCTTCTCGCTGAAAAATCATCGTCCGTGATAGTCGCTATCACGCGTATCGGCGTCCACAGGGGGAACGCCTTTATATTCATTTAAGTTCTATAAATATAGAAACACCTTCATTTACGAATTAAGACGATACCTCTATAAAGACCTTGCGCGCAGCCCACTGTCCACCCGGCAACAGCCCTTCAACAAAGCTTGAATTCCCATGAGAGGTCACCATGCAGCTGTTCACCCTGCCGCCCTCGCCTGCCCTCGCGACCTCGATCCGCGCCACAGCCCAGGTCTTCGAAGACCCAAAGTCCCAGGCCCTGCTCGACCATATCCAGCAAGTGGCCCCCAGCGAGGCCAGCGTGCTGATCATCGGCGAAACCGGCACCGGCAAAGAGCTTGTTGCGCGGCATATCCACCACCTCAGTACGCGGCGAAATCGGCCCTTCGTGGCAGTGAACTGCGGGGCTTTTTCGCAAGCACTAGTGGAAGCCGAGTTGTTCGGCCATGAGAAAGGCGCCTTTACCGGTGCCCTCAGCGCCAAGGCCGGCTGGTTCGAAGAGGCTGACGGCGGCACCTTGTTTCTGGATGAGATCGGCGATTTGCCGATGGCCATCCAGGTCAAACTGCTGCGGGTGCTACAGGAGCGTGAGGTGGTGCGCCTGGGTTCGCGCAAAAGCATTGCAATCGATGTGCGAGTCCTGGCCGCCACCAATGTACAACTGGAACAGGCCATCAACGCCGGGCATTTCCGTGAAGACCTCTACTACCGCCTCAATGTAGTCAGCCTGGAACTGAGCCCGCTGCGCGAACGTACCGGCGATATCCTGCCGCTGACCCGGCACTTCATCCAAACCTACAGCCAGCGCCTGGGCTACGGTCCGATCAGCGTGAGCCACGAGGCCGAGCACAAGCTCAAGCGCTACAGCTGGCCGGGTAATATCCGTGAGCTGGAAAACGTGATTCATCACACCCTGCTGGTCTGCCGCAACGCTGTGATCGAACCCGACGACCTGCGCCTGTCGAACCTGCGCATCGAACGCCAGAACGACAGCGACACCGATACCTGTGCAGAAGCCCTGCTGGCGCGGGCGTTTCAAAGGCTCTTCGAGGAACAGTCCGGCGCCCTGCATGAAAAGGTCGAGGACGCCTTATTGCGCGCTGCTTATCACTTCAGCCACTACAACCAAGTACACACCGCCACCTTGCTGGGACTGAGCCGCAACGTCGCTCGCGCTCGCCTGATCAAGATCGGCGAACTGGCGGTCAACAAGCGCAGGCCCGGGAAAAATGCGCAAGGCGAACGGATGCTGCACCTATCCATTTAGTCGGCAGTGCAAGGCATCGTCCTGACTGCGCTCAAAACTGCGCAGTACCTGGAATGCGCCAAAGGTCACGGCCGTGGCCCGGTGGGCGCGGATCAGCGTCCAGAAATCTTCGCCGCCCTGCTCAAAACATTTGAAGGCCGCCTCACCCTCTTCCCGCGATTGCCATTGCAAGTAATTGAGCACCCTGCGTCCGTCATCGCTGACCTGTACGCTGGCACTCAAGAAGCCGCCATGGCGCACGGCCAGACGCTCGCTCTGGGTGGTCAAGGCGGCCACCAGGGCGGATTGCTGACGGGGTTCGATGTGAAATTCGATCAGCTGAGTGAAGCTGCGACTCTTCTCTGATACCTGCATGAAAACCCCCTCTCTCTGTAGGAAGAATCTTGCGATTCGATGCCACGCAGGGTAAAACCTCTAGTTAAGTCGAGGTCAAGCACTGTTTGGGAGCCTTACATGCTCAGCAACGAACTCAGCGTCGGTCAGTTGGCCGCTCGCAGCGGCGTGGCGGTCACCGCGCTGCACTTCTACGAATCCAAAGGGCTGATCAAGAGCAATCGCAATGCCGGCAATCAACGACGATATCCACGGGATGTACTGCGCCGGGTGGTGCTGATCAAAATCGCCCAACGTCTGGGCATTCCGCTGGCGACCATTGGCGAGGCCTTGCGGGCCCTGCCCGATGGGCGCACACCGAACGCTCACGACTGGGAACGGCTGTCGGCGTTGTGGCGTGAAGATCTGGATGAGCGCATCAACAAACTGATGCTGCTGCGCGACAAGCTCAATGGTTGCATCGGGTGCGGGTGCCTGTCGATGGAGGCGTGCCCGCTGCGCAATCACGATGACCAGCTGGGTGAGCGTGGCCCTGGTGCGCAGTTGCTGGAGCCCACGCCTGATGCTGATCGGTAAAGCCAGTTGCGCAATGCAACGTGACCTATAGTGAAAAGGCTGTAACCCCATAACCACAATCAAAGGAGAACGTTATGAGCGTTAAACCTATTCCCGAGGGTTATCACGGCATTACCCCCTATCTGGGCATCAACGAGGCCGCAAAGGCGATCGAGTTCTACAAGAAGGCCTTTGGCGCCTCAGTGTTCATGCGCCTGGACATGCCCGACGGCAGGGTCGGCCATGCGGAGCTGCGTATTGGCGAAGCGGTGATCATGCTGGGCACGCCCTGCGATGAAACGGCCCTGCGCAATCCGGACGCGCATCCCAGTGTCGGTTTGCACCTGTATGTGAATGATGTGGACGCACAATTCAAACAAGCGGTTGATGCCGGCGCCAGCGCAGTGTCCGAGCCGCAGGATCAGTTCTATGGGGATCGCTCGGCGAGTGTGACGGATCCGTTCGGGCACCTGTGGTTCCTGGCCACCCATAAGGAGGACCTGACCGAGGAGCAAATCCGCCAGCGTGCCATGGAGATGTTCAAGCAACATTAACCCTGTGGGCGTGAGCTTGCTCGCGCCTGCAACACGCCACGCCTTGCCCCAGGTTCCAACCGGCCTGCTCCGGCAAAGTAAAGGCCTGCGTGGCGTTTGGAACACTTCAAGGGTTTGTCGATCTGACACCCCGGTAGGCATTGCGCCCCAGCCATATCGTCATGACCAACAAGGCGGTCAATGGCAGCCCATGGAACAACACGATCACCTGGGCCGGCGTCCACGTAACATAGAACGGCCCGACCACCAGCATGCCCACGCCAAAACCGGCCATCTGGATCAGGGTCAAGAGGCTGAACAGCGGCAAGCGCAAGCTATCGGGCTCGCTTTGCGCACGGGAGATCAACGCCACCTCGGACAATCCATCGCCCAGCCCCGCCCACACCACCAGCAACAGCGCCAGCCACAGTTCGGTCTGCTGGAATGTCAGGATAAAGCCGCTGGACATCAACGCCACACCGAGCATGAACAAGCGCTCCATGCCTTGGGTGCCACGACCTTTCAACACTGCACTGGCGATGCGCGCGCCAACAAACTTGCCACAGGCCCACACGGCCAGCAGATAGCCCATGACCGTTTTGGTCGTGTCCGGTGAAATGTACTGCGACAGCACTGGCCAACCGACGTTATGGGCCGCGCTGCCGAGGGTGTCTAACATGCTGATCAGCAACATCGCAGCCAGCACCGGCGCACCGCGCAACCCCTTGGTCAGCTCATGCCATTCGGCGGCGAGTCCGCGATGCGCGGCAACAGCAACGCTAAACAACGCGCGCAAGGGCAAGACCAGGCAAGCGGCAATCACATAGGTGCCGATGTTGACCGCAAACACCGCTTCAAATCCGCCCGTGGCGATCAGCAAGCCGGAGAGCAAACTGCCGAAGACCGCGCCGGTGGCGGCCGCCGAGGTGATCCATGCGTTGGTATTCACCCGCTGCTCAAGCGCGACCCAAGTGGGCAACTGACTGTTGAGGCCAATGGCAAACAGCGAATTGCACAGGCCGATACCGAAGGCGATAAAGGGAAGAAGGGTAAGTTGATGGGCCGGTAACAACACCAGCAGCGGCATCAGCAACAGCGCCCGGGCCAGGTCCAACCCCGCCAACGTCCCACGCCCGGCAAACCGCCGGAAAAACGGAATGCCAAACAGGCTCGCGACAATCCCGCCGGTGACCCGGCACGCCAGGAAGATGCTGACAAACACCACGCTCTGGCTGAGCCAGTACACATAAGTGGACAACGCCACCATGTTAAGGAATGCGCCAAAATCCGACACACCGCGGGCAAAGATGATCAGGCGAGCGTTGCGGGTCGACAGATTCAGTTGTTGATCGTGACTCATGCAGGCTGTGCCCCCTCGACACTGCGCAGGCTTACCAAGAGCACATCGCGCCAGGCCGGTGCCGTCTCTACCCGCGGTCGCACCTCCCCGGCCCGATGGTAGAACCCACGGTCGTTGATCACGATAGTCTCCAGAAATTTCTCCATCGGCAGTTTCAGTAGCCGGCTGTGCTCCGTTTCGTCGGCAAACACCTCCGACACCACCGGCACCGTGTTGCATTCGCCAATAAAGTGCATGAACACCCAATCCAGGCCGTCCTGGTGAATCCCCGATGTGGTCGGGCTGCTCGATGACACGTCCGCCCGCACCCGGAACTGATGGATATCGATCGTATAGGTCTGTTCGCCCAGGTGCGGGGCAATCACCGCGAGGTCCGTCGCCAGCAGCTTGTGCATGAGGGGATGCTCGATAAAGCCCTCCTCGCTATAGCTCAGGTGATTCACGCCCTGGCGATAGTTCACCGCGTAGGTGACCGGCGATTTGAACGCCGTATTCCTGTCGATCTGCAATTGCCGTGACGGTAACAGACGATAGCGCAAGATGCGCCGTTCGCGGTGGGTGTAAGTCCTGAACGCCTCGTCGCGCACCAGGTTATCCCAATACGCGCGAAAGCTTTGTTCCTCACCGGGTTCAACGTTGACCAGTTCGCGAAAGTCCGGGCGATGACAGAAGTGATGTTCGCGCAAAAGCGCCGAGATCTGAGGGATGTCCATATCGCTATCCTGCAACCGGTGGATCGATGAGGATGCGCAGATGTTGCTGCAACGCATCGTGCAAGGCATGGGCGTCGGCGGCATTGCCAACCTGGGCCCAGCATTTGAGCAAATAATGCTCCTCGATATCCGCGTCAATGTAGTGGCCGGGGTCCTGCGGGGCGTATTCCAGCACCGAGCGGTGTTGGTGGAGGAACTGCAGGCCGTCAATGCCCCTGAAAAGGCCACTGTGCTGCGGATAAATCGCCAGCATCGCGTAGTGTTGCCCCGCATCGGCAACCTTATGTGCGCCAGCCTCCAACTGTGCATTGATGCCCTTCTCGTCCAACAACAATCCCATGTACAGCTGATAAGGATCGATACCGGCCAGGTCGCGGAACGCCGAGTTCACATACAGTCCGCCCAGGCGCGGGTTGATCTCGATGGCCACCGGCCCTGCGTCCGTCATGCGAAACTCGAAATGCACCACAGCGTTGGTCAGGCCCACCGCGTGCAGGCAGTCCACCGCGTACTGGCGGATCTGCTCGCACTGGGCCTGGCTGAACGACGTCGGCGGGGAAATCAGCAGGTTCTCCAGGACCGTGCCGCTGCGCTCGGTCAGCAGCAGTTTTTCATTGATCAGCAGCGGATGGACACGCTCGCCGACAATCACACATTCCACACTGCCTTCGATGCCAGGAATATAACCTTCCAGCAGAATGCTGTGGCCTGGCAAGTATTCACGCCGCAGCCCATCCTCAAGCGGCAGGGCGTGCGCACAGCCGTAGAAGTCCGCATAAGCGGCGGCGCCATGATCACTTACGAAATGCCAATAGTGGCTGCGTAGCTCCTCCCAGCTCGAGCATTTTTTGATAAACGCCGAAGCCCCGCCAAAGGGCGGTTTGGCGATCAGTGGATAACCCACGCGCTCGGCGCCTTGCTGGAGTTCCTGTTCGTTGTTGCACAGCACGAACGGTACCGAACGCAATTCATGCTGTTTCAACACGCGGCGCATCAAGAACTTGTTATTGCACGCGGCAATCGCCTCCGGGTGGCTGTAGACCAAGCCCAACCGCTGACACGCCTGCGCGACGATACAGCCCACCTCCCCTTGTGCGGACGGGTGCCCGGCCTGGCAGAAAATCCCACGCACCTGATAACGCCCGTCCAACTGTCCGACCAACTCCAGGACAGACTGCTCACTGAGCGTTTCGAGCAGGAACACTTCGTCACTGTCGTCCCTGAGACGTTGCAGGTGCTTGCGCCCCGCCACGGCGGCCGTCAAACACGCCAAACCGTGGGCGCGGGCCACCGTGAAATGCGGTTCCCGGTAGCGGTAGCGAGCGCAAGCACCGTCATCTACATCAATAAACAGAATCGCATCCTGTTTCATACCGCATCCTGCCAACTGCACCATTGGCCCTCCCAGTTGCGAAAACGGTAAGTCCGCTGCCCATCGCGGACTTCAAAATGCGGTAAGTCTTCAGGCTTTTCAAAGTCCAACAATGGCACGGTGAACTTGCCTTGTGCATGAGGCAGTACATACTCGGGCAGGGCAATATTCGATACACGGCGTTTGAGCCGATCCATGATGGCGATGGCTTGGCTGATCGACGCCTTATACTCTGAAGCACCGGGTGAAAACGGCATGAAGTGATATAAGTAATATGGCTTTACGCCCAAACGATAAAGATCAATGAATAATTTATGCAACGTCGCTTCATCATCATTCACGCCACGCAACAGCGGCATGTTAGAGAATACAATCGGGACCACACCCTGAATCCGTTTAACCGCGACGGCAAAATCAGCACTGAGCTCAAGCGGGTGGCAGACATGCACACCAAATGCATTGACCTTGTACTTCTCCAGCATCGCCACCAACTCATCGGTCACGCGAAACGGGTTGAAACTCAAGGCCCGTGAATGAATGCGTATCAGCAGATCATCACGAATGCCGCGCAATGCGGCCAGCATCTCCTCAAGCTTGCGGTCGGCCAGCATCAGTGGGTCACCGCCGCTGAGAATCACCTCTTCAATCGCTGGGTTACCGCGGATGTACTCCACCGAATCCTTGAACGAGTCAGTGTTGGCGTTAGCTTTGTCGGTGCCCACCTGCAGCGTGCGCAGCGCCTCGAAACAGAACTGGCAATAGGCATTGCACGTGTTGGTGGTGCGCAGGATCACGCGGTTGTCGTACTTGTGCTGGCAGATGGGCGTCTTCATCTCATGATTGAGTTCCCAGTTTTCGGAACTGCCGTCGTAGTCGCCCTGCACCTGTTCGCTCCAATACGGTACTACCTGGCGCCACAGGGGGTGGTCCATCACCTCTGCGCTGGTGAGTGAACGCTTGATTAAATCAATGTAATAAGGCGTGATCTGCATCTTGCGATCTTGCAAGTTGTGCTCGATATGCGCCGTTGTGGCCTCGTCCCATCCACCGCAGGCATTGCGCAGTGCAGGTTCATCGCGGATGGCATTCTTCTGCTGCCAACGCCAGTCTTGCCATTGAACTGAACGATGCATGGCTTGATCAAAAATCGACATGAGTTTGAACTCTCTGTTAAGGCATAGGGACGCGTACTTTTCCAGCACAGGAAAAGTATGATTCGCAGCAATGACAATCGACGGGCAGGCGACAGACCACAATCAAGTAACTAACTTGATCACCGGCACCAGAGAGATATAACAGTTCACCACGTGATGGCGCGAATAAACGACTAGCACGGTCATGCGATTAACTTCCTTTTTATACTATTGCGACTTCCAAGTCCGCACTCACTAAAGCCGATGCCCGCCAATGTGTCAATACAATAACCTTGTCACTCCTCTGGAATTAACCTGCACCCGCGCCAACACCCCGTAATGACAAGGGGCGCTTTCGTTCAAGCCCAGCTATTTGAAAAACAAATAATACTAAAAGCAACGCGCTCAGTGAGTATAGAGAGCGTTATTTCTACTTATATAACTACGTAGCCGCACTTCAGCTGAGCCAAGGGTTGGGCGCGAGGAAGTGGCGCTCAGATGCGTGGCTGCTGACGACATCACACAGCGGCATGATCACGTCCTTGGAGGTCTGCCCCGGCCTAACGCAAGCCGCTGAACGCCTGCGGGCTGGCGTACTGCGTGTTCGATCAGCGCATAAATGCGGCCTGAATGTGAACCTGAAACATTTTCTTTCATATCCACCTTAGGGATTTCTCATGCTCATCCGTCTTAACTTAGATACAGCCTGTCGCGTCAGCAAAAGCTACGACTGGCCTTTTCCGGGCCTCTATTGCCCCCTCCGATCAAGACCCTCATTCATATGTCGAAGAAGTCACGCTCCAAACTCTGGTTTCTCGTCCATAGCTGGCTGGCGTTGCCCATCTGGTTCTTTGTACTGATCGTCTGCGTCACCGGCACGCTGGCCGTGGTGAGCCAGGAAATCGTGTGGCTGGCCAACCCGGATATCCGCGCCAGCAAGCCGTCGGATGACGCTCAGCCGCTGAGCTTTGACCAGGTGATCGCGGCCATCAAGCACGATGAGCCCAAGGCCATCGTCCAGTCCATCATCCGCCCGGATGAATCGCACTTCGCGCTAAGCGTCGGCCTCAGCTACCCGGACGGGCGCTCCGTGGAGGTGTATGCCAATCCCTACACCGGCGCGATCCAGGGCATCAGCCCCTCGTTCAACTTCCAGCAATTCACCCGCGCCCTGCATGGTTGGTGGCTGGTGCCGTTCACCAATGGGTACAGCTGGGGCTGGTACCTGGTGTCTGCGTTGGGCTTGCCGCTGCTGGCTTCACTGGTCACCGGGCTGGTGGTGTACAAGCGCTTCTGGAAAGGCTTCCTGCGCCCTACCCTGCGCATCCGCCACGGTGCGCGGATCTTCTGGGGCGACTTTCATCGCCTGAGCGGCATCTGGTCGATCTGGTTTATCGCGGTCATTTCTATCACCGGCACCTGGTTCCTGATCGAGGCTGTCCTGGGCGACAACCAGATATCCATTTCCAGTGAACCCATCGTGCCAGTGATCGCACGGGATAAGGTGCCGCTGTCGGCGCCAGGCGTGCCGGCACCGATGATCCCTATCGACAAGGCGATCGACATCGCCGCCGAGCGGATCCCCGGCCTGGACGCCAGCTTTGTGTTCATGCCAAGCAACGCCTACAGCCACCTGCAGATCGGCGGGCGTGGCTGGTACCCGTTGATGTTCCAGACCGCACAGCTGAACCCCTATGACGGTGAAATCGCGGTCTCGAACCTGTTGTCCGACCGTACCCCGCTGGAATTCGTCACCGAGTCGATGCGCCCACTGCACACCGGGGACTTTGGCGGTTTGTGGATCAAGCTGATCTGGGCATTCTTCGGCCTGGTGCTGAGCATGATGGTATTGAGCGGCTTGCTGATCTGGACCAAGCGCACCGCTCTGGCCACCCTCAACGCCCTCAAGCGCGAGGCCAAGACACAACGTCAGCACGCGCCCATCCCGACCATGCACGCCGACACCTCGGAGGCCCAGCGATGAGCAAGGTTGCAACCGTACCGCCGTCCCCGCTGCGCGCCTTTTGGCTGAAATGGCGTTTCCATATCAACATCCTGCTGTTGCTGGTGCCGCTGGGGTTCATGCCCAAATACTTTGCCGACGCCGCGTTGTTTCGCGGGGATACCGGCATCGGCGAGCGCGTGGCCGGGCAGGTGCAAGTCGGTCCCTGGAGCCTGACGCTGGCTGAGTTTCGCAACGAAGGCCCGAGCCCGAACCCGGCTGGCCCGATGAAGTTCTTCAACGCTGCCCTGTGCGATACCTGTGCCGAGCAGGTCAAGGCCACTTACCTGCGTATCGGCAAACCCCGCAGCCTGCGCGCCGCCGGAGTGATCTTCTTCGGCACGCCGTACCGCATGGGCGCCGCCCTGCCGATCCCAGAACGCACCCCGGCGGATGCCAAAATATGGGTGACCATGGAAGGGTGGGACGGCAGCATGCACCAGGGTTCCATCCCGCTGAGCCAGGCCTCGCCTGCCACCATTGCCTGGCTGAACAAGCAAGGAGTCAAACCATGACGTTCAAGCGCCTCACCCGCGCCGCGCTGTTGCTGTGCGCCGGCCTGAGCACCACCGCCTTCGCCCACAACCCGATGTGCGAATGCAAAGAAATCCCCGGCGAGCAGATACAGTGCAAAGGCGGTTTTTCCGACGGCAGTGGCGCCCCCGGCGTAACCCTGGATGTGATCGGCTACGACGAAACCATCCTGGTGCCGGGCAAGCTTGGCGAGGATTCGACCCTGACCTTCAAGAAGCCCGCCGCCGAATTCTACGTGCTGTTTGATGCTGGCCCCGGCCACGTGGTGGAAATCGACCAAGCGGATATCCCGTCGCAATGAGTACCACACAGGTTGTACGCCCCGCCGGCGCGGGCCACGAAACCCTTTATGTGTTGCTGTTGTGCCTGATCATCCTCGCGGTGGCGGGCACGGTCGTGGCGCTGCACGGGGAAACCCAGGAAGTCGCGGCAGTGCCCAGCCACCAGCTGGACGCCCGCCGCGACCTGAGCGCCGCCGAGCAAGGCATCTACGCCGACCTGCGGGTGACCCTGGATGAAATCCACCTGTTGCAGCAGGAACACAGCGCCCTGCCGACGCCTGAGCAACTGGCCGAAGAAGGCTTCGCGCCCTTTGCCCAGGATGCCAGTTCGGTCAGCCGTGGCGGCCATCGCTGGCAGCTGCTGGCACCCGCCGCCTACCTGGGCTTGAGCCAGGCGCCGGCCACCAGCGGTTCGCTGCTGATGCGCGTGCAAGGCAGTGAGCCGGATATCTGGCTCAACCGCAGCGCCAACCTTGCCGCCCCTTCCGACCTCACTGACCAGGCGCTGATCGCGGCCGGCTGGCAGCAGGTGGTCGCGCAATTCGATGCTGGCGTCACCCGCCAGCACCGTCACTGAACGAGAAGACCGATTGCCCATGTCCATGTCATCGCCCCTGTTGCGCCTTTTACTGGTTGGCCTGTTCAGCCTGATGCTCACCCCCCTTGCCAATGCCGAGGCGGCCAAGCGCCTGCGTATCGGCATTACCTTGCACCCCTATTACAGCTACGTGGCCAATATCGTGGGCGACAAGGCCGAGGTGGTGCCGCTGATTCCCGCCGGTTTCAACCCGCACGCCTACGAGCCGCGCGCCGAAGACATCAAGCGCATCGGCACCCTGGATGTGATCGTGCTCAACGGCGTCGGCCATGACGACTTCGCCGACCGTATGATCGCCACCAGCGAGCGCCCGGACATCCCGGTGATCGAAGCCAATGCCAACGTGCCGCTGCTCGCCGCTACAGGTAACGCGGCACGCGGTGCGGGCAAGGTGGTCAACCCGCACACCTTCCTGTCGATCAGCGCGTCGATTGCCCAGGTCAATAACATTGCCCGTGAGTTGGGCAAGCTCGACCCGGACAACGCCAAAACCTACACCCAGAACGCTCGCGCCTACGGCAAGCGCTTGCGCCAGATGCGCGCCGACGCCCTGGCCAAGCTGACCAGCGCGCCCAACCCCGACCTGCGTGTCGCCACCGTACACGCGGCCTACGACTACCTGTTGCGCGAGTTTGGCCTGGAAGTCACCGCCGTGGTCGAGCCGGCCCACGGTATCGAGCCAAGCCCCAGCCAGCTGAAAAAGACCATCGATGAACTGCGTGCTCTGGATGTGAAAGTGATCTTCTCGGAGATGGATTTCCCGTCCACCTACGTCGATACCATCCAGCGTGAATCCGGGGTCAAGCTGTACCCGCTGTCGCATATTTCCTACGGCGAATACAGCGCGGAGAAGTACGAAGTGGAGATGACCGGCAACCTCAACACCGTGGTACGGGCGATTCAGGAGTCGGGAGCATGACCGCCGCGCAGCAACTGAACGCCGTCAACGTCGGCCCCACCCTGAACTTCGACCAGGTCGCGCTGACCCTGGGGCGCACCGTAATCCTCGATGGCGTGAGTTTCCAGGTACAGCCGGGCAGCATCCATGCGCTGGTCGGCCCCAATGGCGGTGGCAAAAGCTCGCTGATCAAGACCCTGTTGGGGCAGACGCCGCACCAGGGGCGTTTGAGCCTGGAATGGCCAACCACACCCGGCACCATCGGTTACGTGCCCCAGGCGCTGGAATTTGACCGGGGCTTGCCGATGACCGTGGACGATTTCATGGCCGCCATGTGCCAGCGTCGCCCGGCGTTTCTGGGCCTTTCCAGGCATTACGCAGCGGCGATTGGCGATGCCCTTGAGCGCGTTGGCATGCAAGACAAGCGCAAGCGCCGCATGGGCGCGTTGTCCGGCGGTGAGCGCCAGCGCGTACTGCTGGCCCAGGGGCTGATTCCGGCGCCGCAGTTGCTGGTGCTGGATGAGCCGATGTCGGCCCTCGACGAGGCGGGTATCCAGGTGTTCGAACGGCTGTTGAACGACTGGCGCCTGGCCGGGATTACCGTGCTGTGGATCGAGCACGACCTGGAGGCCGTGGGCCGCCTGGCCGACCGCGTCACCGGTCTTAACCGCCGCGTGCTGTTCGACGCCACACCGAAAGAGGCGTTGACCCCGGACCGCCTGCTCACTCTGTTCTCCACCCACCCTCGGAGCCCGGCCCCATGAGTTATGAAGCCTTTCGCTTGATGGTCCAAGGCTGGGCCTCTGCCGGTTACCTGCCCGAAGCCCTGGCCTACGGGTTTGTGGTCAACGCCCTGCTCGCCGGCTTGTTGATCGGCCCGGTACTCGGCGGCCTGGGCACGCTGGTGGTGGTCAAGCGCTTTGCGTTTTTCTCCGAAGCGGTCGGCCATGCCGCGCTGACCGGCGTGGCCGTGGGCATCCTGCTGGGCGAACCCTATACCGGGCCTTATGGCAGCCTGTTTGGCTACTGCCTGCTGTTCGGCATCCTGCTCAATTACCTGCGTAACCGCACCGGCCTGGCGCCCGATACCTTGATCGGCGTGTTCCTGTCCGTGTCCCTGGCACTGGGGGCAAGCCTGCTGCTGATCCTGGCCGGCAAGATCAACGTGCACATTCTCGAGAACGTGCTGTTTGGCTCGGTGCTGACGGTCAACGGCAACGACCTGCTGGTACTGGCCATTGTCGGCTCGCTGGTGATGGCCCTGGCATTGCCGCTGTACAACCGCATCATGCTGGCCAGTTTCAACCCGCAATTGGCAGCAGTGCGCGGGGTGGCGGTGAAAAGCCTGGACTACCTGTTCGTGATCCTGGTGACCCTGATCACCGTGGCCGCGGTCAAGGTTATCGGCGCAATCCTGGTCGGTGCCTTGCTGGTGATTCCTGCCGCTGCGGCGCGCCTGTTGAGCCAGTCACTCAAAGGGTTTTTCTGGATCTCGGTGCTGATCGCCACCGTCAGCACCCTGTGCGGCATCCTGCTGCCGATCATCTTCGACCTGCCCATCCCATCCGGCGCCGCCATCATTCTGGTTGCCGGTATCGCCTTCGCCTTCGCGGCCATCGCCCGTGGCGTTGTGCCCAGCCTCAAAGGGAATCTTGGATAATGCGCCCTGTCTTTCGCCCACTGGCCCTGGCCATCGCTTGCTTGATGAGTACGTCGGCACTGGCCGTCGACGGTTTCGACGCCAAGGACTTCAAAGTCAACCAGGGCCTCGGTCACGCAGCCCTGACCAAGACCAAGCCGCCGGTCAAGGTGCTGGCGTCGCTGCCGATTACCTACGGCTTGGCCGAGGCGCTGCTCACAGGCACCAACGTAGCGCTTGAACGCGCCGCACCGGCCAATCTGCCGGGTTCGCGGCAGGTGTCCTACTTCACCGGCCGCGGTGCTGCGGCATTGAACAAGTTGGCGCTGGACGCCGACGCGGCCATCGGCCTGCGCTCGCTGTGGGCCGATGACCCGCTGTACCCCGTGGCGCGACGCAGCAATATCCGCATCGTCGAAGTCGATGCCGCACGCCCGGTGGACGGCGGCTTGCCGGGTATCGCAGTACAACCGGGGGTCACCGATGGCTTGAACAGCCAACCCTGGCAATCGAGCAACAATATGGGGCGCATGGCCGACGTGATGGCCGCCGACCTGAGCCGCCTGGCGCCGGCTGCCAAACCCAGGATCGACGCTAACCTGGCCGCGCTCAAACAGCGTTTACTCAAGCTCACCGCCGACAGCGAGGCGCGCTTGGCCAAGGCCGACAACCTGAGTGTGCTCAGCTTGAGCGATCACTTCGCGTACCTGGTCAGCAGCCTGAACCTGGAAGTGCTCAGCACCGATGCACGGCCCGACGCCGAGTGGACGCCCGAGGCGCTACAAAAACTCAGCAGCGCGTTGAAGGATAACGATGTGGCGGTGGTGCTGCATCACCGTCAACCCAGCGATGCAGTCAAAACCGCCGTCACTGCCGGCGGCTCCAGACTGTTGGTGTTGAATGTGGACGGCGCCGACCCGGTGACGGAGTTGGAAACCAATGTAGACCAAGTGATCAAGGCACTTACACCCTAGGCAAGCCACCGATCCGTCAGAGATAAACTTGGTTCAATGTGGGAGCTGGCTTGCCTGCGATGCGGACGCCTCGGTTTATCAGGCGCACCGAGTCGATGCCATCGCAGGCAAGCCAGCTCCCACATGGGCTCGCGGTGCACCAGCCGCTACACCACATCCACACCCACATGAATCGCATCATGCCGCCAGAACTCCAGGTCGCAGTCGATCAGGCGTTGATGCTGGTCGTAATTGACCCGGGCGATGCGCAAGCCCGGGCTGCCTACCGAGACGCGTAGCGCAGCGGCCGCTTCCACCGGTAGCGAGGTGGGCACAATCTCGAAACGCACCCGCCCGTAGTGCAAGTCATATTTGCTGGCATACAGCTCAGTCATCGACTGATTCAAATCACACGCCAGGATCCCCGGAAAATACTGCGGGTTCAGATAGTGCTCGACATACAACACCAGGCGCCCGTCAATCCTGCGCCCCCGGCAAATCTGGATCACGCTCGACAACGCCGGCAACTGCAACCACGCGCACACCGCCGCCGACGCCGGTTGCAGGCGTGCGGAGATGACCTGCGTGGAAGCCTCGCGCCCCTGATCGCTGACCATGGCGTGAAAGTGGCTGCGCTGCATCAGGTTATAGGCCAGCCGTGGCGGCGAAACGAACCAGCCCCGACGCTCTTCGCGGTAAATCTGCCCTTGGGCCTCAAGCTGTAACAAGGCTTCCCGCACGGTAATCCGAGTGGTACCAAACAACTCGCTGAGCTTGCGTTCGGCGGGCAGTTTGCTGGCAGGCGGCAACAGGCCGTGGTCGATCTGCTCCTGCAGCGC
Source organism: Pseudomonas sp. BTN1 (assembly GCF_001907715.1). Lineage (NCBI taxonomy): Bacteria > Pseudomonadati > Pseudomonadota > Gammaproteobacteria > Pseudomonadales > Pseudomonadaceae > Pseudomonas > Pseudomonas sp. BTN1. The sequence goes on along the minus strand of NZ_MPBM01000058.1, from coordinate 11,886 downwards.
CAGGCCGATGGAAGTTACCGCCTTGATTGCCTCATCACGCATCAACGTTACCTATCTGGACTAGACCAGCACCGTTCAGGTGCACAAAACGCGCTCTATCTGGGCTTTTGCTGCTGGGTGCCAGCCTAGGCACTCCAGATGACCGACAGATGACAAAGGCTGTCGACTGCGTCTTCCACACCCTGCAATACATCGGCCAAGTCCAAGGCCTGCGGGCACTTGGGCATGGTCTACGCTAAGTCGGAGCTGAACGACATCAGCGCTTCAAAAACGACATCGACATGAAACTGTCATCCAGGGGGCCTAGATTGGCTCAGGTATTGCTGACCTAGACCAAACCACCGCTAACGTTCAGATAAAACGCCGCGTTGAAAACGCCCAAAGGAGCTTCGGATGAAACAGCTTTTCCTGGCATCACTGTTAGGCTCGACCATTGCCATGTGCACCGCCGCCATGGCTGCTGATACCGATCTAAAAACCTTGGAAGCCGCCGCCAAAGCGGAGGGCGCCGTCAACAGCGTCGGCATGCCCGATGACTGGGCCAACTGGAAAGGCACCTGGGAAGACCTGGCCAAAACCTACGGCCTCAAGCACATCGACACCGACATGAGCTCGGCCCAGGAAATCGCCAAGTTCAAAGCCGAAAAGGACAACGCCAGCGCCGATATCGGTGACGTGGGCGCGGCCTTCGGCCCGATCGCGGTAAAGCAAGAAGTGACCCAGCCGTACAAACCATCCACCTGGGCACAGGTGCCGGAGTGGGCGAAAGACAAGGACGGTCACTGGGCCCTGGCTTACACCGGTACCATTGCCTTTATCGTCAACAAGAAGCTGCTGCACGGCTCCGAAGTGCCCACCACCTGGGCTGACCTGCAAACCGGTAAATACAAGGTATCGGTGGGTGACGTGAGCACCGCCGCCCAGGCTTCGAACGCAGTACTCGCCGCGGCCATCGCCAACAAAGGCGACGAGAAAAACATCGCGCCGGGCCTGCAATTCTTCACCAAGATCGCCCAGCAAGGTCGCCTCTCGCTGTCCAACCCGACCATCGCTACCATGGAAAAAGGCGAAGTCGAAGTGGGCCTCGTCTGGGACTTCAACGGCCTGAGCTATAAGGCCAAGATGGCCAACCCCGATGACTACGTGGTGCTGATCCCCTCGGATGGCTCGGTGAAATCCGGCTACACCACCCTCATCAACAAATACGCCAAGCACCCGAACGCCGCCAAGCTCACCCGCGAATACATCTTCAGCGATGCCGGCCAGCTCAACCTGGCACGCGGCAATGCGCGTCCGATCCGGGCTGAAACCGACTTGAAACTGCCGGCAGACGTTGCCAAAAACCTGATCCCGGGCGAGCAGTACACCAAGGCCAACCCGCAGCCGATCAAGGATGCCGATGCCTGGGAAGCGACGTCCAAGAAGCTGCCACAGATGTGGAACGAGCAAGTCATCGTAGAAATGAAGTAATCGGTCTCTCTGATTCAAAGGCGGTCAGTGTGGGAGCTGGCTTGCTGTGGCGAGGGAGCTTGCTCCCGCTCGACAGCGTAGCTGGAGCCGGCTTTTTGGGGGTGCTCCGCACCCCAGCGCAAGCAAGCTTGCTCGCCACAACAAGCCAGCTCCCACATTTGATCCCAGCCCAAGTTGATACTGAGCCATACCCTCTGTTGCGGAGCCCCAGCCCCCATGAAGCACACTGTCATCCTTGTGGTGCTCGACGGCCTCAACTTCGAGGTTGCCCGGCACGCCATGGGGCACTTGCAGGCCTATGTCGGCGCAGGACGCGCAGCCCTCTACACACTGGAATGTGAACTGCCTGCCCTGTCCCGCCCGTTGTACGAGTGCATCCTCACCGGCGTGCCGCCGATCCAAAGCGGTGTCGTGCACAACAACGTCTCGCGCCTGTCCACCCAGCGCAGCATTTTCCATTACGCCACCGACGCCGGCTTGAGCACCGCTGCGGCGGCTTACCACTGGGTCAGCGAGTTGTATAACCGCACGCCCTTTCTCGCCGCCCGCGATCGTCATACCGACGACAAGGCGCTGGCGATCCAGCATGGGCATTTCTACTGGAATGACCACTACCCCGATTCCCACCTGTTCGCCGACGCCGAAAGCCTGCGGCTCAAGCACGCGCCAAACTTTTTGCTGGTGCACCCCATGAACATCGACGACGCCGGTCACAAGCATGGCCTCGACACCGCGCAATACCGCAACAGCGCACGCTCGGCTGACATTATCCTGGCCGACTACCTGCAAGACTGGCTCGATGCCGGCTACCAGGTACTGGTCACCGCCGACCACGGCATGAACAACGACCGCTCCCACAACGGCCTGTTGCGCGAAGAACGGGAAGTGCCACTGTTTGTCATCGGTGACGCCTTCAGCCTGGACACCGACGCTGCGCCGAAACAAACCGACCTGTGCGGCACCATCTGCGAACTGCTGGGCGTGCCCCACAACAAGCCTGTGTGCCGGGAGCTGCTCAAGTGAATGCATTGACCCGCGGCAAATGGCTGGCCCTGCTATGCCTGCTGCCCTTCGCACTGTTCTTTATCGTGTTCGAGATCGCGCCGCTGGTGTGGGTGCTGATCAGCAGCCTGCAAACCGAAGAGTCCGGCTGGAGCCTGGAAAACTTCACCCGCATCTTCACCTCGAAGTTCTACCGGCAGGCCATCCAGTTCAGCCTGGAGATCAGTTTCTACTCCAGCATCTTCGGCATCATCATCGCCACCCTGGGCAGCTACTCACTGCGCCGAGTGGATTCGCCGCTGCGCAACTTCGTCACCGCATTCGCCAACATGACCAGCAACTTCGCCGGCGTACCCCTGGCCTTCGCGTTCATCATCCTGCTGGGGTTCAACGGCAGTATCACCCTCATGCTCAAGCAGGCCGGGATCATTGAGGACTTCAACCTGTACTCGAAAACCGGCTTGATCATCCTCTATACCTACTTCCAGATTCCCCTCGGCGTACTGCTGCTCTACCCGGCCTTCGACGCATTGCGCGAAGACTGGCGCGAGTCGGCCGCCCTGCTCGGTGCGAATGGCTGGCAGTTCTGGCGGCATATCGGCCTGCCGGTGCTCACCCCGGCGCTGCTCGGTACCTTTGTGATCCTGTTGGCCAACGCCCTCGGCGCCTATGCCACGGTCTATGCACTGACCACCGGCAACTTCAACGTACTGCCGATTCGCATTGCCGGCCTGGTCTCCGGCGATGTGTCGCTGGACCCGAACATGGCCAGCGCCCTGGCCGTGGTGCTGGTGGCGCTGATGACCGTGGTCACGGTGGTGCATCAACTGCTGCTCAAGAGGAGCTACCATGTCTCGCGCTGAAGCCGGCTCGGCCTCCCTCTACCATCGGGTGGTGGTGTACCTGTTGTTCCTGATCCTGGTGCTGCCTTTGGTAGGCACCTTTGTCTACTCGATTTCCAGCAGTTGGTCGGCAACCATCCTGCCCGCCGGCTTCAGCGTGAAATGGTATGTACAGCTGTGGAGCGACCCGCGCTTTCTGATGGCCTTCGGGCAATCGTTGCTGGTGTGCGTGGGCGCACTGATCCTTTCGGTGGTGTTGATTTTGCCGCTGCTGTTCGTGGTGCACTACCACTTTCCCAAGCTCGACGCGTTGATGAACATCCTGATCCTGCTGCCCTTTGCGGTGCCGCCAGTGGTGTCCTCGGTGGGTCTGCTGCAACTGTACGGGTCCGGGCCGCTGGCGATGGTGGGCACGCCGTGGATTTTGATCGGCTGCTACTTCACCGTCGCGCTGCCGTTCATGTACCGCGCGATCACCAACAACCTGCAAGCCATCAACCTGCGCGACCTGATGGACGCTTCGCAACTGCTTGGCGCCAGCACCTGGCAGGCCGCGATCCTGGTGGTGCTGCCCAACCTGCGCAAGGGCCTGATGGTGGCGCTGCTGCTGTCGTTCTCGTTCCTGTTCGGCGAGTTCGTGTTCGCCAACATCCTCGTCGGCACCCGGTACGAAACCCTGCAGGTGTACCTCAACAACATGCGCAACAGCAGTGGCCATTTCACCAGCGCCGTGGTGATCTCTTATTTCTTCTTTGTGCTGGTACTGACCTGGGCCGCCACTCTCTTGAACAAGGACAAAAGCCAATGAGCTTCGTCAGCGTCCAACACCTGCAAAAAAGCTACGCCGGCACCCCGGTGTTCAGCGATATCAATTGCGAGGTCGCCAAAGGCGAGTTCGTCACCCTGCTCGGCCCGTCCGGTTGCGGCAAATCCACTTTGTTGCGCTGCATCGCCGGGCTTACGCCGGTGGACAGTGGCCAGATCCTCCTGGATGGCCAGGACATCGTGCCCCTGAGCCCACAGAAACGCCAGATCGGCATGGTGTTCCAGAGCTACGCGCTGTTCCCCAACATGACCGTGGAACAGAACGTCGCCTTCGGCCTGCGCATGCAAAAAGTCAACGCCGACGACAGCAACAAGCGCGTGCAAGAAGTGCTGCAACTGGTGGAGCTCAAGGACCTGGCCGGCCGTTATCCGCACCAGATGTCCGGTGGCCAGTGCCAGCGCGTCGCCCTTGCCCGCTCCCTGGTGACCCGCCCGCGCCTGCTGCTGCTGGATGAACCGCTGTCGGCATTGGATGCACGTATTCGCAAGCACTTGCGCGAGCAGATCCGCCAGATCCAGCGCGAGCTGGGGCTGACCACGATCTTCGTGACCCATGACCAGGAAGAAGCGCTGACCATGTCCGACCGCATCTTCTTGATGAACCAGGGCAAGATCGTGCAGAGCGGTGATGCCGAAACCCTCTATACCGCGCCGGTGGATGTGTTCGCTGCCGGGTTTATCGGCAACTACAACCTGCTCGATGCCGACAAGGCCAGCCAACTGCTGCAGCGGCCGATCAGCGGGCGCATCGCGATTCGCCCCGAGGCCATCGAGTTGAGCCGCAGCGGCGAGCTCGATGCGTTGGTGCGTAGCCACAGCCTGCTGGGTAACGTGATTCGCTACCGCATCGAAGCCCGTGGCGTCGAGCTGGTGGTGGACGTGCTCAATCGTTCGGCCGACGACCTGCACCCGGATGGCCAGCGCCTGGCACTTTCCATCGACCCCAGCGCACTGTGTGAAGTAGCCTGACAGGCAGCGACCTATTGAGAGAGAGCATCACCGATGGCATTGGTAATTTTTGATCTGGACGACACCCTGATCCACGGCGACTGCGCCACGCTGTGGAGCGAACAGATGGGCCGCCTTGGCTGGGTGGACCCTGAGTCGTTCATGCGCAGGAACAACGAGCTGATGGATGCCTACAGCCAGGGCAAGCTGCGGATGGAAGATTTCATGGATTTCAGCCTGGAGCCGATGATCGGCCGTACCCCGGAAGAAATCGAGCACTTGGTGGAGCCGTGGGTCGAGGACGTCATCGAGCCGCTGATCTACAGCGACGCCACCAAGACCATCGCCCGCCACCGCGCGAATGGCGACCGGATCCTGGTGATTTCCGCTTCGGGCACTCACCTGGTCACGCCGATTGCTGCGCGTATCGGTATCGAGGAAGTGCTGGGGATTAACCTGGAGGTCAGCCACGGCGTGTACAGCGGCCGTACCGTCGATGTACTGACTTACCGTGAGGGCAAGATCACGCGCTTGCTGGAATGGCTGGAGCAGGAAGGCGAAACCCTTGAAGGTGCCTATTTCTATTCGGACTCGCGCAATGATTTACCGCTGCTGCTCAAGGTGGATCACCCGCAGGTGGTGAACCCGGACCCGGTGTTGCGCGCCCATGCCGAACAGGCCGGCTGGCCGATCCACCACTGGACCTGAATCAATAGAGATCAACCCGCAAGAGATGGCTTGCCTGCGATAGCGGTGCAACAGTGAAGAATTCTTCATCTGGTGCACCGCTATCGCAGGCAAGCCAGCTCCCACACTGACTGCATTTCAATCTAGGATTCGGTCAGGCTGTTGGCAATATGGACTACACCGAACGTAGGACGAGGTTGTTCTAGGCCCCCACATCACCGTCAACGCCTTGCAATGCTTTCACAGTGCCTCCATAGTGAGTCTGGACTGAGCCCGGTGCTGTAGCGCCGGGCTTTTTGCATTATGCGACCGGACCATATGGAACCGGCTCCCTCAAAGACGGCCTAATATGCGTTATCAATTGCCCCCGCGTCGAATCAGCATGAAGCATCTGTTCCCCAGCACCGCCCTCGCATTTTTCATTGGTCTCGGCTTCGCGTCGATGTCGACCAATACGTTCGCAGCCAATAGCTGGGACAATCTTCAGCCTGATCGCGATGAGGTGATTGCCAGCCTTAACGTCGTCGAGTTGCTCAAGCGCCATCACTACAGCAAGCCGCCGCTGGACGACGCTCGCTCAGTGATCATCTACGACAGCTACCTCAAGCTGCTGGACCCCTCGCGTAGCTACTTCCTGGCCAGCGATATCGCTGAGTTCGACAAGTGGAAGACCCAATTCGACGACTTCCTCAAGAGCGGCGACCTGCAGCCCGGCTTCATCATCTACAAGCGTTACCTGGACCGCGTCAAAGCGCGTCTGGATTTCGCGTTGGGTGAGCTGAACAAAGGTATCGACAAGCTCGATTTCACACAGAAAGAAACCCTTCTGGTGGACCGCAAGGACGCTCCTTGGCTGACCAGTACCGCGGCGCTGGACGACCTGTGGCGCAAACGCGTCAAGGACGAAGTGCTGCGCTTGAAGATCGCCGGCAAAGAGCCCAAGGCCATTCAAGAACTGCTGACCAAGCGCTACAAGAACCAGCTGGCACGCCTGGACCAGACCCGTGCCGAGGATATCTTCCAGGCCTACATCAACACCTTTGCGATGTCCTACGACCCGCACACCAATTATCTGTCGCCAGATAACGCGGAAAATTTCGATATCAATATGAGTCTGTCCCTGGAAGGCATCGGTGCCGTCCTGCAAAGCGACAATGACCAGGTGAAGATCGTACGTTTGGTGCCGGCAGGCCCTGCTGACAAAACCAAGCAAGTGGCACCGGCCGACAAGATCATCGGCGTGGCCCAGGCCGACAAAGAGATGGTCGATGTGGTCGGCTGGCGCCTGGACGAAGTGGTCAAGCTGATCCGTGGGCCTAAAGGCAGCGTGGTGCGCCTGGAAGTGATTCCGCACACCAATGCACCGAACGACCAGACCAGCAAGATCGTGTCCATCACCCGTGAAGCGGTGAAGCTCGAAGACCAGGCCGTGCAGAAGAAAGTCCTCAACCTCAAGCAGGATGGCAAGGACTACAAGCTGGGCGTGATCGAAATCCCGGCCTTCTATCTGGACTTCAAGGCGTTCCGTGCCGGTGATCCGGACTACAAGTCCACCACCCGCGACGTGAAGAAAATCCTGACAGAACTGCAGAAAGAGAAAGTCGACGGCGTGGTCATCGACCTGCGCAACAACGGCGGCGGCTCCCTGCAGGAAGCCACCGAGCTGACCAGCCTGTTTATCGACAAGGGCCCGACCGTGTTGGTACGCAACGCTGACGGCCGTGTCGACGTGCTCGAAGACGAGAACCCGGGGGCCTTCTACAAAGGGCCGATGGCGCTGCTGGTCAACCGCCTCTCGGCCTCGGCCTCGGAGATTTTCGCCGGCGCCATGCAGGACTACCACCGTGCATTGATCATCGGCGGCCAGACCTTCGGCAAGGGCACCGTGCAGACCATCCAGCCGCTGAATCATGGCGAGCTTAAACTGACACTGGCCAAGTTCTACCGGGTATCCGGGCAGAGCACCCAGCATCAAGGCGTACTGCCGGATATCGATTTCCCGTCGATCATCGACACCAAGGAAATCGGCGAAAGCGCCCTGCCTGAAGCCATGCCGTGGGACACCATCCGCCCTGCGATCAAGCCGGCGTCGGATCCGTTCAAGCCCTTCCTGGCGCAGTTGAAGGCTGATCATGACACCCGCTCCGCCAAGGATGCCGAGTTCGTGTTTATCCGCGACAAGCTGGCCCTGGCCAAGAAGCTGATGGAAGAGAAGACCGTCAGCCTCAACGAAGCGGATCGCCGTGCACAGCATTCCAGCATCGAGAATCAGCAACTGGTACTGGAAAACACCCGCCGCAAGGCCAAGGGTGAAGACCCGCTCAAAGAGCTGAAGAAAGAAGATGAAGACGCGCTGCCGACCGAGGCGGATAAAACCAAGCCGGAAGACGACGCTTACTTGGCCGAGACTGGCCGGATCCTGCTGGATTACCTGAAAATCACCAAGCAGGTGGCCAAGCAGTAAATGATGGCGATTTAATGTGATCGCTCCTCGGAGTGTCATCATATAGACATCATTCTGTCGTGAAATAAAAGGACCGCAGGTTTACGCCTGCGGTCCTTTTTTTTGATCGAGACCGCCATGACCATGACCGAACAGCTGAATGCATTGGGCTCAATCCTGGCTCAAGGCAGTTTGCACAGCCTGTTCCAACCGATCATCTGCCTGTCGGAGCGGCGCATCCTCGGTTATGAAGCCCTCAGTCGTGGCCCGTCCAACAGCCCGCTGCACTCCCCCGTTGCGCTGTTCTCGGTGGCCAGCCATGCCGGGCGCCTGAGCGAACTGGACATGGCGTGTCGAGAGAGTGCGTGCCGGCGCTTCAGCGAGCAGAAACTGCCCGGCAAGCTGTTCCTCAATATCTCGCCGGAATCCTTGATGGAGCACGCACATCAGCCAGGGCGCACCCTGCAACTGTTGCGCGACTTCGGTATTTCTCCCAGCCAAGTGGTGATCGAGCTCACCGAGCAAGCGCCCACCGACGATTTCGCGCTGTTGCAAACTGCCTTGCACCACTACCGCGACATGGGTTTTGCCATCGCACTGGATGACTTGGGCGCCGGTTATTCCAGTTTGCGGTTGTGGTCGGAACTGCGCCCGGACTACGTGAAGATCGACCGGCACTTTATCGACGGCATTCACCAGGACGCCCTCAAGCGCGAGTTTGTCGGCTCGATCCTGCAGATCGCCAGGGCATCCCGCGCCCAAGTGATTGCCGAGGGCATCGAACTGCCAGAAGAACTGGCGGTGTTGACCGAGATGGGCGTCGACCTGGTCCAGGGCTACCTGCTCTGCCGCCCTCAGGAAAAGCCGCCGCAGGAAGCGCGCCTGATGCTGCCCAAGCCAGATAACGCCACGCTGGCCCTCAATGACGAAGGCAGTGACCTGAGCGCACTGCTCAATGAGCAACCCGCCGTGGATCAAGACACCGCCACCGCCCAAGTGCTGGAATCGTTCCGCCGCCAGGCCAACCTCAACTCGCTGGCGGTGTTAGACGGCCGTGGTTGCCCGGTCGGCATTGTGCACCGGCACTCGTTGTCGGACGCGTTGCTCAAGCCGTTCGCGACCGATCTGTTTGCACGTAAACCCATCAGTCGCTTGATGAGCGATGATTTTTTGGCGGTGGAACTGAGCCAGTCCTTGCAACAGGTCAGCCGCTTATTGACCAGCCGCGCGCGGCAACGCATCGAAGAGGATTTCATCATCACCCTGAACGGTGATTACCTGGGGCTGGGTCGGGTCATTGACGTGCTCAAGTTGATCACGGAGCTGAAAATCCAGCAGGCCCGCTACGCCAACCCGTTGACCTTGTTGCCTGGCAATGTGCCGATCCAGCAATGCCTCACCCGGCTGCTGCAGCAACAGCGCGAGTCGGTGATCTGCTATGTGGATATCGACAGTTTCAAACCGTTCAACGACATCTACGGCTACGGGCGCGGGGATGAAGTGCTGCTGTGCCTGGCGCAGTGCCTCAACGACCGGGTAGACCCCAGCCGCGACTTTGTCGGGCACATTGGCGGCGATGACTTTCTACTGGTGCTGGGCCCGCAGGACTGGCGCAAGCGGCTCAACCAACTGCTGGACGATTTCCACACCCAATGCCGACGCTTCTACCGCGCTGAACACCTTGAGGCTGGGTGCTTCGTGGCCCTCAATCGCCAGGGCGCGCGCCAGGAGTTTGCATTGCTGTCGCTGTCCATCGGTGTAGTGCATTTGTATCCTCAGGCCTGCGCACAACTCGATGCCAGCCAGTTGGCAGAGCTGGCTTCACAAGCCAAGCACCATGCCAAGGATGTGGCGGGCTATAGCATCCACGTGATCGACAGCATGGACACCTGCGCCCAGGCGCTTTAGGCCTCGGCGGATTCCGGGTACTCGTACTCGAACACCCGCACCACTTCGGATGCATGCCAGGACGCGGCGGCCACACCATCGGAAGGCCCGCTGAACCGCCCCAGGCGCTCAACACACTCAAAAAAACCGGTGCGCGGCAGGCGGCTGGCACCCTGGCTGATCACCAGGGAACTGCGCAGCGGTTGCTCCGCCTTGGCATCCAGTGCCGCCAGGTGCTCCAGGGCCGCAGCCAGGGTCTGCATGGCCGGCGTCGGGAATTGCAGGCGCTCAAGCAGCGCACGGTAGGTGAGCAAATGGCGCTGGCGCCGCGCCTGATCCAGTTCGTTGAGCAACCCATCCCAGTGTTGACGACTAATACGTAAGCTCAAGACTCATCCCTCCAACCTGCAACGCCCAATTCCCAGGCCAGGCTGCGGCGAATAGCGGCATCCGGCTGGCGTTCACCACTTTCTATCAATCCAAGATACGAAGGGCTGATGCCCACGGTACGCGCCAGGGCCTCGATTGCCAGGCCCTTGGCCTCACGCAGGCCGCGCAGGGCTGCAAGCGGACGCAGGTCCTGCTCGATAGCGGTGGGTGCAACAGAAGGAGAAGCGCGTGTTGGTTGCAATTGACCGGCAGCTTTTAGCAGCGCCTGGTACTGGTCCCATGGCAACACCGCGTATTCGGGTGCGCCATCGCGTGAAATGATCTGGATATCCATGACTGCCCCGTAGGATAAAAACACTTACTAAGTAAGTTATTTCCTTAGGAGTGTAATCCTAACAGCCACAAAGGTCGCAGGGGATACCGGGCAACATTAGTTTTTTTGCGGGTTTTCCCGGGCCAGCAGCTCAGGCGTCGCTGGCAGGCGCTCAACCACCGCGAGTTTTTCCGGGCGTTGCGTATCGCGCCACGCACGAAAGGCGCTCAGTTCGCCGCTCAGGGTCTTCATGACCCATGCCAGCACAGCGATGTCATCGAGCATGCCGAACATCGGGAGGAAATCCGGAATCGCATCAATCGGGCTGAGAAAATACATCAGCCCCGCCACCACCGAGATCAGCGCCTTAGGGCTGATCGCACGGTATTCGCCGCGCCAGTAAGCCAGGCACAGGGCCTGCAGTAACTTGAGATCATCCTTGAGCTGGCCGAGCCGATTGCCTTGGCTTGAACCTTTGGCAGCGACGGCAAACAGCAAGGTTGGCAAACGCCCCCGACCGAGCAAGCGTGCGGCCATAGGCAGGAAACGGGTGAAATTGAACGGTGGTTTCATAGGGCACTCCAGTTCCAGGCGACATAAAAGGTTATCCACACAAATTGTGGATAACCTTGTGAACAGAGCCTGTTTTATCGGCTGAAAGCCACGGACTACAAGGCCTACAGTCAGATCGGGCGTTTTTTGCGCACATAAAAAAAACCCAAGAATTCATTGACTTGGCATGTATGTGCGGCTACCCGTGCTCGAGTCTTATATCAGACTGTGTCCGGTTGCGGACGTTCGTTTGGATTTGCAGAGGCTTCAACGTAGGGGCTGGCTGGCGTGCGATAGCCATAGACATCTACACGACCCGGTACGACGTGGCAGCCTGCCAGCCGATGCCTATCTCCCAGACACCCCCGGCTCCAAATGTGGGAGCTGGCTTGCCTGCGATTGCCTTAGGCATCAACACAACTTTACAGGCTGTAGCAGCCAACGCTAACCACGATGCGAAGCGAGCCGCTCTTGATCTTGATCTTGATCTGCTTTTGATCTTAGGCGCCCCGTTAAACCACCCCAGC
>NZ_MPBM01000057.1:0-55483 GCF_001907715.1 Pseudomonas sp. BTN1 | reverse complement strand
TGTGTGGTGGGTTGAGTTCCCTGAAGGGCCGTCGAAGACTACGACGTTGATAGGTTGGGTGTGTAAGCGCTGTGAGGCGTTGAGCTAACCAATACTAATTGCCCGTGAGGCTTGACCATATAACACCCAAGCAATTTGCGAACTCGAGAGAGACCAGATTGCGGTGTGTGAAGACGCAATGAACCGAAAGTTCGACGCTCACAAAACACCGAAAACTATCCCATACCCAATTTGCTGAAGCGAGGCCAACTGGCCACGACTCAGTACCCGAATTTCTTGACGACCATAGAGCATTGGAACCACCTGATCCCATCCCGAACTCAGCAGTGAAACGATGCATCGCCGATGGTAGTGTGGGGTTTCCCCATGTGAGAGTAGGTCATCGTCAAGATTAAATTCCGAAACCCCAATTGCGAAAGCAGTTGGGGTTTTGTTTTGAGCGCTCGAAAAGAACGCCAACTTCCAAAGCCTGCACAGCGTTCCATTGACGCCTTTTGTACAGATACCCCAATACCAGTCGAACCTTGCGTGTTATCAAGGTTCACAGGTGGTGCGCCGTGTATTTATCTCCACGGTTATGTACCTCACAGACACCCACGTATCGTCTGAGCTGTGAAACAAAATAATCCCCGGAAACAGACCCTACCGTCTGTCCGGACTCAACCGCCCCGGACTATCATGCTGATAGCCCTACCCCTCACCGCAAGGAGCCGCTCGGAACGCCGATGCGCCAGATCTGGAAATCTTTTCGAGCCCTTTATTTCGCCTCTTTGATGATGCTGATCGGCTCCGGCCTGCTTAGTACTTATCTGGCTTTGCGTCTGGCAGCAGACAACGTCGACAGCCTGTGGGTGGGTGCGCTGATGGCTGCCAACTATTTTGGCTTGGTGCTGGGCGGCAAGCTCGGGCACCGCTTGATTGCCCGGGTCGGGCATATTCGTGCCTACGCTACCTGCGCCGGGATCGTCGGCGCAGCAGTGCTGGGTCACGGTTTGATTGATTGGCTGCCAGCCTGGATTGTGCTGCGGATGATCGTGGGCCTGGGGATGATGTGCCAGTACATGGTCATCGAGAGTTGGCTCAATGAGCAGGCAGACGCCAAGCAGCGCGGCGTAGTGTTCAGCGGTTACATGATTGCGTCCTACCTTGGGTTGGTGCTGGGCCAATTGATCCTGGTCATGCACCCCCATCTCGGGCTTGAACTGTTGATGCTCGTGGCGCTGTGCTTTGCGCTGTGCCTGGTCCCTGTGGCGATGACCCGACGCATTCACCCGGCCCCACTGCACCCGGCTCCGATGGAGCCGCGCTTCTTTATCAAGCGCGTGCCGCAATCGCTCAGCACCGTGTTGGGCGCTGGGTTGATCGTCGGTTCGTTCTACGGCTTGGCGCCGCTCTACGCCTCTCAGCAGGGCCTGACGACTGAGCAAGTCGGCTTGTTCATGGGTAGCTGCATTTTTGCTGGATTGGTCGTGCAGTGGCCACTGGGCTGGTTGTCGGACCGCTATGACCGCGCGCTGCTGATTCGCTGCTTTGCCTTGTGCCTGGCGATAACGGCCTTACCGTTGGCCATCATGACGCAGGTACCGTTGGAGGTGTTGTTCGTGGCGGGCTTCTTCTGTTCGCTGGTGCAGTTCTGCCTTTACCCCTTGGCGGTGGCCTTTTCCAACGACCATGTGGAAGGCGATCGCCGGGTGTCACTGACGGCCATGTTGCTCGTTACTTACGGGATCGGCGCCAGCGTGGGGCCGCTGTTGGCCGGTGTGGTGATGAAGCTATTCGGCAGCCAGATGCTCTACGCGTTTTTCAGCCTGTGTGCGCTGATCCTGGTGTGGCGCATTCGACCCAAGGCGGTAACCAACCTGCATCAGGTCGACGACGCACCACTGCATCACGTGGCGATGCCCGACAGCATGTCCAGTTCGCCTTTGGTGGCTGCCCTTGACCCGCGGGTGGATGAGCAGGTGGTGCAGGAGCAGATGCAAGTCACTGTTCCTGACCCAGAGCCCGTCCCTGATACCGAGGAGCCAACGAGCGAAGAACCGCACGAGCCACCAGACCCGGACGAACATCCCCATGACTTAAGCAGGGCGCGCCCCTGAACGAAAAAACGGGCAGATCCCATCAGGATCTGCCCGTTTCTTTATCTCAGCGTCTAACGCTTAAAGATCGTCGTCTTTATCGAAGCGCCGAGCTTCTCGCTGCAATTGGTAGACAAAGCGTTCCACTTGTCGCTGCACCAAACCACTCATGTTGTGAAAGCGCACGCCGGCAAAGGTGGTGTTGATCTTGTCTTCGAAGTGCAGGTAGCGCAGTTCCACGGAAGTGGTCATGCTGCCGAAGGGCAGGGCAGCAATAAAGCGATCATAGACCTGGCCCAACTGCAGACGTTCGGAGATATCGCCTTCAAAGCGCAATTTGCAGCCGGTTGCCGAGATATCCAGCAGCTTACCGCTGATAGGTGCCTTGAGCTTCTCGCCACCCAACTGAATGTCCACCAGCTGCGCAAGCTTGAGTGCGGCGCGGAAGGCATTGCGTCGTTGATGGTAAACCACTTCGCCGGGCAGGCTGCCGCTATAGATGCGGTGGCCGCCTTTTTCGCTGATGGTCAAGGTGCCGTTGCTTTCCCAGGCAACCCGCACGCCCTCATGGAAACCTTCGATACGGAAGGCTTCGCCATTCTCAAGATAGCGTTCACCGTCACGGGGAATCATTTCGTCCAGTACCAGCGTCTTGCTGTCGCGGTCAATGTCCACCAGGTAGCTCTGGAACCGCTGGCTGCGTTCGTGGAAAGTGATGATCAGCGGGTCATGGCTTTCTTGCAGCATCCGCAACGTGCTGGCGATTTCCAGAGGCGTGGTGAGCACCTTGGGTGGCTGCGGTGCATCTTCCGCATTAAGGGCGTTGAACACGGTCTTCCATCTCCAGGCAAAATACGACTACACGCAAGAACCGGCATTTTGCCAGTATGTAGCGCGCCTTGGATAGGTCGCGCTGTAAACCGGCGTCAGGCTTGGCTGCGGGTGCTTGGTTTGATCAGGCGTGAGGTGGAGCCTTGGGCGTTATACAGAGCCGGAGGTTCTCCGCCGTGCAATATGCGCAACTGATTGGCGGTGGTGGCTTGCTGAAGCTGGATCGACTGACCGTTGAGCAGGTTGGCTTCCTGGCACTGGGCGAGCAAATGATTGAGTTCTTTGCTTTGTGCCAGCAGTTGATCGCCGACTGAGGAGTGGCTGGCCAGTTGTGCCAGGCCATCGTGGTCGGCAGGCAGGCCCAGGCTGATCAGAATCTCGCTGCGTTTCTTGCCGTGCTGTTCGAGCAAGACAATCAGGGACTGTTTGCGCGCCAGGATTTCTTCCAGCAAGGGCATATCCCGGCCGTACAAGGCCAGGGATTCTTCCTTGAGCAGCTCGAGCAATTGTTGCGTCGGCGCCAGATCATCAATGATCAGTTGGAGCAAATGTTCGTCGTGGTGCATGGCTGGCCTTGGGTTTTAAGCGTCCAAAAGCCCTGCGCAGGCCTTTGCCTAGCGCTCGGCTTCGAAGTTGAGCAGCTTGCTGGCTACACGGTTGCTGTCGACTTTATAGCTGCCATCGGCGATAGCCTGTTTCAACTCGGCCACGCGGGCTTTATTGACGACGGGTTGATCGCGCAGCGAGTCAGTGACCTTCTGCAACTGTTGAGCCTCATTGCTCAGGTGTACCGATTCCCCACTCTGGCTGGCGGCGGCCTGCTCTGCTTTGGCAGGCAAGGGCTGCGGCTTGGCTTCTACGCTGTCCTTGGCACCGCCGGTGCGCGTATTGCCGGGCAAGGCCGGGGTGTTATTCAAACGACTGAAATCAATGACCATGTTGAAAAACCTCTGGGTATTTGGACGCTTGCCATGTTTTCGGCCATACCCGGGCAAACTTTAGGCTCGATTGACAATAAACCTGTTCGGCTCAATATCCAGCACACAGTGTAGGAAAAGCTGGCATTTGATTCCAGTCATCTATAGCGCCACCTCGACTTGGCCTGGCGCCGTGACCCGCGCCTTGATCACGCGATTGGAGTTGAGGTTCTTGACACGGATCTGTTCGCTCATGCCGCCGTTGGACAACGCCTCGCCCGGCATCCTGACGTTCAGGCCGCCGCTGCTGGCGGAAATTACCACCTGGTCACCCTTGCGAATCACCTCGGCCTGTTCCAGATGAACCAGCGTGAGGACTTGGTCGGTGACCACTGGCCGGGTGAGTTTCTGCCCGATGGCCTGGTCCAGCGACGTCAGGTAGCCCTGGTTGATCAAGCTGATGTCCCTCTCGCGCAGCGCCACATCGTCGTAGCCGATGATGCCGGTGCGCTTCAATGGCCGCGCCACTACCACTACGTCGCGAAACAGCTTGACCTGCGCCGGCACAAATACCGTCCAGGGCGAGGCGCCCTCACAGCGCACCTTCACGGTCACACGGCCGATAGGCTGGGCGGGGCTTTCCAGGGTGGCTGTCAATTCCTTGTCGCACATTGGCATGCGCAAACGTGGGTCCAACTGGTTGACCTGAATTTCATAACGCCCCGGCGTCTGGGTGGTCGCCAGATAATCTTCTACAGTGAACTCAAGAAAGCCTTGGGTGACGCCGATAAGTAGATCAGGCAGGGTAACGTTGTCGGCGCGGGCCGTGACGCCCAGGCCCGAGACAAGCAGCGCCATCGCGGCGCAGAGCAGTCTGCGGTAGCGTGAGCGGCCAGGGTGTCGGGAAACTGTCGTTTTAATATCCATACTCAGTAAATAGCAAAGCTCGTGCCGTTTAGTGTTGGGTACGCGTCGTACCCCTAGGATTTAGGAGTCTGGGCATGGCAGGTGTAATGGATTCAGTAAACCAGCGCACACAGCTGGTAGGGCAGAATCGCCTGGAGTTGTTGCTTTTCCGCCTGGATGGCAATCAGTTGTATGGCATCAACGTGTTTAAAGTGCGTGAAGTGCTGCAATGTCCCAAGTTGACGATCATGCCCAAGTCCAGTCCGGTGGTGTGTGGCGTGGCCAACATCCGGGGCGCGACCATTCCGATTCTTGACCTGGCCATGGCCACGGGGGCCGCGGGTTTGCAAGACCGCCAGAACCCTTTCGTGATCATCACCGAGTACAACACCAAGACCCAGGGTTTCCTCGTGCGCTCGGTGGAGCGCATCGTCAATATGAACTGGGAAGAGATCCATCCGCCGCCCAAGGGCACGGGGCGCGATCACTACCTGACGGCGGTGACGCGGGTCGATAACCAGTTGGTGGAAATCATCGACGTGGAGAAGATCCTCGCCGAAGTGGCCCCCACCTCGGAAACCATCTCCGTCGGAGTGGTGGATGCCGAAACGGCACACAAGGCGGTTTCGCTGCGCGTGTTGACCGTGGACGACTCTTCGGTGGCGCGCAAGCAGGTCACGCGTTGCCTGCAAACCGTCGGGGTGGAGGTGGTGGCCCTCAATGACGGACGCCAAGCCTTGGATTACCTGCGCAAGCTGGCGGACGAAGGCAAGAAGCCCGAAGAAGAATTCTTGATGATGATCTCTGACATCGAGATGCCGGAAATGGATGGCTATACGCTCACGGCCGAGATACGTAACGATCCACGCATGCAAAAATTGCATATCATCCTGCATACTTCGTTGTCGGGGGTATTCAATCAGGCAATGGTCAAGAAGGTTGGTGCGGATGACTTTCTGGCCAAATTCCGTCCTGATGACCTCGCATCCCGGGTAGTCGACCGGATCAAGGCAGCAGATCACGGCTAGGGGATGTCCCCCGGCGGTCACACGATTTAAGAGGCGGCATCATTGTCTACGGGTAATTTGGATTTCGAACAGTTCCGGGTCTTCCTGGAAAAAGCCTGTGGCATATTGCTCGGTGAAAACAAGCAGTACCTGGTATCCAGCCGTCTCAACAAGCTGATGGAACAGCAGGGCATCAAGTCCCTGGGTGAGTTGGTCCAGCGGATCCAGGGGCAGCCGCGCAGTGGGCTCAAGGAAATGGTGGTCGATGCCATGACCACCAACGAAACCTTATGGTTTCGCGATACCTATCCCTTTGAAGTGCTCAAGAACAAAGTGTTGCCCGAAGCCATCAAGGCCAGCCCGGGCCAGCGCCTGCGTATCTGGTCGGCGGCCTGTTCTTCGGGGCAGGAGCCGTACTCGATCTCGATGTCCATCGATGAGTTCGAGCGGACCAACATGGGCCAGTTGAAAGCCGGTGCGCAAATTGTGGCCACGGACCTGTCCGGCACCATGCTCACCAACTGCAAGACCGGTGAGTACGACAGCCTGGCCCTGGGCCGAGGTTTGTCCCAGGAACGCCTGCAACGCTACTTCGACCCCAAAGGGGCAGGGCGTTGGGCGATCAAGGCGCCGATCAAGAACCGCGTCGAATTTCGCTCTTTCAACCTGCTCGACAGCTACGCCAGCCTGGGCAAGTTCGACATGGTGTTCTGCCGCAACGTGCTGATCTATTTCTCGGCTGAAGTGAAGAAGGACATCCTGTTGCGCATCCACGGCACGCTCAAGCGCGGAGGTTATCTGTTCCTCGGTGCTTCCGAGGCGCTCAATGGGCTGCCGGATCACTTCCAGATGGTGCAATGCAGCCCGGGGATCATCTACCAGGCCAAGTAGCCTGGGGTATGCAATAAAACTGTGGGAGCCGGGCTTGCCCGCGATGGCGTTGTGTCAGTCGATGAATTGGTCGGCAGGTACTCCGCCATCGCAGGCAAGCCAGCTCCCACATTTTTTTCTCGGCAAGCTGGCGTAAAGCGGCAACTGCCCATTGCCGCTTTAATGGCGCTACGCGGAAATCGCTTGCCGCTTTTCTGGCATAGCCGCCGGCAACTCCCCTCCAAACCCTTGATATAGGGGCTCCCGCAAGATTGGCATGCACCTTGCTATAACCCTGCTAACGAACAGCAGGTCAGCCTAAAGGTTTCCGCCATGAGCATCAGCTTCGATAAAGCGCTCGGTATCCACGAACAAGCCCTGGGCTTCCGCGCCCAGCGTGCCGAAGTCCTGGCCAACAATATTGCCAACGCCGACACCCCGAACTACAAGGCTCGGGACCTGGACTTCTCCGCCGTGCTCGCCGCACAGCAGGACAAGACCAAGAACGGCACCTTCGCCTTGAACATGACCAACAGCCGTCATATCGAAGCGCAAGGCCTGAGCAAGGGTGACGAGTCGCTGCTGTATCGCACGCCGATGCAGCCGTCGATCGACCAGAACACCGTCGACGCCCAGCTGGAGCAATCGAACTACGCCGAAAACTCGGTGAACTTCCAGGCCAGCTTCACCCTGCTCAACAGCAAATTCAAAGGGCTGATGTCAGCCCTGCGTGGAGAGTAAGCCATGTCTCTGTCCAGTGTTTTCAATATTGCCGGCAGTGGCATGAGCGCGCAGACCACGCGTTTGAACACCGTCGCCAGTAACATCGCCAACGCCGAGACTGTCTCGTCGAGCATTGACCAGACGTATCGCGCCCGCCATCCGGTGTTTGCCACCATGTTCCAGGGTGGTCAGGCAAACGGCAGCGATTCGTTGTTCCAGAACCAGGACGCCGCCGGCTCAGGCGTGCAGGTGTTGGGCGTGGTCGAAGACCAGAGCAACCTGGAGGCCCGTTACGAGCCCAACCATCCGGCCGCGAACGAAAAGGGTTACGTCTACTACCCCAACGTCAACGTGGTCGAGGAAATGGCTGACATGATCTCCGCCAGTCGCTCGTTCCAGACCAACGCGGAAATGATGAACACCGCCAAAACCATGATGCAGAAGGTTCTGACCCTGGGTCAGTGATAAGAGGCGCCAAATAATGGCCATCGTTGATACGTCTAACAACACGGCGGTTCAGGACCTTTTCAATTCCAAGGTCAAGACCGCGACGAATAACAGCAGCGTCAGTGACGCTTCCAAGACGGCGACGGGCAACCAGTCGCTGGGCAAGGATGCGTTCCTGCAACTGCTCGTCACTCAACTGAAAAACCAGAACCCGCTGTCGCCTCAGGACAACGGCGCGTTCGTCGCGCAGCTTGCCCAGTTCAGCAGCCTGGAAGGCATCAACACCCTGAATGACTCGGTGAACAACATCTCCAGCAACTTCAGCTCCTCGCAGGCGCTGCAGGCTTCGTCGCTGGTGGGGCGTTCGATCATCATCCAGACCGACAAGGCCATGGTGGATACCAGCAAGAGCATGACCGGTTCGGTGGCAGTGACCTCGGCGGTGGGCAATGTCTCCGTCAAGATCACCGACAAAGACGGCAATGTGGTGCGCACCGTTGACATGGGCGCCCAGAGTGCCGGCACCCAAAGCTTTATCTGGGACGGCAAGAACGACAAGGGCGAGGTCGCCCCAGCTGGCACCTACACCTTCAACGCCACCACCAAGAACGACAAAGGCGACGCAGTGGCCTTGGCCACTTCGCTGCCCGCCACGGTCACCAGTGTGACCCTGAGCAAGACTGGCGGCGAAATGCTGCTCAACCTTGCAGGCGGCATGGGCAGCGTCAAGCTGTCGCAAATTCAGACTATCGGTACATAGAGCCGGCTAAATACGGCAGAAGGAGAGAAACATGTCTTTTAATATCGGCCTTAGCGGCCTCTATGCGGCCAACAAACAACTGGACGTGACCGGCAACAATATCGCCAACGTCGCGACCACTGGCTTCAAGTCATCCCGTGCGGAATTCGCCGATATCTACGCGGCTTCCAAGCTGGGCACCGGCCAGAACAGCATCGGCAACGGTGTGAACCTGGCGGCGGTGTCCCAGCAGTTCACCCAGGGCGACGTCAACGGTAGCGGCGGCATCCTCGACATGGCGATTCAGGGCGGTGGCTTCTTCGTGCAGAAGGGCAGCGACGGTTCGCTGGAGTACACCCGTAGTGGTGCGTTCCGTGCGGACAAGGACGGCTACATCACCAACAACACCGGCACTTCGCGCCTGCAAGGATATGCCGCGGACGATAATGGCAAGATCACCAAGGGCGGCTTGGTCGATCTGCAACTGAACCTGGCGAATCTGCCGCCCAAGGCATCCACCAAGGTCGACTCCACCAGTAACCTGAATTCCTCGGAGCCGGTGATTGACCAGGCGGCCAAGCCGTTTGACCCGACCAAGACCGAGACCTTCACCACCCAATACAGCACCACCTTGTACGACTCTCAGGGGAACGCGCACCCGATGGTGCAGTACCTGGTGAAAACCGACGGCAACAAGTGGAATGCCTATACCCTGATTGACGGTCGC
Organism: Pseudomonas sp. BTN1; assembly: GCF_001907715.1. Taxonomy (NCBI): domain Bacteria; kingdom Pseudomonadati; phylum Pseudomonadota; class Gammaproteobacteria; order Pseudomonadales; family Pseudomonadaceae; genus Pseudomonas; species Pseudomonas sp. BTN1. The sequence continues at coordinate 46,238 of NZ_MPBM01000057.1, read as the reverse complement.
AACCCTGATGGTTCGGCCCCGACTGGCACCCCTTCGACGCCACCCGTGCCGTCGACATTGACCTTCGATGGCGCTGGCAATCTGACTACTGTCGTCACCAATGGTGTGTCCGACAAGACCCTGACCGTTGCCGGGTGGGTTCCAGGCAAGGTGACTGACGGCGTGTGGAAGGCTAACGGTGCGGATGCCAACCCGGGCGGCATCGCCATCAACATGGCCAACATTACCCAGTACAACTCGGCTACCTACCGTAACCCTCCGGTCACCGACGGCTATGCCACCGGCCAGATCACCGGCCTGAAAATCGACGGCAGCGGCGTCCTGTTCGCCACCTTCAGCAACCAGCAGAGCAAGGCCATCGGCCAGATCTCCCTGGCCAGCTTCAACAACGAGCAGGGCCTGCAGCCAGCCGGTGCGACCACCTGGAAAGAGACCTTCGCCTCGGGCCAGCCGGGTTATGACAACCCGCAAGCCGGCACCCTGGGTTCGATCGTGGCCAACTCCCTGGAGAACTCCAACGTTAACCTGACCAACGAACTGGTGGACCTGATCAAGGCCCAGAGCAACTACCAGGCGAACGCCAAGACCATCTCCACCCAAAGCACCATCATGCAGACCATCATTCAGATGACCTGATACCCCTGCTCAAAAAATACCTGCACACAAAAAGGCCCCTCAATCGAGGGGCTTTTTTGTGCGCGCGCGTTGCTAGTTTACTGCCTGTTTCATCTCGCCTTGCTGCTGGAACGCCCAACGCCCCTTGCGCCACGCACGGGACACGGGCGCATGTCGCCCATGGACCATCGGGAGAGTGGCATGGCGATCTACAAGCAGTGGGAAGGGATGCCAGCAGGCAGCCATTGGTTTGTTCTGAATAACTACAGCGCCGGTCTATACAGACGCAAAAGTCAGTCGGATGAACCCGGGGGAGGCAAGTCCTCTGATGCAGAATCAGTGAGGCAACTGCTCAATGAGTTGAGAGATGCCGAGAAAACATCCAAGAGCCAAACCGTCCAGGACCTTCGTGACAAGTTGAACGAGAAGCGCGAAGAACTGGGTGATGAAAAGTTCAAGGAGATCATGCAGGAGTTGATGGAGAAGGCAGACGTCTCCTGGCTGGAGATGCTGCGGCGCCTGATGAAAGAATGGTTTCCGGAAACGGACGATACATCACCCACACCTTCGCCGCCTTCTCCTGGCCCGTCGCCAGGTGGGGGCGGTGGGGGCGGTGGTGGCAGGCCAAGCCCCGGTAATTTTGGGCCCAGCGAGCCCATGAGTAATCTGCCGATTACGGAAGGCTCCAAGCACTTCAACTACAAGCCTGATCAAAGTAACCCAGGGAAAAAGCCGGACAACATCTGGAGTGGATTCAGCCAGGGCCCCGATGGCAATTGCGTCACGGTTTCAGCGATAAAGGGCGCAATGATGAAGTTTGGTCAGAAACCCACTGATGTGTTCAAGGAGGTAAAAGAGACGGCAGACGGTTATCACGTGAAGATGCGCGACGGCTTCGAACTTAATCTATCCAAGGATGAATTAAAGCAGGCGGCCAGGTATGCGCAGTTCAAGGGTGACAATCCGGGCATGCTGACCGATGCCAACTTCATGTTTGCAGCGAGCGCCAAGCGGGCACAGATGGAAGGGAATGGCCTGGACGACAACCCTAGCCAATCAAAAAGAAGCTTCGCCCATGCGATGCAAAGTTTGAACAACGGCGAAATGCCCCGCGAAGCATTGGATCGCCTGGGTTTGAAAGGGCTTTACAGGCAGTCCTCAAGCAGTGAGCTGGCGAGCGGCAAGCTCGGCGTCGTGGCCTACGATCGCCATTCGATGGCGGTCATCGACGGGCGCGTGGAGTTGTGGGGGCGCCGAGGTGGCGCGCCAAAGCAGGGTATTGCGTACGCGTTTCTCTAAGGCAGTCAGCAAAAAGCCCGATAAACCCTATGCAGTCGGGGTCTATCGGGCTTTTTCAATCCAGGGGGACAATATCCCCGGACTGGCTCAGCTTATTGGCAAGCTTCGCAATCCGGCTCGTCAATCGCGCAGGCTTTTGGCACCGGTGCTGGGCCGGCGGGTGCTGCGAGTACCGAGTCATCACCGTGGTTGCCGCTGGACACTGCGTTCAGCTTGCCGGTATTGATGGTCGACTTCTCGGTGCTGGTCGCAGCCAGGGCACGGAGATAGTAAGTGGTTTTCAGGCCACGGTACCACGCCATGCGGTAGGTCACGTCCAGCTTCTTACCCGAGGCGCCGGCGATGTACAGGTTCAGGGACTGGGCCTGGTCGATCCACTTCTGACGACGGCTGGCGGCGTCAACGATCCACTTGGTGTCCACTTCGAAAGCGGTCGCGTAGAGCTCTTTGAGTTCTTGCGGGATGCGTTCGATCTGCTGCACGGAACCGTCGTAGTACTTCAGGTCGTTGATCATGACCGAGTCCCACAGGCCACGGGCCTTCAGGTCGCGAACCAGGTACGGGTTGATCACGGTGAATTCGCCCGACAGGTTCGATTTCACATACAGGTTCTGGTAGGTCGGTTCGATCGACTGCGACACGCCAGTGATGTTGGCGATGGTGGCGGTCGGTGCGATGGCCATGATGTTGGAGTTACGAATACCTTTCTGCACACGGGCACGTACCGGCGCCCAGTCCAGGGTTTCGTTCAGGTCGACGTCGATGTACTTCTGGCCACGGGCTTCGATCAGGATCTGTTGCGAATCCAGCGGCAGGATGCCCTTGGACCACAGCGAACCCTGGAACGTCTCGTAGGCGCCGCGCTCGTCGGCCAGGTCGCAGGAAGCCTGGATCGCGTAGTAGCTGACCGCTTCCATGGACTTGTCGGCGAACTCGACTGCTGCATCGGAACCGTAAGGGATGTGCTGCAGGTACAGCGCGTCCTGGAAGCCCATGATCCCCAGGCCAACCGGACGGTGCTTGAAGTTGGAGTTCTGCGCCTGTGGCACCGAGTAGTAGTTGATGTCGATCACGTTATCGAGCATGCGTACGGCGGTGTTGACGGTGCGTGCAAGCTTTACGGTGTCCAGCTTGCCGTTGACGATGTGGTTCGGCAGGTTGATCGAGCCCAGGTTGCAAACGGCGATCTCGTCCTTGTTGGTGTTCAAGGTGATCTCGGTGCACAGGTTCGAGCTGTGGACCACGCCCACGTGCTGCTGCGGGCTGCGCAGGTTGCATGGGTCCTTGAAGGTCAACCATGGGTGGCCGGTTTCGAACAGCATGGACAGCATTTTGCGCCACAGGTCTTTGGCCTGGATGGTCTTGAACAGCTTGACCTTGCCTGGGTACTCGGTGAGGGCTTCGTAGTACTCGTAGCGCTCTTCGAAGGCTTTGCCGGTCAGGTCGTGCAGGTCCGGCACTTCGGATGGCGAGAACAGTGTCCACTTGCCGTCATCGAAGACGCGCTTCATGAACAGGTCAGGGATCCAGTTGGCGGTGTTCATGTCGTGGGTACGACGACGGTCATCACCGGTGTTCTTGCGCAGCTCGATGAACTCTTCAATGTCCATGTGCCAGGTTTCCAGGTAGGCACATACAGCGCCTTTGCGCTTGCCACCCTGGTTCACGGCGACGGCGGTGTCGTTCACCACTTTCAGGAACGGTACGACGCCCTGGGACTTGCCGTTGGTGCCCTTGATGTACGAACCCAGTGCGCGCACCGGTGTCCAGTCGTTGCCCAGGCCGCCGGCGAATTTGGACAACATGGCGTTGTCGTGGATCGCGTGGTAGATGCCCGACAGGTCATCCGGCACGGTGGTCAGGTAGCAGCTCGACAGCTGAGGACGCAGGGTACCGGCGTTGAACAGGGTCGGAGTCGACGACATGTAGTCGAAGGACGACAGCAGGTTGTAGAACTCGATCGCGCGGTCTTCCTTGTTCTTCTCTTCGATCGCCAGGCCCATGGCCACGCGCATGAAGAACACTTGCGGCAGTTCGAAGCGGATGCCGTCCTTGTGGATGAAGTAACGGTCGTACAGGGTTTGCAGGCCCAGGTAGGTGAACTGCTGATCGCGCTCGTGGTTGATTGCCTTGCCGAGTTTTTCCAGGTCGAAGGTGGCCAGGATCGGGTTCAGCAATTCGAATTCGATACCTTTGGCGATATAGGCCGGCAGGGCCTTGGCGTACAGGTCGGCCATCTCGTGGTGAGTGGCGCTGTCGGCGACTTTCAGGAAGCCCAGGCCTTCGGCACGCAGGGTGTCCATCAACAGGCGCGCGGTCACGAACGAGTAGTTCGGCTCACGCTCGACCAGGGTACGGGCGGTCATCACCAGGGCGGTGTTGACGTCGGTCAGGGCGACGCCGTCGTACAGGTTCTTCAGGGTTTCGCGCTGGATCAGGTCACCGTCGACTTCTTCCAGGCCTTCGCAGGCCTCGGTGATGATGGTGTTCAGGCGGCCCAGGTCCAGCGGTGCGAAGCTGCCGTCGGCCAGGGTGATGCGGATCGACGGGTGCGCTTGTACGGCGGCTTCTTCGGCCGGGGAACGTACGGCACGTTCCTTGGCGCGCGAATCACGGTAGATCACGTAGTCGCGGGCCACTTTCTGCTCGCCGGCACGCATCAGGGCCAGTTCGACCTGGTCCTGGATTTCTTCGATGTGGATAGTGCCGCCCGATGGCATGCGACGCTTGAAGGTCGCGGTGACCTGTTCGGTCAGACGGGCAACGGTGTCGTGGATGCGCGACGAAGCGGCAGCGGTGCCGCCTTCAACTGCAAGAAACGCTTTGGTGATGGCGACGGTGATTTTGTCATCGGTATAAGGAACGACAGTGCCGTTACGCTTGATCACACGCAGTTGGCCAGGTGCAGTGGCGGACAGATCCAGATTCGAATCAGCGGCCTGCGGCACGGAGCCCTGCGGGTTCTCGCGAGTTGTGTCGGTTTGCATGAGGGGGTGTCTCCACATTCTATATTTATTTGGGCACCATCACGGTGCCCACCGTTCCGTCCTGAAGCACTTACAGCAGGCCTGGGCCTGGCATAACAACTTCGGGACAGGAGGAAGGGAGCTCATCGCGCCGCTTCCATGCCGAAGTCTTTGGTTCGGGGCCGGGGAGCCCTTAGCCGTATTCCTGGTGGGTGACAGTGGCCCCATTCAAGCCCTGCAACACCCGTACCGTTTTCTGCCAATCGGGCTGGAAAACGGTTGCCATCCGCGTGCGCGGTTTGGGCTTTCAAAAAATGCTTTGGTTCAACCAAGCACGAGCAAGAAAGCGCTTGAGTTTCTTGTCTGATCTGTGTTTGGTCTTTTCGCTGAAAACCCTACATGTAGGGTTTTTTTAGCGCCGAGGTACAAGATAATGCGTTTTCGGGGGCTTAGCAACGCACTACCTGTGGATAACGCTGTGGGTAAAATGTGTATGAATCATGGAACACCCGTGTAGGCCGCATTACTACTGGATTACACCGTTTGTCACCGAATATTCCCGGCTAGAAACTGCCGGCGGGAATTTTGAGGGCGCGAACCCTACCACAAAAAATCGCCATGACCGAATGGATTTCGCGGCTTGTGTTCAAGGGCCGTTGCATGGCTACAATCGGCCTTTGTTATGCCTTCAAAACATGACAAACAGGCTATGCCTGCGGAAGATCAATAGGTGGGAGCTGGCTTGCCTGCGATGGCGGTGTATCGGCCACCAACAGGCGCGCTGACCCACCCTCATCGCAGGCAAGCCAGCTCCACACCGACCGTATTTCACATTCGATTGTGTCGGCCAGAAGAACTTCTTATAAAAACGAGGACAATGCATGGAGCAAGAAGCCTGGCAGATACTGATCGTCGAGGACGACGAGCGACTCGCCGAGTTGACCCGTGAGTACCTGGAAAGCAACGGCCTGCGTGTGTCGGTGGAAAGCGATGGTGCCAAGGCCACGGCGCGCATCATCGCCGAACAGCCCGACCTGGTGATCCTCGACCTGATGCTGCCCGGCGAAGACGGCCTGAGCATCTGCCGCAAGGTGCGCGAGCGTTATGACGGCGTGATCCTGATGCTCACCGCGCGCACCGACGACATGGACCAGGTGCAGGGCTTGGACATGGGCGCCGACGATTATGTGTGCAAACCCGTGCGCCCGCGTTTGTTGCTGGCACGTATCCAGGCGCTGCTGCGCCGCAGCGAACCGGTGTTGCCCGTTGCAGTGGAAAACCAGCGCCGCCTCCAGTTTGGTCCGTTGGTGGTGGACAATGCCTTGCGCGAAGCCTGGTTGCATGAGGGCAGCATCGAACTGACCAGCGCTGAATTCGACCTGTTGTGGCTGCTGGTTGCAAACGCCGGACGCATTCTGTCCCGCGAAGAAATCTTCATAGCTCTGCGCGGTATTGGTTATGACGGCCAGGATCGCTCCATTGATGTGCGTATCTCGCGCATTCGGCCAAAGATCGGCGACGATCCGATCCACCCACGCCTGATCAAGACCATTCGCAGCAAAGGCTACCTGTTCGTCCCCGAAGCTGCTGCCGATATGCCGCTGTGAACTCGATCTTCCTGCGCATCTACGGCGGCATGTGCGCGGCGCTGATCCTGGTGGCGTTGCTCGGCGCCCTGGCACTGCACCTGCTTAATGACGTGCGCAGCGGCCAGTACCGTGAGCGCCTGGCCCACGGCACTTTTGCGTTGATGGGCGATAACCTGCAGCCCATGAGCGCCATTGAACGACAGCGCGCCTTGGCGGTGTGGGAGCGTTTGCTCGGTATTCCGCTGGAACTGCGCACGTTCACCGATGCGCAATTGGACCTTGGCCAGCGCAACCGCCTGCAACGCGGCCAGGTCCTGGTGGAACAGACCGGGCCTCATGCGGCGCGGGTGCTGCGGTTGGTCAGCGAGCAAGAGCAATTGGTGCTTACCGGCGAAGTGCAGCAGATCAGCGAGCAATTGGCCCGCGCAACCATTTACCTGCTGGCCGACGAACTGGTGCGCTTCCCGGTGGCCGAACAGCCCCAGCGCCTGGCCGACATCAAACACGCCAAGGGTTTTGGTTTTGAAATGCACCTGATGGCCCTTGACCAGGCCGACATGGACGACGACCAGCGTCGTCGCGTGGCGGAGGGCGATACGGTGATGGCGCTGGGCAAGGGCGGCGATTCGATTCGCGTGTTTGCCGGCATGGTCGGCACCCCGTGGGTACTGGAGATCGGCCCGCTGTACCAGATGAATCCGTACCCGGCGCAATGGCTGATCCTGATCACCTTGATCGGCCTGACTTTGATCGGCTTGATCGTCTATTTGCTGGTGCGTCAACTTGAGCGCCGGCTCAAAGGCCTGGAGGCGGCGGCTACGCGTATCGCCAAGGGCAACCTGGAAGTGCGCGTACCCGCTCGCGGTGCAGACTCGGTCGGGCGCCTGGCGGCAGCCTTCAATGGTATGGCCGAGCACTTGCAGCAATTGCTGGCGATTCAGCGCGAACTGGTGCGCGCGGTCTCCCACGAGCTGCGCACACCCGTCGCGCGCCTGCGTTTTGGCCTGGAGATGATCGGTGACGCCGCCACGCCCGAAGCGCGGCGCAAGTACCTGGAGGGTATGGATGGCGATATCCAGGACCTTGATGGCCTGGTGGATGAGATGCTCACTTATGCCCGCTTGGAACAGGGTGCGCCGGAACTGAATTTCCAACGCGTGGACCTTGATGCATTGCTCGACCAGGTGATTGGCGAATTATCGCCATTGCGCCCCCAGGTCACCGTCACCCGGGGTATTTGCCTGTCATCGGCGCATTGGGATGACGCCTGGGTCGACGCTGAACCGCGCTACCTGCACCGCGCCCTGCAAAACCTGGTGAGCAATGCCATGCGCCACGCCAAAGGCCAAGTGTTGATCAGTTATCAGGTGGGGCAGGTACGCTGCCGCATCGATGTGGAAGACGACGGCCCCGGCGTGCCGGAAAGCGCCTGGGAGCGGATCTTCACGCCGTTCCTGCGCCTGGATGACAGCCGTACCCGCGCCTCTGGCGGGCATGGCCTGGGCTTGTCGATCGTGCGGCGGATTATCTATTGGCACGGCGGGCGGGCGCTGATCAGCAAGAGCAACAACCTGGGTGGGGCGTGTTTCAGCCTGAGCTGGCCCAGGGATCAGAATAAACCCTGAAACCGCTATCGCAGGCAAGCCAGTTCCCACAGGTGAATGCATTCCCAATGTGGGAGCCGGGCGTGCCCGCGATGGTGGTCTACCAGGCGCTGATAGCCACCAGGCTCAACAACTGCTCCCCTTGCACCACAAACTGCCCTTCCAGCTCTTTGCCATGGCCCCACTCTTGCGAAAGATCGGTCAGCAACCGCAACCGCACCCTCCCAGCCGCTGACCACTCCAGCACCTCGGCATGCTCGAAATAAAAGCGCTTGTGCACGATCGGATAGAGCGCCTTGAACAGGCTTTCCTTCACTGAAAACGTCAGCGTCACCAGCAAGGCGTGTTGCTCCCGGGGCAGGGCGGCCATGCGCTGTAATTCATCGGCCGTCAGGATTTCCCCGGCCAGGCGTTCGGCCCGCTCCAGTGACAGCAGATGCTCCAGGTCCATGCCCAGCCCGCGCCATCGCGCCTTGTGCCCGACAATCGCCGCAGCGTGCCCGGTGCTGTGGGTGATGGAGCCACTGATATGCCCTGGCCAGACCGGGGCGCGGTCTTCGCCGATGGCCGGGACGCAGCGCAGATGATCGAGTCGTTGCAGCGCTTCGCGCGCGCACAGGCGGCCGGCGAGAAATTCCGCCTGGCGCTTGGCGACCGAGCGCTGGATGCTAGCTGGCGGTGGCACATCGCAGCGCTGGAAATCGCCCGGGCTCAATAAAGCCGGGTCGAATCGCGTGCTCAAAAACACCGTGCCCGGCAAAGAAACCGGCAACGGCCAATGATCATCGAGTGGGGTGCAGCAAGCGGGTAGGGGCGTCATGCGCGGTATTTTGCCGAGTTGGCGGGCCAGTGGATAGCCCGGTGCGGTTCAGCTGCGGTTCAGAGCCTGTTCAGGGGGAGTTCAGGGGCGCCTGCGTAGTCTGGACCCCACAGCCCAAACGCGTATGAGGTAACCACCATGACTGCGATCAAAAAGCTGATGTTGGCCTTGACCATGCTTGGCGCCACTGCCGGCGTGCAGGCGTCCGATGGCGCCTTTGCGGCCTTTGGCAGCGAGAAAACCAAGAAATCCAGCAACCTGATCCATCGTGTCAGCTTCGAAGACGCTGGCACTCAGGCTGCGCCGTGGGGCCAGGCCCTGGGCGCTACCCCTGCGCAACACGACTATCGCAGCGGCTACGCGCACCTGACCGGCCACTACAATGGCATAAAACTGCGCCCCCAAGAGCTGCAGGGCCGCTATGATATCCCCCTGTCGGCTAGTTGAATTGCAGTGGAGAACCTTATGAAATTGCTGGTGGTGGAAGATGAGGCGCTGCTGCGTCATCACCTGTTTACCCGCCTGACCGACAGCGGGCATGTGGTCGAAGCCGTGGCCAATGCCGAAGAAGCCCTGTACCAGACCGGCCAATTCAACCATGACCTGGCGATCATCGACCTTGGCCTGCCCGGCATGGGCGGCCTGGACCTGATTCGCCAGTTGCGCACCCAGACCAAGACCTTCCCGATCCTGATCCTCACCGCTCGCGGCAACTGGCAGGACAAGGTTGAAGGCTTGGCGGCCGGGGCCGACGACTACGTGGTCAAGCCGTTCCAGTTCGAAGAGCTGGAGGCGCGCATGAACGCCTTGCTGCGTCGCTCCAGCGGTTTTACTCAATCGACTATTGTTGCCGGGCCGCTGCTGCTAGACCTCAACCGCAAGCAAGCCTCCCTGGACGAGCAACCCCTGGCACTGACCGCCTACGAGTATCGGATCCTCGAATACTTGATGCGTCATCATCAGCAAGTGGTCGCCAAAGACCGTTTGATGGAGCAACTGTACCCGGATGACGACGAGCGCGATCCAAACGTGATCGAAGTGCTGGTCGGCCGCCTGCGCCGCAAGCTGGAAGGCCCGGCCGGGTTCAAGCCAATCGATACCGTGCGTGGCCTGGGCTACCTGTTCAATGAGCGCTGCCGTTGATTCGTTCGCTACGTGTGCGCCTGATGCTGGCGGCCGCCACCCTGGCCGTGCTGTTTATGCTCGGCTTGTTGCCGGCCATGCAAGGCGCGTTCAGCCTGGCGCTGCAGGATTCCATCGAACAGCGCCTGGCGTCGGATGTGACCACCCTGATTTCCGCGGCGCGGGTCGACAATAACCGCCTGCTGATGCCGGCGCAGTTGCCCGATGAGCGTTTCAACCTCACCGACAGTCGGCTGTTGGGCTATATCTACGACCGTGAAGGCCATCTGGTATGGCGCTCGCGGGCGACCCAGGAAGAAAACATCAACTACAAACCGCGCTACGACGGGCGCGGCAACGAGTTTGCGCGCATTCGCGAGGCCAATGGCCAGGAATTCTTCGTGTATGACGTCGAGGTCCGGCTGCTGGGAGGCAAGAGCGCGGCGTTCAGCATTGTCGCCCTGCAGCCGGTACGCGAATACCAACTGACCCTCGAAGGCCTGCGCGAGAACCTCTACCTCGGGTTCGGCGCGGCCTTGCTGGTGTTGTTGACGCTGTTGTGGCTGGGCCTGACCTGGGGCCTGCAAGCCCTGCGACGCCTGAGCCATGAACTCGACCAGATCGAAGGCGGTACCCGCGAAAGCCTCAGCGAAGAACACCCCCGCGAACTGCTGCGCCTGACCGGCTCCCTGAACCGCTTGCTGCACAGCGAGCGCGAACAGCGTGCGCGCTACCGCGACTCCCTCGATGACTTGGCTCACAGCCTGAAAACGCCACTGGCGGTGTTGCAGGGCGTGAGCGAAGACATGGCCCAGCGCCCCGAAGAACGTAGTCAGGCGTGGGTGCTGCAATCGCAGATCGAACGCATGAGCCAGCAGATCGGTTACCAGTTGCAGCGTGCCAGTCTGCGTAAAAGTGGCCTGGTGCGCCACCAGGTCCGCCTGGAGCCGGTGGTGCAAAGCCTGTGCGATACATTGGAAAAGGTTTATCGCGACAAGCGGGTCACCGTGACCTTTGATTTGCCGCAGGCCTGCGAGGTACCCATCGAGAAGGGCGCGTTGCTCGAAATGCTCGGCAACCTGCTGGAAAACGCCTATCGGCTGTGCCTCAAGCAAGTGCGTATCAGCCTGGTGGAAAACCTCGATGGCATTGAGCTGTGTATCGAAGACGACGGCCCCGGCGTACCACCGGACCAGCGCGCACGGATCCTGCAACGCGGCGAACGGCTAGATCGCCAGCACCCGGGGCAGGGGATCGGGCTGGCGGTGGTCAAGGACATCATCGAAAGCTATCACGCGCGGTTGACGTTGGGGGATTCAGCGCTGGGTGGGGCGGCGTTCAGGATTCACTTTCCTGCCTTGTGATCTGCACTGGCCTCATCGCAGGCAATACACCTCTAACTCTCCTGCGCTCTGTAGGCCCCCGGCGTCAGCCCCGTCCACTTCTTGAACGCCCGATGAAACGCCGACGGTTCGGAAAACCCCAACTGCTCGGCGATCTCCTGCAAAGACAAATCCGCCCGCCCCAGGTGGTAAATGGCGATATCCCGGCGTAGCTCATCCTTCAATGCCTGAAAACTCGTGCCTTCTTCGCGCAGGTGGCGACGCAGGGTCTGTGGGCTGATGTGCAGGTGCTGGGCAACGGCTTCCAGGTCTGGCCAGGGCGTGCGGTCGCGGCTCAGCAAGCGACGCAACTGGCTGCTCAGGCTGTCGCCTTCATCCGGCCGCGACAGCAAGTCGGCAGGCGAGCGCTGCAAGAAGTGCTTGAGGGTGCGTTCGTCCTGCAACAGCGGCAGGCTCAGGTAGCGGCTGGGAAACACCAGGCTGCTGGTCGGCGCGCCGAACACCTGGGGGCAGGGGAACAGCAGGTCGTATTCACCGGCATGGGCCGGCATCGGGTAACTGAAGGTGGCCTGCTGCAGCCGGATACGCTGGCCGATCAACCAACTGCCCAGGCGATGCCAGATCACCAGCAGGCATTCACTGAGGAAGTGGTCCGGGTCCCATAGCTGTGAGTCTTCCAGGCTCAGGCGCGCCATGTCGCCTTCTTTGGTCAGTTGCCAGCGTGGGCCTTGGGGGAACAGGCTATAAAACAATAAGCCGCGCTCCAGCGCCTTCTCCAGCGTGCGGCAATGGATCAGCGCGTGGCACATCATGGCGAAAGTGCCGCGTTTGCTCGGCCCTTCGGCAAACCCCAGGTATTCGTCATCCAACCCCAGCCAGAGCATTTGCAGCAAGCGGGTAAATTGCTCTGGAGCGATGCGTGCGCGGGGTTCGGTCAGCAGTTCCGGGGTGATGCCCACCTGCTGCAATACCCCCGAGTAGTCAAAACCGGCCCGGCGCGCACCGCCGAGGGCCGCTCGGGCGTAATGGCTGGCGATGGTACGTTCACGCATGCAAGGGCCTCATCCATGGAGGGGCGGATGGTAGCCATCACCCGGCGGGGCGACAAGGCGGATATCCGCCAAATTGTAGGACGAGACAGGATGAGTGGGCGGAAATCCGCCACCCTGTTGCATTCTCCGGAGTCGCCCGTGAACCCCAAGCCCTGATGTCTAAAGGCCTTCAGCGCGTTTAAGCAAAGTGGCACGCTGTTTGCGATAAGGATTACAGCGCAGGCTTGCTCCTACAGGCTTCGCAAACAACAAATCCCTCCAGTGCAGGAGGGTTCGCAATTCAAGTGCCGTGGGCAATGGCGGATATTTGCCACACGGGACGATTGAGGAACTTTGCAATGACGACTCGTCAGCCAATCTACAAATCCCTGTATTTCCAGGTGATCGTTGCAATCGTTATCGGTATCTTGCTCGGCCACTTCTACCCACAGACCGGCGTGGCCCTCAAGCCACTGGGTGACGGCTTTATCAAGCTGATCAAAATGGTCATCGCCCCGATCATTTTCTGTACCGTGGTCAGCGGCATCGCCGGCATGCAAAGCATGAAGTCGGTGGGCAAGACCGGCGGCTACGCGCTGCTGTACTTCGAAATTGTTTCCACCATCGCCCTGCTGATTGGCCTGGTCGTGGTCAACGTGGTGCAGCCGGGCGCCGGCATGCACATCGACGTCGCGACCCTGGATGCTTCCAAAGTGGCGGCCTACGTCACCGCTGGTAAAGACCAGAGCATCGTCGGCTTTATCCTCAACGTCATCCCGAACACCATCGTCGGCGCCTTCGCCAACGGCGACATCCTGCAAGTGCTGATGTTCTCGGTGATTTTCGGTTTCGCCCTGCATCGCCTGGGTGCCTACGGCAAGCCCGTGCTGGACTTCATCGATCGCTTCGCCCATGTGATGTTCAACATCATCAACATGATCATGAAGCTCGCGCCAATCGGTGCCCTGGGTGCGATGGCATTCACCATTGGCGCCTACGGTGTCGGTTCCCTGGTGCAGTTGGGCCAGTTGATGATCTGCTTCTACATCACCTGCATCCTGTTCGTGGTGCTGGTGCTGGGCGCTATCTGCCGCGCTCACGGTTTCAGCGTGTTGAAGCTGATCCGCTACATCCGTGAAGAACTGCTGATCGTACTGGGCACCTCGTCGTCGGAATCCGCACTGCCGCGTATGCTGATCAAGATGGAACGCCTGGGCGCGAAGAAGTCCGTGGTCGGCCTGGTGATTCCAACCGGTTACTCCTTCAACCTCGACGGTACTTCGATCTACCTGACCATGGCGGCCGTGTTCATCGCCCAGGCGACCGACACCCACATGGACATCACCCACCAGATCACTCTGCTGCTGGTGTTGCTGCTGTCGTCCAAAGGCGCGGCTGGCGTGACCGGTTCGGGCTTCATCGTACTGGCCGCCACCCTGTCGGCTGTCGGCCACTTGCCGGTTGCCGGCCTGGCGCTGATCCTGGGTATCGACCGCTTCATGTCCGAAGCCCGTGCCCTGACCAACCTGGTGGGTAACGCAGTTGCCACCATCGTTGTGGCCAAGTGGGTCAAGGAACTGGACACCGACAAGCTGCAAAGCGAACTGGCGTCTGGAGGTACCGGTATTTCCGAAACCCGCGAGCTCGATGACCTGGGCGTGGCAGAAGGCCCGGCGCCTGTCGTCAAGTAAGTGGCTGCTGGCGTGAACTGACGCCAACGCTATCCGCAAACGCCCCGACTGGTTCGGGGCGTTTGCATTTCTGGCGGGATGCAACGGATATTTTTGGTTTACAGTGAGCGCGACAGTACTTACCGGAGGCCTGATGGACAGTGTGGATCTGAACGTCCTGCGCAGCGTGCTGCAATGGCGCCGCGCCGGGCAGCGCGTGATGTTGTACAGCGTGGTGCAAACCTGGGGCAGCGCGCCGCGCCCGCCAGGCGCAATGCTGGCCCTGCGCGGTGATGGTGTGGTGATTGGCTCGGTGTCGGGCGGTTGCATCGAGGATGACTTGATCGCGCGCCTGCAAGACGGCCGCTTGCCTGCTGACGGCCCGCCCGTGCAGTTGGTGACCTACGGCGTCACTCGCGACGAGGCGGCGCGTTTTGGCCTGCCCTGCGGCGGCACCCTGAGGCTCACCGAGGAGCGCGTGGAGGAGTGGGGTTGGGTCCAAGCGCTGCTGGCGCGTTGTGAAGATCACCAGATTGTCGCTCGCGAGCTGAACCTGGCCACCGGCGAAGTGATCTTGAGCGCCGCCAGCAAGACCGACGTGGTGAGCTTCGACGGCGAACGCTTGCGCGCCATCTATGGCCCGCGCTGGCGCCTGCTGTTGATCGGCGCCGGGCAGCTGTCGCGCTACGTAGCGGAAATGGCACGTCTGCTGGATTTCGAAGTGCTGATCTGCGACCCCCGCGAAGAGTTCGTTTACGGCTGGGAAGACCAGCATGGCCGCTTTGTGCCGGGCATGCCCGACGAAGCGGTGTTGAATATTCATACCGATGAACGCACGGCTATTGTTTGCCTGACCCACGATCCACGTCTGGATGACATGGCGTTGCTGACGGCGTTGAACTCCACGGCGTTCTATATCGGCGCCCTGGGTTCGCGGGTCAATACCCAGAAGCGTCGGGAGAACCTGGCCGCGCTGGGCCTGTCGGCGGAGGCCATTGCGCGCTTGCACGGGCCGATCGGCCTGCACATCGGCAGCCATACGCCGGCGGAAATTGCGCTATCGCTGATGGCGGAAATTGTTGCGATCAAAAACGGGGTGGCACCGATGCAGAAAAAACCGATGGCAGTGGTGGCCGAGTGACGGTGACGGCGATTGTGCTGGCGGCGGGGCAGGGCAGTCGTTTTCGTGCCGAAGCTGGAGCTGATCAAGACAAATTGCTCGCCGCGTGTGTGGGGCTGGATGGTGTTAGCCGGCCGGTCATCGAGCAGGTGTTGCGCAACTTGCCTGAGCGTGTTGTAACGCGCTGGCTAGTGACGTCGCCGGAGCGCGGGGAGGTTATCCGCCTGGCAGAGGCTTATGGCTGTCAGGTTGTACTGCTGGATTCGAGCGGTATGGGCGACAGCATTGCGGCGGCGGTCAAGGCCAGCGGTGCAGCGGATGGGTGGCTGGTGGTGTTGGGGGATATGCCGTTTATTCAGTCATCGAGTATCGAACGGGTGATTGATGCGCTGGAGGAGGGTGCCATCAGCGTCCCCGTACAGGCGGGGGAATATGGACATCCTGTGGCGTTTGACCGTGCGTTTGGCCCAGGTTTGCTGGCTTTGGTCGGCGACCGAGGGGCCAGATCGTTGTTTGCGGATGCCGCCTTGAGGGAGGTGCCTGTACTTGATCCTGGAGTCTTGTGGGATGTAGATACACCCCGGCTATTAAGTTTCAACGCAGGCTGAATGTGGGAGCGGGCTTGCTCGCGAATGCAATACATCAGTCGCCCTATTCACTGACTGACACTCCGTATTCGCTAGCAAGCCCGCTCCCACATTTGGGGCGCCACAAGGCTCAAGTTGATCGTCATAAAAAAGCCCCGCCTGATCACTCAGGCGGGGCTTTTTAGTGGCTTATGGAATCAGACGAGGGGTTTAGGCTCGTGCTCTGCTTCGTGGGCCTTGTGCTCTACCGCCTGGGCAGCGGCAGCAGCAGCTTCGGCTTCCTTGCGGCGGCGACGCACTTCACGTGGGTCATTCGGCGCACGGCCGTTTTCGGTGAGAGCGCTTGCAGGCGCAGCTTCAACCACAGGGGCGGCCACTTCGGCAACCACCGGGGCTTCAACTTCAACCACGGCCGCAGGCTCCACAACCGGCGTCGGCTCAACCACTGGAGCTGGCTCGGCGACGACTTCAGCAACCGGTGCCGGTGCTTCTTCTACCACTGGGGCAGGTGTTGGCGCTTCAACCGGTGCAGCCGGTTCGGCAGTCCACTGGAAGGCGGTCTGTTCTTCGCGAACTTCACGCACAGCCGGGGCAGCTTCTTCGACCGCCGGAGCTTCTACAGCCGCTTCGACTACTGGCTGAGGCTCAACCACTGGAGCCGGTTCAACGGCAACCGCTTCAGTTTCTGGCTGTGCGTCGCGAACCGGGGCAACTTCCACTTCCGGAACCACTGGGGCTTCGACAGGGGTTGTGGCTTCAACGACTGGCGCTTCAACAACCGGCGCTTCAACCGCTGGGGTTTCGGCGGCTGGCGCTTCTACGGCAACAGTGTCTTCGACGGCAGCGGTAGCACGTTCGGCTTGCTCGTGAGCCTGGGCTTCAGCAGGGGCGCTGATGACCGAACTGGCAACGGCAGCGGTAACGGCCAAGCCGGCAGCCAGTTCGGCGCCTGTTGGCGCGTTGTTGGCAGCTTCTGCGTTCTCGCCGGTTTCTTCCGAACCTTCGATTACGTTGCCGTTGGCATCACGCTGACGCTCACGACGGTTGCTGCGACGACGCTGGCCGCGGGAGCGGCGGCGTGGACGATCGCCTTCGGCGTTGTCCTGGCCGTCTTCCTGCAACTGCTCTTCGCCGGTCAGTACTTCTTCTTCGGTGGCAGCAGCGGCTTGCTCGGCGCGTGGTTGACGCTCTTCACGTGGCGGGCGCGGTTGGCGCTCTTCGCGTGGCGCGCGTTCTTCACGCGGCTGGCGGGCCGGGCGATCTTCGGTGCTAACGGCTGCGGCAGCGGCAACGGCAGGTGCAGCGTCCAGAGGCTCGCGCAGTTCACGCACGCGTTCTTCACGCTCGCCACGTGGCTTGCGGTCTTCACGTGGAGCGCGTGGGGTACGTGGGGCGCGCTCTTCACGCGGTGCACGTTCTTCACGGGCGACGGTCGGGGTGTCTTCACGGGCTTCGCGAGGCGCACGCTCTTCACGTGGTGCGCGTTCTTCACGCGGGGCACGTTCTTCGCGAGGCTTGCGCTCTTCGTCACGGCGGCCGTTGCGGTTACGGCTCTGCTGGCGACCGTTGCGACGTTCTTCGTTGCGCGCCGGGCGCTCGGTGGCAGGTTTTTCAACCACAACCGGGGCAGCAGGCTCTTCCTTGGTGGCGAACAGGCTGACCAGCGACTTCACCAGGCCCTTGAACAGGCTTGGCTCAGGCAGGGCGGCCGGCGCGGCAACCGGGGCGGCAGCTTCGGTCGGTACCGGTGCGTTGGCACGGGCCGGTGCAGTCTTCACCGCGGCTTCCTGGCGAACCAGGGTGCGGGTCGCAGCGGCTGGCTGGACTTCTTCGACTTCGGCGGCAGCCGCGGCGATTTCATAGCTGGACTGCCCGCTATGGGCTTCCGGGCTGTCGTCACGCAGGCGCTGTACTTCGAAGTGCGGCGTTTCGAGGTGATCGTTCGGCAGGATGACGATACGGGCACGGGTGCGCAGTTCGATCTTGGTGATCGAGTTGCGTTTTTCATTGAGCAGGAAGGCGGCAACCGGAATGGGCACTTGGGCGCGAACTTCGGCGGTACGGTCTTTCAGGGCTTCTTCTTCGATCAGGCGCAGGATCGCTAGGGACAGCGATTCAACGTCACGGATGATGCCGGTGCCGTTGCAACGCGGGCAGACGATGCCGCTGCTCTCGCCCAGGGATGGACGCAGGCGCTGACGGGACATTTCCAGCAGGCCGAAGCGCGAGATGCGGCCGACTTGCACGCGAGCGCGGTCAGCTTCCAGGCACTCGCGGACTTTCTCTTCCACGGCGCGCTGGTTCTTGGCAGGGGTCATGTCGATGAAGTCGATCACGATCAGGCCGCCGATGTCACGCAGGCGCAGCTGGCGGGCGATTTCTTCAGCCGCTTCCAGGTTGGTCTGCAGGGCGGTTTCTTCGATGTCGCTGCCTTTGGTCGCACGTGCCGAGTTGATGTCGATGGACACCAAGGCTTCGGTCGGGTCGATCACGATGGAGCCGCCGGAAGGCAGCTCGACCACGCGCTGGAAGGCGGTCTCGATCTGGCTTTCGATCTGGAAACGGTTGAACAGTGGCACGCTGTCTTCGTACAGCTTGATCTTGCTGGCGTACTGCGGCATCACCTGGCGAATGAAGGTCAGGGCTTCGTCCTGGGCTTCAACGCTGTCGATCAGCACTTCGCCGATGTCCTGGCGCAGGTAGTCGCGGATGGCGCGGATGATCACGTTGCTTTCCTGGTAGATCAGGAACGGCGCGGAACGATCCAGGGACGCTTCTTTGATAGCGGTCCACAGTTGCAGCAGGTAGTCGAGGTCCCACTGCATTTCTTCGCTGCTGCGGCCAAGGCCGGCAGTGCGCACGATCAGGCCCATGTCGGCCGGTGCGATCAGGCCGTTCAGCGCTTCACGCAGTTCGTTACGCTCTTCGCCTTCGATGCGACGGGAAATACCGCCGGCACGTGGGTTGTTCGGCATCAGCACCAGGTAACGACCGGCGAGGCTGATGAAGGTGGTCAGGGCTGCGCCCTTGTTGCCACGTTCTTCTTTTTCGACCTGGACGATGACTTCCTGGCCTTCGCTCAGGACGTCCTTGATGTTCACGCGGCCTTCAGGGGCTTTCTTGAAGTATTCGCGGGAGATTTCTTTGAGGGGCAGGAAGCCGTGGCGCTCGGAGCCGAAATCGACAAAGGCAGCCTCAAGGCTTGGTTCGATGCGAGTGATACGGCCTTTATAGATGTTGGCCTTTTTCTGCTCGCGTGCACCGGATTCGATGTCCAGGTCGTAGAGGCGTTGGCCATCTACCAGTGCAACACGCAACTCTTCGGGTTGAGTTGCGTTAATCAGCATTCTTTTCATGTTGTACCGTCGGTTTCCGGGCTGCCGGAAACGGCGTTCGGCACACACGACTTCTCACGGTCGGTGTCAGGTGCGTCAAGAGTGGTTGGCCACTCCAGTGTCCAGCAAAATCGGCCAATTGGGCCGGTATCGCGACGGACGCGTCCTGCTCGTTAGCGGTGGTGACAAAGGCACCACTTCAACAAAAGCTAAGGTCAGGAGGAGGAATCAACCGGCGACTGTGGACGAGATGAAGCGTCTAAAACAAGCCTAGTGCTACACAGTCCGACGGTTGTGCATCTCCACCCTACACGTATCCCTGATAATTCGGGTGCTGCCGCGCGCAGAATCCGCAGCGGGTTGGCATTTACCGTGTTCTCCAATGGGGAGAACACGCTCATGGCTAAACAAGACTAGGTGTGGGCGGTTGCGCTCTCACTCAGCTCTTAACAGGCGTTGTTTCCGAAGCATTCGCCATGGTCTGGCTCAAAACTGACTGCACTTTGTGAACTGGCCGTAAATATCGGCGCAAAAGGCGAGTATTCACTCTGCTTTCTGCACTCGCTTCAGGCCTCATGTCACCTGCGCTTGTTACAATCTTGAGCCTTCCTGGGTGGCGAAAGCCCCGTAGGACGGCCTCGCGTCCTGATGAATTGCGATGGTCAGGGCCGGCAGTTTGCCGCATGTCCTCTGTCCAGGCCGCTTTTGGCGGCGTTCGCGACTATAGCAGTAATGATTAAGTGCTTCAATTCCATAAAAAATTGTTATCATCGCCGCCATGACGACTACCACCCCCCCGACCCCCAGCGTCCAGCTGCTTGAGGTCTCGCCGGAATATGCCGGCCAACGCATCGACAATTTTCTCCTGGCCAGGCTCAAAGGCGTGCCCAAGACCTTGATTTACCGCATCTTGCGTAAAGGCGAAGTGCGCGTGAACAAGGGGCGCATCAAGCCTGAGTACAAGCTGCAGGCGGGCGATATCGTCCGTGTGCCGCCGGTGCGCGTGCCTGAGCGCGACGAGCCGGTGCCGCTGGCCCAAGGCTTGTTGCAGCGCCTGGAAGCGTCGATCGTGTTCGAAGACAACAAGCTGATCGTGATCAACAAGCCCTGTGGCATTGCGGTTCACGGCGGCAGTGGCTTGAACTTCGGCGTGATCGAAGCCTTTCGTCAGTTGCGCCCCGATTGCAAGGAGCTGGAGTTGGTTCATCGCCTGGACCGCGACACGTCTGGCCTGTTGATGATCGCCAAGAAGCGCAGCATGTTGCGCCACTTGCACACCGCCCTGCGTGGCGATGGCGTGGATAAGCGCTACATGGCGCTGGTGCGCGGCAACTGGGCCAGCTCGATCAAAAGCGTGCGTGCGCCGTTGCAGAAGAGCAACCTGCGCTCCGGCGAGCGCATGGTCGAAGTGGACGAGGAGGGCAAAGAGGCCCTGACCCTGTTCAAGGTGCTGCGTCGCTTCGGTGACTTCGCCACCATGGTCGAGGCCAAGCCGGTCACTGGTCGCACTCACCAGATTCGTGTGCACACCCTGCATGCGGGCCACTGCATTGCGGGTGACACCAAGTACGGCGACGAGGATTTCTCCAAGGAAATTCGCGATCTGGGCGGCAAGCGCCTGTTCCTGCACGCCTACATGCTCACCGTGCCGCTGCCCGATGGCGGCGAGCTGAAGTTGCAGGCGCCGGTCGATGAGATGTGGGCCAAGACCGTGGAGCGTTTGAGTGTCGCACCTTGACTACAAGCTGCTGATCTTCGATTGGGACGGGACGCTGGCCAATTCCATTGGCCGCATCGTCGAGTCCATGCACATGGCGTCGACCCGCTCGGGCTTTGAATTGTGCACGGACCTGGCGGTGAAGGGCATTATCGGCCTGGGTTTGCCTGAAGCCATTCGCACCCTGTACCCCGACATCAGCGACGCCGAGTTGGTAGCGTTTCGCGAGCACTACGCCGACCACTATATTGCGCTGGAAGCTACGCCTTCGCCGCTGTTTGAAGGCGTGGTGCAATCGCTGGAAGCGTTTCGTGCCCAGGGTTATCACCTGGCGGTCGCCACCGGCAAGGCTCGTCGCGGCCTGGACCGTGTACTCAAGGCTCATGGCTGGGAGGATTACTTTGATATCACCCGCGCTGCGGATGAAACCGCCAGCAAGCCTCATCCCTTGATGCTGGAGCAGATCCTTGCGCACTGTGGCGTAACGCCACGCGAGGCATTGATGGTGGGTGATGCGTCTTTCGACCTGATGATGGCACGCAATGCGGGCATGGACAGCGTCGCTGTCAGCTATGGCGCCCAGTCTGCCGAGGCGTTGCAGCAATACGAGCCGAGGCTGACGATTGATCATTTTTCTGAACTGCAGGCCTGGCTCAGCCGGGCCCTGTAAGTCTTTGCTGGGGTTAATGGCATGAGTGACGAGTGGAAGGCGCCTGAAAAGGCACAGAGCAGTGATGATAAGAGCTGGAAGCTTTTGGAGAAGACCCTCCTGGCCAGCGTCCAGGAGCAGCGACGTTCGCGGCGCTGGGGGATTTTCTTCAAGCTGCTGACCTTTGTATACCTGCTTGGGATGCTGGCGCTGTTCAGTCCGCTGATGGACATGGAAAAGAGCGCCGCCCGTGGCAGTCATTACACTGCCTTGATCGAGGTGCGCGGCGTGATTGCCGACAAGGAGCCCGCCAGTGCCGACAATATCGTCACCAGCCTGCGCGCGGCGTTTGAGGACCCCAAGGTCAAAGGCGTGGTCCTGCGCATCAATAGCCCAGGCGGTAGCCCGGTGCAGTCGGGCTATGTGTATGACGAAATTCGTCGTCTGCGCACCTTGCATCCGGATACCAAGCTCTATGCCGTGATCTCCGACCTGGGTGCCTCGGGCGCCTATTACATTGCCAGCGCCGCAGACCAGATCTATGCCGACAAGGCCAGCCTGGTGGGCTCTATTGGTGTCACAGCGGCCGGTTACGGTTTTGTGGGTGCCATGGAGAAGCTGGGGGTGGAGCGTCGCACCTACACCTCGGGCGAGCATAAGTCGTTCCTCGATCCTTTCCAGCCGCAGAAGGCGGATGAAACCGCGTTCTGGCAAGGCGTGCTCGACACTACCCATCGTCAGTTCATTGCCAGCGTCAAGCAGGGGCGTGGGGATCGTTTGAAAGATAAAGAGCATCCGGAACTGTTCTCCGGCCTGGTCTGGTCGGGCGAGCAGGCATTGCCGCTGGGCCTGATTGACGGCTTGGGCAGTGCCAGCTCGGTGGCACGGGATGTGATTGGCGAGAAGGAGTTGGTGGATTTTACGGTCGAGGAATCGCCGTTTGATCGCTTCTCCAAGAAACTCGGTGCCAGTGTGGCGGAGAAATTGGCGCTGTACATGGGCTTCCAGGGGCCGTCCCTGCGCTGAAATTCCAAGCTAGGTGTAGATCAACTGTGGGAGCGGGCTTGCCCGCGATAGCGATGGATCAGTCGATATAAGTGTCGCCTGGTACATCGCTATCGCAGGCAGGCCAGCTCCCACATTGCTTTACGAAGGTTTCAAGGGATCTGTACGCCTTCGGTCAGCAGCATGTCCACCAGTCGAATCAGTGGCAGCCCAACCAGGCTGGTCGCATCCGGTCCCTCGGTGCTCCGGAACAAGCTCACACCGAGCCCTTCTGCTTTGAAGCTGCCCGCACAATCATAAGGCTGCTCGATCCGCAGATAGCGCTCGATACGTTCTGCATCCAGTTCGCGCATGTGTACGGTAAACGTCACGCAGTCGACCTGGCAGTGCCCGGTTTCGCTGTTGAGCAGTGCCAGGCCCGTGAGGAAGCTCACACGCTTGCCGCTGGCAGCCAGCAGTTGCTCGCGAGCATTTTCGAAGGTGTGCGGCTTGCCGATGATCCGGCCTTCCAGTGCGGCGACCTGATCCGAGCCAATGATTAAATGGCCGGGATGGCTGGCGGCGAGGGCGCGGGCCTTTTGTTCGGCCAGGCGCTTGACCAGTTCGATGGCGGGTTCATCCGGGCGGTGGCTTTCGTCGATATCCGGCGAGCTGCAGGTGAACGGCAGGTGCAGGCG
Source organism: Pseudomonas sp. BTN1 (assembly GCF_001907715.1). NCBI lineage: Bacteria > Pseudomonadati > Pseudomonadota > Gammaproteobacteria > Pseudomonadales > Pseudomonadaceae > Pseudomonas > Pseudomonas sp. BTN1. Next base: position 23,089 of record NZ_MPBM01000057.1, on the reverse strand, counting down.
ACTCAGTAATTCCCGGCGATAAACCGAGCTGGACGCGAGTAATAAAGGCAGCATATACGTCTCCTCAAGGCAGTCGCCGATTCTATCGACGTGACCGGCTGACGCACAGGGCTGAATTTCCTTTGACATGGCCGGGTGCATCCCTATAATGCTGCGCCTATGTTGAATGACCCGATTCCACCTCACGTTGACCCGCGCAAATTGGCTGATCGTGGCACCACCCTTCAAGGTGAAGTGCTGCTGGCCGATTTGGAGAGACTCTGCGACCCGCTTTCCGACACTGTCGGTACGGTGCAGGCGAAATTCGTTTTTGAACGAGATGAACGTAAATCTGTGGTAATCCACAGCGTTATCGACACCGAAGTCAAAATGGTTTGCCAGCGTTGTCTTGAGCTGGTCACCCTGCCGATCCACAGCGAATGCAGTTATGCTGTGGTGAAAGAGGGTGCGAATACCCAGTCGTTGCCGAAAGGTTATGACGTGCTGGAACTGGGCGAAGATCCATTGGATCTGCATGCACTGATCGAGGAGGAGCTTTTGCTCGCCTTGCCCATTGTGCCTGCTCATCATCCGGAAGAATGCCAGCAGCCGGAGGGTCTCGATGACGAGGCCGAGCCGAGCGAGGACGAGGTAACGCGGTCCAACCCGTTCAGTGTATTGGCGCAGTTAAAGCGTGACCCAAACGTTTAGGAGTTAATCAATTATGGCTGTTCAGCAGAACAAAAAATCCCGCTCCGCCCGTGACATGCGCCGTTCGCACGACGCTCTCGAGGCTAGCACCCTGTCCGTGGAAAAGACCACTGGTGAAGTTCACCTGCGTCACCACGTATCGCCAGAAGGCGTATACCGTGGCCGTAAAGTGATCGACAAGGGCGCTGACGAGTAATCACTTGTCTGCTCAAGTCATCGCGATTGACGCAATGGGCGGGGACTTCGGTCCCCGCAGCATTGTTCAGGCTTGCATTGCCAGCCTGTCTGCAACGCCCTCGCTGCACCTGACCCTCGTCGGTCAACCCTCCCTACTTGAAGAACTGATTGCCAGCCATCCGGCGGTGGATCGCGCGCGCCTGACGATTACGCCAGCCAGCGAAACCATCAGCATGGATGAAAAGCCGGCGGTTGCCCTGCGTGGCAAACCCGATTCTTCTATGCGGGTGGCCCTTGAGTTGTTGCGTGATGGCAAGGTGCAAGCCTGTGTCAGCGCCGGCAACACGGGCGCGTTGATGGCCTTGTCACGGCATGTGCTCAAAACCTTGCCAGGTATTGATCGGCCGGCGATGGTGGCGGCGATCCCGACGCAGAAGGGCTATTGCCAGTTGCTGGACCTGGGCGCCAATGTCGATTGCAGTGCCGAGCACCTGTTGCAATTTGCCGTAATGGGCTCGGTGGCCGCCGAGGCGCTGGGCGTGCCCCGACCCCGGATTGCCCTGCTGAATATCGGCACTGAGGACATCAAGGGCAACCAGCAAGTCAAGCTTGCCGCTACCTTGCTACAAAGCGCGCGGGGTTTGAACTACATCGGCTTTGTTGAAGGTGATGGTTTGTACCGTGGCGAAGCTGACGTGGTGGTGTGCGACGGCTTTGTCGGCAATATTCTGCTCAAGTCCAGCGAAGGCCTGGCGACCATGATCGCCACGCGTATCGAAGCTTTGTTCAAGCGCAACCTGGCGTCACGTATAGTGGGGGCCTTGGCGCTGCCCCTGATGCGACGCTTGCAGGCCGACCTGGCGCCCGCACGGCACAACGGTGCAAGCTTTCTTGGCTTGCAGGGCATTGTGGTGAAAAGCCACGGTTCGGCCGGGGTGCTGGGCTTTCAAAGTGCAATTGCACGGGCCTTGATCGAGATTCAAGAGAACCTGCCGCAACGCTTGCACGGCCGTCTCGAGGATCTGTTGCCTTAGGCGAATTGGCCCGGGAGTGCTTAAATGTGACCGGCCAGTTCAATTGACCATCCAATCTGTCAGTTTCGTTCGCTCCCACCGTAGGCGCGAGCATTTTTGACGACCAGATCATTAGGGGCTTGTTACATGTCTACATCCCTCGCATTCGTCTTTCCAGGGCAGGGTTCGCAGTCCCTCGGCATGTTGGCCGAGTTGGGCGCGCAATACCCGCTGATCCTGGACACCTTCAAGGAAGCTTCTGACGCCCTGGGTTACGACCTGTGGGCACTGACCCAGCAAGGGCCGGAAGCGCTGCTCAACCAAACCGATAAAACCCAGCCGGCCATCCTGACCGCCTCGATCGCCCTGTGGCGCTTGTGGTTGGCAGAAGGCGGCGCGCGCCCTGCATTCGTCGCGGGTCACAGCCTGGGCGAATACAGCGCCCTGGTGGCCGCGGGCAGCCTGACCTTGGCTGAAGCGGTCAAGCTGGTCGAGCGTCGTGGTCAACTGATGCAAGAAGCCGTTCCGGCCGGGCAGGGCGGCATGGCCGCTATCCTGGGCCTGGACGACGCGGTGGTGATCGAGGCCTGCGCCGAAGCGGCGCAAGGCGAAGTGGTCAGCGCGGTGAACTTCAACTCCCCAGGCCAGGTGGTGATCGCCGGCGCCAAGGCAGCTGTCGAACGTGCCATCGAGGGTTGCAAGGCCCGTGGCGCCAAGCGTGCCCTGCCATTGCCGGTGAGCGTACCGTCCCATTGTGAGCTGATGCGCCCGGCGGCAGAGCGGTTTGCCGAGTCTATCGCTGCCATCAACTGGCAAGCGCCTCAGATCCCGCTGGTGCAGAACGTCAGTGCGGCCGTGGCCGCCGACCTCGACACCCTCAAGCGCGACCTGTTGGAGCAACTGTACAAGCCAGTGCGCTGGGTTGAATCGGTCCAGACCCTGGCCGCCAACGGTGCCACCGAGCTGGTCGAGTGCGGCCCGGGCAAAGTCCTGGCCGGCTTGAACAAGCGCTGCGCCGACGGTGTGTCGACCGCCAACCTCAATACCCCAGAAGCCTTCGCTGCCGCTCGCGCGGCACTGGCCTGAATCCCGTACTTAGGAGAAGCCTGCATGAGTCTGCAAGGTAAAGTTGCACTGGTTACCGGCGCAAGCCGTGGCATTGGCCAAGCGATCGCCCTGGAGCTGGGCCGTCAGGGCGCCGTTGTGATTGGCACCGCCACCTCTGCCTCGGGCGCCGAGCGTATCGCCGCGACCTTGAAGGAAAACGGCGTGCAGGGCACCGGCCTGGAACTGAATGTAACCAGCGATGAGTCCGTAGCTGCCGTATTGGCCGAGATCACTGCACAGTTCGGCGCGCCGGCAATTCTGGTGAACAACGCCGGGATCACCCGTGACAACCTGATGATGCGCATGAAAGACGACGAGTGGTACGACGTGGTCGATACCAACCTGAACAGTCTGTTTCGCCTGTCCAAGGGCGTTTTGCGCGGCATGACCAAGGCGCGTTGGGGCCGAATTATCAATATTGGCTCCGTAGTGGGTGCCATGGGCAACGCAGGCCAAGTAAACTACGCTTCCGCCAAGGCCGGTCTGGAAGGTTTCAGCCGTGCACTGGCACGTGAAGTCGGTTCGCGGTCGATTACGGTTAACTCGGTGGCCCCAGGGTTCATCGACACCGATATGACCCGTGAACTGCCGGAAGCACAGCGCGAAGCCTTGCTGACGCAGATTCCGCTGGGCCGTCTGGGCCAGGCTCAAGAGATTGCGAATGTGGTCACTTTCCTGGCATCCGACGGTGCGGCATACGTGACTGGGGCTACAATCCCGGTTAACGGCGGGATGTACATGAGTTAAATTGTGACGGATCGCTTCAAAAAAATGTCATACGAGCTGTCTAAAATCCGTTATAAAGCTGCAACTTAATTTATAGGCAGGTGGCCGACCGGGTACAGGGTGAAGCTTTCAGTTGAAAAGCTGAAATGGCTTTCTATACACTTACCCACTGGCCAGCTGCCTGAATTTGTCCATTAGGAGTTAAACAAGGTATGAGCACCATCGAAGAGCGCGTCAAGAAAATCGTCGCCGAGCAACTGGGCGTTAAGGAAGAAGAAGTGGTCAACACTGCTTCCTTCGTAGAAGACCTGGGTGCCGATTCCCTTGACACCGTTGAGCTGGTGATGGCTCTGGAAGAGGAATTCGAGACCGAAATCCCGGACGAAGAAGCTGAAAAAATCACTACTGTTCAAGCTGCCATCGACTACGTTACTAGCCACCAGGCGTAATAGTTTGTAGTCGTCGCTTGCTGTCAGGGAAAAACCGCACTGCTGTAACGGCGTGCGGTTTTTTCTTTAGCGGCGATGAAAAAGTGTCGTCATTAGAAAAAGGAGAGTGCTGTGTCGCGTAGACGCGTCGTAGTCACCGGTATGGGTATGTTGTCGCCACTGGGTACGGATGTGCCGAGCAGTTGGCAGGGCATTCTGGCTGGCCGCAGTGGTATTGGTCTGATCGAACATACGGACCTTTCTGCCTATTCCACCCGTTTTGGCGGCTCGGTAAAGGGCTTCAATGTCGAGGAATATCTCTCGATCAAAGAGTCCCGCAAGCTCGACCTGTTCATTCAGTACGGCCTGGCTGCCGGTTTTCAGGCAGTGCGTAACGCCGGCCTGGAAGTCACCGACGCCAACCGTGACCGCATCGGTGTGGCCATGGGTTCGGGTATTGGCGGTCTGACCAATATCGAAGAAACCAGCCGCACGCTGCATGAGACTGGCCCACGTCGAATTTCACCGTTCTTCGTACCGGGCTCGATCATCAATATGATTTCCGGCTTCCTGTCCATCCATCTGGGGGCACAGGGGCCTAACTACGCGATTTCAACGGCGTGCACCACAGGCACCCACTGCATCGGTATGGCGGCGCGCAACATTGCCTACGACGAAGCCGATGTGATGATCGCCGGCGGAGCCGAAATGGCCGCGTGCGGCCTGGGCATGGGCGGCTTCGGCGCGTCCCGTGCGCTGTCGACCCGCAATGACGAGCCGACCCGTGCCAGCCGTCCGTGGGACAAAGGCCGTGACGGCTTCGTGCTCTCCGACGGTGCCGGTGCGCTGGTGCTTGAAGAGTTGGAGCACGCCAAGGCGCGTGGCGCCACCATCTACGCCGAGCTGATCGGGTTCGGCATGAGCGGTGACGCGTACCACATGACTTCACCGCCGTCCGACGGAGCGGGTGCTGCGCGTTGCATCACCAATGCCCTGCGCGATGCGAAGGTCAACCCCGACCAGGTGCAGTACATCAACGCCCATGGCACTTCGACCCCGACTGGCGACTTGGCGGAAGCCGAGGCCATCAAGTCGGTGTTCGGTGAGCATGCCTACAAGCTGGCGGTCAGCTCCACCAAGTCCATGACCGGCCACCTGCTGGGTGCGGCGGGCGCGGTCGAGGCGATCTTCAGTGTGATGGCCATCAAGGACCAGGTTGCTCCGCCAACTATCAACCTTGATGAGCCGGACGAAGGCTGCGACTTGAACTTCGTGCCGCACGAAGCGCAACCGATGCCAATCGACGTGGTGATCTCCAACTCGTTCGGGTTTGGTGGTACCAACGGCTCCCTGGTGTTCCGCCGGTTCGCCGAGTGATGCACAGCTGGGTCGACGGTCAGCCAGCGGACAGCGTGCCCCTGAAAGATCGCGGCCTGGCCTATGGCGATGGGGTGTTCGAGACCATCGCCGTCAAGGCCGGGCAGCCGTTGCTGCTCGACCGTCACCTGCAACGCCTGGAAGAGGGTTGCAGGCGTTTGGCATTGGTGGTGGATCACGGGTTGATTCGCCACGAAGTGCTGAGCTTCGCCGCCGCCCTTGGCGACGGTATTCTCAAATTGATCCTCACCCGTGGCGACAGCTTGCGCGGTTATGGCATCAACCCTGGCGCCCCGGTGCGCCGTATTTTGCAGGGCAGTGCGCCCGCTGCTTATCCCCTTGCCCACGAAGTCGACGGCGTCCGCCTGTTTGCGTGTGCCACGCGCTTGGCGCAGCAGCCGCTGCTGGCCGGTATCAAGCACCTCAATCGGCTGGAGCAGGTGATCGCGCGTGCCGAATGGCAAGATACCGAACATGCCGAAGGCCTGATGCTGGACATGTCTGGTCGGGTGATCGAAGGCATATTCAGCAACCTTTTCCTGGTACGCAACGGCTTGTTACTAACCGCTGATCTGAGCCGTTGTGGCGTTGCCGGCGTAATGCGCGCCGAAGTGCTGGCCCAGGCACAAGCGCTGGGCGTCCCGGTGGCCGTGGCCGACATCAGTGTTGAGCAGTTGCAACAGGCCGATGAAGTCTTCGTCTGCAACAGCGTATATGGCATTTGGCCGGTGCGTGGTTGCGCTGCGATGAGCTGGCCGGTTGGGCCGCTCACCCGTAAACTGCAGGGCATTGTTCGCGCGCTATTGGATATTTGAGTTGATACGAAAACTGGTGTTACTGCTGCAGATCAGCCTGGTCTCGGCGGCTTTGCTCGTGGGCTTTTCGGCCTGGAAACTCGACTCTGCCCTCAAGCAGCCCCTGAAGCTGCCTCAGGAGCAGTTGCTCGACGTACCTGCTGGCGCTACGCCGACGGGCACCTTCAACCGTCTGGAAGCCGACGGCGTGCTCGACGATGCATTCTGGTTGCGTCTGTACTGGCGCTTCAACCTCGAAGGCCAGCCATTGCACAGCGGCGAGTACCGCATGAGCCCGGGCCTTACCGCCGAGGGTTTGATCGGCCTGTGGCAGCGCGGCGAAGTGGTGCAGTACAGCCTGACCTTGGTGGAGGGCTGGAATTTCCGTCAGGTGCGCACCGCCCTGGCCAAGCATGAAAAGATCGTGCAGACCCTCGCGGGCCTGACTGACAGCGAAGTGATGGATAAGCTCGGCCACCTAGGTGTGTTTCCTGAAGGGCGGTTCTTCCCCGACACCTACCGTTTTGTCCGCGGCATGACCGATGTCGAGTTCCTGAAAAAAGCCTACAACCGCCTGGACGATGTACTCGCCCAGGAGTGGAGCAAGCGTGCCGCCGACGCGCCCTACACCGACCCTTACCAAGCACTGATAATGGCGTCGCTGGTAGAAAAGGAGACCGGTGTGCCCCAGGAGCGCGGGCAGATTGCCGGTGTGTTTGTGCGTCGCCTGAAGATCGGTATGCTGCTGCAGACCGACCCCACCGTGATCTACGGCCTGGGTGAGCGCTACAACGGTAAATTGACCCGTGCCCATCTCAAGGAAGCCAACCCCTACAACACCTATATGGTCGCCGGCCTGCCGCCCACGCCCATCGCAATGGTCGGTCGCGAGGCAATCCATGCAGCGCTGAACCCGGTACCGGGCAGCAGCCTGTATTTCGTCGCCCGTGGTGATGGCAGCCATATATTCTCGGATGACCTGGATGCGCATAATGCCGCCGTGCGTGAGTTCCAGCTCAAGCGCCGTGCCGATTACCGTTCCAGTCCGACGCCTGTGGTGAAACCGCTGGAAGATTCGGCACCTGCCAGTGATGCACCCACCCCCGACGCACCGATCGAGCCCGCGCCGGACACTACCGCGCCGCAAAGCCCGCAATGACTCTGACTAAGGACTGCCTGTGACTGGCTTGTTTATTACCCTGGAAGGCCCGGAAGGTGCCGGCAAAAGCACTAACCGTGACTACTTGGCCGAGCGCCTGCGTGCGCAGGGCATCGAGGTGGTGCTGACCCGTGAGCCGGGCGGTACGCCTTTGGCTGAGCGCATCCGTGAAGTCCTGCTGGCCCCGGGTGACGAGCCGATGAACCCGGACACCGAGTTGCTCCTGGTGTTTGCTGCCCGTGCCCAGCACCTGGCCGAAGTGATTCGCCCGGCCCTGGCGCGGGGTGCGGTGGTGATCTGCGACCGGTTTACCGACTCCACCTACGCCTACCAGGGTGGCGGGCGGGGTTTGTCCCTGGAGCGCATCGCCACCCTGGAAACCTTCGTGCAAGGCGATCTGCGCCCCGACCTGACCCTGTTGTTCGACCTGCCGGTGGAAGTGGGCATGGCCCGCGCCAGTGCGCGAGGTCGCCTGGATCGCTTCGAGTTGGAAGGCCAAGCCTTCTTTGATGCGGTGCGCAGTGCTTTCCTGCAGCGCGCCAAGGCTGAGCCCACACGTTATTACCTATTGGACGCCGCCCAGCCGCTGAGTCAGGTGCAACAGGCTATCGACGCGCTGCTGCCCACTCTGTTGGAGCGTAGCCGTGGCTGAGTCCTACCCGTGGCAGGACGGCCTCTGGCAGCAACTGGCAGGGCGCGCCCAGCACGCCCACGCCTATCTGCTGCATGGGCCGGTGGGCATCGGTAAACGCCACCTCGCCGAACGCCTGATGGGCAGCCTGTTGTGCCAACGCCCTGTCAACCTGGAGGCGTGTGGCGAGTGCAAGTCCTGCCTGTTGCTCAAGGCTGGCAGTCACCCGGACAATTATGTGCTGGAACCCGAGGAAGCGGACAAGGCCATCAAGGTCGACCAGGTGCGCGACCTGGTGAGCTTCGTGGTGCAGACCGCGCAAATGGGCGGGCGCAAAGTGGTGCTGATCGAGCCGGTCGAGGCGATGAACATCAACGCGGCCAACGCCTTGCTCAAAAGCCTTGAAGAGCCGTCCGGCGATACCGTGCTGTTGCTGGTGAGCCACCAGTCCAGCCGCTTGTTGCCGACCATTCGCAGCCGTTGCGTGCAGCAGGCTTGCCCGTTGCCCAGCGAGGACATGAGCCTGCAATGGCTGGCGCAGGCGTTGCCGGAATGCAGCGCAGAAGAACGAGGCGAGTTGCTGACCCTGGCGGCCGGTTCGCCTTTGGCGGCAGTGAAGCTGCAGGCTCAGGGCGTGCGCGAACAGCGTGCACTGGTCGTGGATGGCGTGAAGAAACTGCTCAAGCAGGAATTGTCCGCCACGCAACTGGCCGAAAGCGCCTGGAAGGACATTCCGCTATTGCTGCTGTTCGACTGGTTTTGCGACTGGTCCAGCCTGATCCTGCGCTACCAGCTTACCCAGGATGAGCAAGGCCTGGGCCCGGCGGATATGCGCAAGGTCGTGCAATACCTGGCGCAAAAAAGTGCCCAAGACAAGCTGCTGAACATCCAGGACTGGATCCTCGCCCAGCGCCAGAAAGTCCTCGGCAAGGCCAACCTCAACCGCGTGCTGTTGCTCGAGGCATTGTTGGTGCAGTGGGTCGGCCTGCTCGGGCGCCGTTAAATTCCGTGGCTGACGGGTGTATCGTTGGCCCTACCTCTTTTGTGACTTAAGCTCAGATTCCTATGCTCGTAGATTCTCATTGCCACCTTGATCGCCTCGACCTTGCCCAGCACGGTGGCTCCCTCGACGCCGCCCTTGAAGCTGCCCGCCAGCGTGGGGTAGGGCACTTCCTGTGCATTGGCGTCAGCGCCGACAACGCCGCCGACGTCAAAGCCCTGGCTGATCGCTATGCCGACGTAGACTGCTCGGTGGGTATTCACCCGTTGGACCTCAAGCCTGGCGAAGCGCCGGCTCTGGACTGGCTACTGGGCGAACTCAACCACCCGCGGGTGGTGGCCATTGGCGAAACCGGCCTGGACTATCACTACGAGCCTGAAGCTGCCGAGTTGCAGCAGGCCTCGTTCCGCTTGCACCTGCAAGCCGCCCAGCAGACGGGCAAGCCGGTGATCGTCCACACCCGAGGTGCCCGTGCCGATACCCTGGCCTTGCTACGTGAAGCCGCGTTGCCGCAGGCTGGCGTGTTGCATTGCTTTACCGAAGACTGGGACATGGCAAAGGCGGCCCTGGACCTGGGGTTCTATATTTCCCTGTCGGGTATCGTCACCTTCCGCAATGCCGACGCGCTGCGCGATGTGGCCCGCCAGGTGCCTGCAGACCGCCTGCTGGTGGAAACCGACTCGCCGTACCTGGCGCCCATCCCCCATCGCGGCAAACCGAACTTGCCCGAATATGTACGTGATGTGGCTGATTACCTGGCGATGCTGCGCGGCGAGTCGTACGAACACTTTGCCGAGCAGACTACCGAGAACTTCAAGCGCCTGTTCCCGCTGGCCCACCTAGCCGGTTAGAGCGGCCGAATTCCAGGCAAAAAAAACCCGGGTTCTGGGGGGTGAATCCGGGCTAAGACCATTAGGAGTAAAACAAGGGCACGCAGTCCGTCGGTACCCAGGTCGACGCGTCACTTGGGGGAGATGTCGCGCCGACAGTTGAAGTATTGACCACTATCCTATTCAGTCCAGTCGTGATTGATCGTTTTTTAAACAGATTTGGAATACGCGGCCTTCGCTTGAGTTCTCATTGCGCTGATGGGCAGGTTCAGGTGTTGCGTATTATTTCTGACTGATAACGGCGAAATCGTTGGCGCATTGAAAGTTATGTGCCTGGCGGGTTCACATAGACATTGCCCAACGACCGTTCAGTCGGGATAATCCCTCGCACCGGGTAAATCGTATCGCCACGTATCCATGGCCCTGCGCAACCCTCCCTATTTCCGACCTTTGCAGACTCTTCCTCATGCACAAAGAACCCCGTAAGGTCCGTGAATTTCGCCGCCGTGAGCAGGAAATTCTCGACACCGCGCTCAAGCTGTTCCTCGAACAAGGTGAAGACAGCGTCACCGTCGAGATGATTGCGGATGCCGTGGGTATCGGCAAAGGCACGATCTACAAACACTTCAAATCCAAGGCCGAAATCTACCTGCGCCTGATGCTCGACTACGAGCGTGATTTGAACGAGTTGCTGCACTCGGCGGATGTCGACAAAGACAAGGAAGCCCTGTCCCGCGCTTACTTCGAGTTCCGCATGCGTGACCCGCAGCGTTACCGCCTGTTCGATCGCCTGGAAGAGAAGGTGGTCAAAGGTCACCAGGTGCCGGAGATGGTCGAGGAGCTGCACAAGATCCGCGCCTCGAACTTCGAACGCCTGACCCTGCTGATCAAGGGGCGTATCAGCGAAGGCAAGCTTGAAGACGTGCCACCGTATTTCCACTACTGCGCCGCCTGGGCCTTGGTGCATGGCGCTGTGGCGCTGTACCACTCGCCGTTCTGGAGCAATGTGCTGGAAGACCAGGAAGGTTTCTTCCAGTTCCTGATGGACATTGGTGTGCGCATGGGCAACAAGCGCAAGCACAGCCCTGAACTGCCGGGCGCCGAGAAGAGCGGCGAAACCCCTGCCACCTAAGTCATTCGCCACAGTGATGGCGCAATGATTTACTGCCAGGCGCAGTAACCCAGGAATATACTCAGGCAAGGACCTTGCTAAAAGCTGAGTTATGAGTCAGCTTTTAGCGCGCCCGAATTATCCTCTGCCGGAGTGATCCATGATCGTTGATCGTCAAGGCAGGCGTTTTCGCAATTTGCGGATCAGCCTGACTTCAGCCTGCAATTATGCGTGTACCTATTGCGTGCCTGACGGCAAGCGGCTGGTGGCTGCCCAGGATGAACTGTCGGCCGAGGCCATGGCCCGAGGCGTGGCTTACCTGATAGAAGCGGCGGGTATCGAGCGCTTGCGCATTACCGGCGGTGAGCCGTTGGTCAGCCCCAAGTTGGAAGCCTTCATGGGGGCGGTAGGGCAGATGGGCCTGAGCGACATCAGTCTGACCACCAATGGCCAACTGCTGGCGCGTAAACTGCCGTTGCTGGTGGCCGCTGGTATACGACGCATCAATGTCTCCCTCGACACGCTGGATGCCGACGCTTTCCGCAGCATCGCCCGTGGCGGCGACCTGGCCACCGTGCTCGATGGCATGGACCAGGCCAGTGCTGCCGGGATCAAGATCAAGGTCAATATGGTGCCGTTGCGCGGCCAGAACCTGGACCAGGTGATGCCGCTGCTCGATTACTGCCTGGCGCGAGGCTACGAGCTGCGCTTTATCGAACTGATGCGCATGGGGCACCTGGCCAAAGACTCCAACGCGTTCCTGCAACAGTTTGTCAGCTTGCAACAGCTGCTCAGCTTGATCGGCGAGCAACACGAATACCTGCAAGCCAACGCACCCGTCGATGCGACGGCGGTACGCTACGAAGTGCCGGGCAAGGGCTTCTTCGGTGTGATCGCCAACGAGAGCGTACCGTTCTGCCGCACCTGTTCGCGATTGCGGTTGTCCTCTACTGGTTGGCTGCATGGCTGCCTGTCGTCCAGCAATCGCCATTATGTCGGTGACTTGCTCGATCAGCCGCGCCATCAAGCGTTGCCAGCGTTGCAGGGCTTGTTGATGAAAGCCTTGGCCGACAAGCAGGAAGTGGCGTTCTCCGGCGGTGCCACGATCATGAAGATCATTGGTGGCTAAGGTAGACATTGCGGGTTCACACATTTGATTTGTGGCGCAGCTGACTGGCGCGGATTCTGCATCCCACGCCCCATTCGCCGGTTTCCTGTCACCGGCCTCTGGAGGATTAGGATGCGTAGTCTGGTTTTGCTGCTGGCGTCATTGGCCCTGGGTGGTTGCATGACCGTCAGTGATATGGCCGAAGGCACCCGCTATCAGATGAGCGATGCCGGACTGCTCGATCACAGCGATACGCGCCGTACTGCCTCGGTGCGCATACAGCCGGACTCCTTTGTGTTTATCGCCCAGGGCGCCTTCGTGCCGCCGGGCAGCGCCTACCCGCGGCCCAATGTGGTGGCCGAGGAAGCCTTCAATGGCTTCGTCGAATATTTCCCCATGGTGCGTCGCGCCCGCCAGCCGGAAGGTCTTGAACAGGCCATGACCGAAGCCCGTGCCGCCGGTGCTCATTACCTGCTGTATTGCCGCTTTGCGGCAGCCGATGACCGTATCGGCAACGCCGACGAGTGGACCGACCAACAAGCCCTGGACCGCCTTGGCCTGGACAGCGGGGTGATCCAAGTCATGTTGATCGAGACCAGCACCCAGTATTTGATTGATACTGCACGTATTCGCAGTCGTGGCGGTTTACTGACGTTCCACGACACATCGCCACAAGATTTGATCGCCCGCCCCCTGGCGCAATACGCCCGCGGTTTGCTGGGTATGAGTGATCAGTAAGACAGAGGAGCCCGCCATGACCGATTCCGCCAAGGCCAATGATTTATTGGCCCAACTGCCCAAGGGCAAGGGGCCGGCACCGGTGCATCTGTGGAACCCGGATTTCTGCGGCAACATCGACATGCGCATCGCCCGCGATGGCACCTGGTTCTACCAGGGCACACCCATCGGGCGAAAGCCGATGGTCAAGCTGTTCTCCAACATCATCCGCCGCGATGGCGATGATTATTTCCTGGTGACGCCCGTGGAGAAGGTCGGCATCCGTGTCGATGATGCGCCGTTTGTCGCAGTGACCCTGGATGTGCAAGGGCAGGGCGAAAGCCAGGTATTGCGCTTTACCACCAACGTCGACGAACAGCTCGAGGCAGGCCTCGAACACCCGCTGCGGGTGGTGACCGACCCCATCACCCAGGAACCAGCCCCCTATGTGCGCGTTCGCACCAACCTCGAAGCCCTCGTGCATCGCAACGTTTTTTACCAGTTGGTGGAGCTGGCGGTGAGCCGTCCGATCAACGGTCAGAACTGGCTTGGCGTCTGGAGCGGCGGGGAGTTTTTCCCCATCGGCCTGGAGCCCTGAGGCGGTTTTTGTCTTCAGCCTGAAATAATCCTCTTGCGGTAAACGCGGGCTTTCGGTTATCAATTTGTACATGATTAGACATGTTCGATTTGATAAGAAAAAACGCGTCGTCGATGAGCTCATCCGCCGTATCGAAGGTGGCGTCATGGCCGACGGTTTCCTATTGCCGGGCGAGCACCAACTGGCCGAGGAGTTTGCGGTCAGCCGGGGCACGCTGCGCGAGGCGCTGGCCGAGCTCAAACGTCGCAACTACATCGCCACCCAAAGCGGCGTCGGTTCGATTGTCACCTTTGACGGCATGGTGTTGGACCAACGCAGCGGTTGGGCCCAGGCCCTGGCCGATACGGGGGCCCAAGTAAGCACCGATACCCTGCGTTTCGAGACCGTGACGCGCCCGGATCTGTTCAGCCGTTTCGGCACCGACCAGTTCATTACCCTCGACCGCCTCCGGCGCACGGCTGACGGTATAGCGGTGTCGCTGGAACGCTCGTTGATGCCGGCCGTTGGCGACCTGGAAAACCTGCCCCACATTGGGCTGATCGATAATTCCCTGACCATCACCCTGGCCGCCTACGGCTACGTCGGGGCCGACGGCGACCAGTGGATCGGTGCCGAACCCCTGAGTGATGAAGACGCCGAATTACTCGGGCGCCCCAGCGGTACGGTATTTCTCAAGGCGTCGCGCACCACCTATGATCGTCGCGAGCGTTTCATGGAGCATGTCGAAAGCCTGCTTGACCCGTTGCACTTTCGCCTGCATCTGCAGTTTGGAGCGTCGAAATGAGCCGAGAAAATCGCGCACTTGGCGCCTTTTATGGCCTGGCCCTGGGCGATGCCTTGGGCATGCCCACCCAATCCTTGAGCCGCGAACAGGTTCAACAGCGCTTCGGTGCTATCACCGCCTTGGAAGACGCCGACGCGGACCAGCCAATTGCGCCCAACATGCCTGCCGGTTCCATCACCGATGACACCGAACAAGCCATCCTGGTTGCCGAGTTACTGGTGCAAGGCCAGGGCCAGATCGAGCCCGCCGTGCTTGCCCAGCGCCTGATCGACTGGGAAGCGGGGATGCGCGCCAAGGGTTCCCAGGACTTGCTCGGGCCGTCCACCAAGCGCGCGATCGACATGATCCTCGCCGGCCATACCCCGGAAGAATCCGGGCGCTACGGCACTACCAATGGCGCGGCCATGCGCATTACCCCGGTGGGCATCGCCGTCGATGTTGGCGACCCGGGGCGGTTTGTCCAGGCGGTGATCCAGGCGTGCCAGGTCACGCATAACACCAGCCTGGGTATTTCCAGCGCTGCGGCCGTGGCGGCGGTGGTCTCGGCAGGCATCAATGGCGTGGACCTGGGGGAAGCCCTGAATATCGGCACCCAGATTGCCCGACAGGCTGAAAGCCATGGTCACTGGATCGCGGGCGGACGCATTTCTACCCGCATCAGTTGGGCTCGCACCTTGAGCGTCGGCAGCGGCGACAAAGCGTTGTTTGCCGACCTGCTTTACGAGTTGATCGGTACTTCGGTGGCTTCCCAGGAATCGGTGGTGGTCTCGTTTGCCTTGGCCCAGCAAGTGGCGTCAGGTGATATGAATGCCTTCGAAGCCCTGTGCCTGGCGGCCAGCCTGGGCGGCGACACCGACACCATTGCCGCGATTCTCGGCGCCATGCTGGGGGCGTGCCTGGGCATGCAGTGCTGGCCTGAGGCGTTGGTTGAACAGGTCAAGCGGGTCAATGGATTGGATGTGCAACCCTTGGTCCAAGGGTTGTTGGCCTTGCGATAAACACAAATCTGATGTGAGAGCTGGCTTGCCTGCGTAGCGGTTTTCCAGTGGCCGCTGGGCGGGTTGCCCCACCGCAATCGCAGGCAAGCCAGCTCCCACATTCAAAAGCGTTGAGTCAGGAAGACTGGATAAAGATTCGACTCGCTGCCACAACCACAACAATACAGGCACCAGGAGCACCCTTTCATGAGCAGTCCCTCTTCCGGCCAAAGCGCCGGGCAACTGGAAACACGCGGCATCGAGCCGGTCCCGGAAGGTGAGTGCAACGGCCATCCGCTGCAACTGTTCTGGGTGTGGTTCGCGGCCAATATCAGCATCCTCGGTTTGCCCCTTGGTGCAACGCTGGTGGCGTTTCGTGGCTTGGCCATCTGGCAGGCGATCATCGTCGCGATTCTTGGCGCCGCTGGCTCCTTTGCCGTGGTTGGCATTATCTCCATTGCCGGTCGCCGTGGTCGCGCGCCCAGCCTGACCTTGTCCCGCGCCATCTTCGGCGTGCGCGGCAATATCGGCCCGACCTTGGTGTCGCTGATGTCGCGCCTGGGTTGGGAAACCGTCAACACCACCACCGCAGCCTTCGTGTTGTTGTCGTTGAGCTCTATCCTGTTCGGCTCGGCAGTGGAGGCCAAGAGCGCGCCGCTGCTCACCCTGATCTTCATTGCCATCTTCGTGCTGCTGACCCTGGCCGTATCGGGCCTCGGCCACGCCACGTTGTTGGTGATCCAGAAGTGGGCGACCTACGTATTCGGCGGCCTGAACATTCTGGTGGGCGGCTTTCTGTGCGCCACCATCGACTGGAGTGCGGTGTTCAACGCCACCCCGGCGCCGTTGAGCGCGATGATCATTGGCGTAGGCACCATGGCCGCCGGCACCGGCATTGGTTGGGCCAACGCCGGTGCCGATATGTCGCGCTACCAGCACCGCAGCGTCAAGGCTGTACGCCTGGTGGCCAGCGCCGCTTTTGGCGCGGGTATTCCGCTGGTGTTGCTGATTACCCTGGGCGGCCTGCTGTCGGTGGGCAACAACGACCTGGCGTCGGCCACCGATCCGATCATCGCAATCCGCGACATGCTGCCGACCTGGATGGCGGTGCCTTACCTGATCACCGCGTTCGGCGGGCTGTTGCTGTCAAACAACCTGTCGGTGTATTCGGCCGGTCTGACGACGTTGACCCTGGGTTTGAAGGTCAAGCGCGTGCACGCGGTGATTGTCGATATCGTCGCGATCTTTGCTGGCTCCATCTATTTCATGCTGATCGCCGACAGCTTCTATGGCCCGTTCATCACCTTCATTTCGCTGCTGGCGGTGCCGATTACGGCGTGGGTCGGGATCTTCGTGGTCGACTTGATTCACCGTCATTACTACAGCCCCACCGACCTGCTGGACGTCAGCCCCAGCAGTGCCTACTGGTATCGCGGCGGTGTGGAGTGGCGTGCATTTGGCGCCTGGGCCGTGGCCATTGTGCTGGGGTTCAGCTTCACCACCATCGGCACCACCGCCGAAAACATCTGGTTTGCCGGGCCGTTGTCCGACTCCTGGCTGGGCCATAACGGCCTGGGCTGGATCGTGACCTTCCTGGTAGCCGGCGGACTATATGCAGTACTGGGCGGCGCGGCTGACCGTCGTCCTGCTTTAGCAGAGAGCGCCAATGTCTAGATTGCTGCATACCGGCCAGGTCATTGTCGACCTGGTCATGGGCCTCGACACCCTGCCGGCAAGCGGCGGTGACGTGCTGGCCAACTCCGCCAGTTTCCAGGTCGGTGGCGGTTTCAACGTAATGGCTGCGGCGCGGCGCAATGGGTTGCCGGTGGTTTACCTGGGTCGCCATGGCGAAGGGCGCTTTGGCGAGCTGGCGCGCACCGCGATGCAGGCCGAAGGTATTGAAATGACCTTGGCGGCCAGCGCTGGCAAAGATACCGGGTTGTGCGTGTCGCTGACTGAAGCGAGCACCGAACGCACCTTCATTTCCCATCTCGGCGCCGAGGGTGAGCTGAGCGCCGACGACTTGGCTCAGATCGTCCCGCGTGTTGATGATTATGTGTACGTCAGTGGCTACAGCTTGCTGCTTGAAGGTAAGGCACAGCCGTTGCTTGACTGGCTGCTGGCGCTGCCGCGAGAGATCGTGGTGGTGTTCGACCCAGGCCCGCTGGTCAAGGCGCCGGACTCGGCGTTGATGCGCGCGTTGTTGCCGCGTATCGACATCTGGACCAGCAATGGCCCTGAAGCCCTCGCGTTTACCGGGGCGGCGGATATGAGTCAGGCGCTGCCCATGCTGAGTCAGCACGTGCAGGCACTGCTGGTTGTGCGTGATGGGCCAAATGGTTGCTGGGTAGGGCGTGGGGCACAGACTGAGCATGTACCTGGCTTCAAGGTTAAGGCGGTGGACAGCAATGGTGCGGGGGATGCGCATGCAGGGGTATTTATTGCCGGGTTGGCGAAGGGCTTGAAACCGGTTGAGGCGGCGCGTCGAGCGAACGCAGCGGCGGCATTGGCGGTAACCCGCTGGGGGCCGGCCACCTCACCTGGCGTCACCGAAGTCGACGCATTGCTGGCTGAATAAATACGCACAACCCTGTGGGAGCGAGCAAGCCCGCTCCCACAAGGGGTTCTGCGTTTAACCTGCTTTTTTCAGGGCTTGGATCAACTCATCTTTGCGCATGGTCGAGCGTCCCGGAATATTCTTTTCCCGCGCTTCTTTCATCAAACTTTCCTTGGTCTGCGTACCCAGCGAAGCCCCACTGCTGCGTGGGTGGCCTTCACGGCTGGCAGCGGCACGCTTGGCCGATTCCTGCCGGTCCTGGGCCTTCTTGGCCGGCGCCTTGCCTCGACCTGATCCGCCGGCTCTTTCACCACCGCCAGACTGTTTGTTCACCGTGGCCCAGGCGCGGGCTTCGGCCTCGTCCTTGGGCAGTCCCTTGTGCTCATAACTGTCTTCGATATGAGCGGCCTTGCGTTTCTGTTCGTCGGTGTATTTGGCTTTGCTTCCACGAGGCATCGCTAAAACTCCTTCTGGCCCCGGTCGCGGGGCCAGGCCAGAAATGGATTACTCAGTGCTTTGAGCGTCGAGCTTGCGCGCCTCATCCACACCCGAAGCGGTGAGCTTGATCGGCAGGTTCAACGCGTATTCGCCGGCGTCGTCGGTGGTCACATGCCCATCCTTGATCAGACCGCGGTCCTGCAGGAACGCCAAGACACTGGCGACCTCTTTTTCACCGCGGTAATTGTCCAGCACCTCCTTGCCCAAGCCTTGCGGGTGGGCGTGCAGCAGGCGGGTGAGGACTTCTTTTTCAAGGTTTCTATCGACGTTCATGCGTACCTCTTCACGGGGAAATGGTCGGGCGTTGGTCGTACCAAGGGTGCATCAAGGCGCTGGTTGTTTCTGCGCGCCGGGGATGTTCGAGTCGTCGCCCTTGTTGATCTTCGGCTCATTGTTGCTCGTGCCAGGGCCCATCTTGCCGTTGCCCACGGCCGCCGGTGCCTGGCGCTGGGTGTCGTTGCCTTTGGTGCGCGGGTCAGCGCTGTTGTCGATGATCGCGCCACCGTTGGTGTCCATGCCGGTGCCCATCGATTTTTGCGATTCGGTAGTGGCGTCCGGCGTTGGATCGGTGGGGCCAGTGGTCGAGCTAGCCGCGAAGGCGCTCAAGGACGCGGCAGACAACAGGCCGGTGAGGGCGAGGGCAGCAAATTTGGAATGTTTCATCAGGGTGTCTCCATATAATTAATGTCCTTACCCTGTATTGGTCTGCCCGCGATTGCTGATCGTGCCGGGATGGCGACGAACGGTATCAGGTCACCTGTATCACTTTGTGTGCCGATACCCGGCGCGCTATCAAGCGCGCCACCGTGATCGCCCAATTGAGTGCGGCGATCACCAGTACGCTCAGCATCATTGTCGCAAGGCCGAAGTCGACGATGATCTTGCCTGCGAGCCAGGGAAACCCGAAGACGCCGATAAAGTACGCCAGGCTGAACAGCAACAACGCCTGAGAAGTGGTGCCGCTGGGCGCTTCGTTGGCCACCAGGCCGTTGATCACCGAATACGTCAGGCCATACCCGATCCCTAGCGTGGCGGCGGCGAGCACATAACTGAGGTTGCCGCTGACACCAAACGCGAACAGCGCGATCGCGCCGAACATTACCCCGGATAACACGCAGGCAGCCTGGTACGCATCGCGCTTGACCACGAAACCGGCGATCAGCAGGCGGCTGGTAATAGCCGCTGTCAGGAAACCCGCGAAGAACAGTGAATAGTCCAGCTTATGGGCCACGGCATAGCTGGTCTGGAACGAAGACAGCCCCCCGAATACGCAGCCGCCCAGTCCGACCATCAGGATGGCAAACGCCGCCTTGGAAGACAGGACGCGGCGGCTTGCGCGCCAGGAAATGCTGGCGGTTGGCACATTCGCGTGCTGTCGCAACCGAGAGCCCATGCGCCAGAACATCACCACCCCGGCGAGGCTGGCGAGCCCGGCGATATAGAACGCGGTTGTCAGGGGCAGGTCCAGCGCAGTGGCGGCGCGTCCCAGCAAAGGGCCGGAACCTATGCCGCTCAACATACTGCCCGAGAGCAAGGCGAAATATTTGGCCCGCTGGCGCGGTTCCACCAGCAGCGTCACGATGATCGGGCCCAGGGTATAAAACACGCCCCAGCCCAAACCAAGAGACAATCCAAACAGCATCAAGCCTTGGCCAAACCCTGGCGTCAGGGCAAACCCCAGGCAGGCCACCACCAACAATACGCCGGTGCTTGCAATGGCCCGCGCCGCGCCCAGCGCGTCAGCCAGATGCCCGGAAAGCACGACCGCTACAAAGGTGCTGAGCATCGCCGTGGCAATGACACTGCCCGCGTCGTGTTCATTACCGCCACGGGCATGGATCAGCAGTGACAACAAAAAGGTCGAGCCGTAAGACAGCGACAACAGAAAACTGGCGAGGCAGAACAGCGCGAATGTCTTCGTGCCCACGGGTGGCGTAGCGTGCATGAGCAGGTCTCTGATCGTTGGATTTATGCTCATTGTTTACCATGGGCGTGCGCAGGCTTTGTTCTGTGGTTGCTGATGCTTGCATCACCCCGCGCCGGAGTGAAACGCGCTCGTCGGCATCAATTGCACTGCAAACGGCCATCAAACCGTCTTAGTATGTGGCCTTTGAATTTGCCCAAGGCTCGCCCATGACCATCGAGATTCGCCCCGCCGTGCCCAGCGATGCTGCGCAGATCCTGACCTTTATCACTGAACTTGCCGAGTACGAGAAAGCTCGGCATGAAGTGATCGCCAGCGTGGTGGACATCGAGCGCAGCCTCTTCAGCGAAGGCGCCACGGCCCATGGCCTGATCTGCTTGCGCGACGGCTTGCCGATTGGCTTTGCGGTGTTCTTTTTCAGTTACTCGACGTGGCTGGGCAGTAACTGCCTGTACCTCGAAGACCTGTACATCAACCCGGAGCAACGCGGCGGCGGGGCGGGCAAGAAGTTGTTGCGCCACTTGGCCAAGATCGCCTTTGACAATGGTTGCGGACGCTTTGAATGGAGCGTGCTGGACTGGAACGAGCCCGCGATCGCTTTCTACAAATCCATCGGCGCCCAGCCGCAGGAAGAATGGGTGCGTTATCGCATGGAAGGCGATGCCCTGCGCGACTTCGCCCTGGGCTGAAACCTCTTTCGTATAGTCACTAAAGATCGAATGTGGGAGCGGGCTTGCTCGCGAATGCGGTGTATCAGTCAGCACATGCTTTAACTGACAGACCGCCTTCGCGAGCAAGCCCGCTCCCACATTTTTTCAAGCGCCGCCCATTATATGGGACGATAATTTATATATTGAGATATTTCAGGCGATGGGTTTATAGTCGCCAGCATCAGCACTCACTACAAAAAATAAAAAGGTGAAGCGATGCAGGCGCAACCGTTGTCCCTACCCGCCGTGCCCGAGCCGACTTACGGCGAGCGGCTGAAGAACAAGGTGGTGATCGTCACTGGCGCCGCCCAAGGCATTGGCGAAGCCATCGTTGCCTGTTTCCAGGCCCAGCAGGCGCGGTTGATCATTGCCGATATCCAGGGCGACAAAGTCGAGAAGATCGCCGCTCATTGGCGCGAACACGGTGCGCAGGTTTACGCCCACGCGGTTGATATCACTTCCAAGGATCAGTGGCAGGCATTGGTCAACCTAGCCATCGAGCGCTTTGGCCGTGTGGATGTGCTGGTCAACTGTGCCGGCGTCAACGTGTTCCGTGACCCGCTGGAGATGAGCGACGAGGACTGGCGCCGCTGTTTCGCCATCGACCTCGACGGTGCCTGGTACGGCTGCCGCTCGGTGTTGCCGCACATGATCGAGCAAGGTATCGGCAACATCATCAATATCGCGTCCACCCATTCCAGCCACATCATTCCCGGTTGCTTTCCTTACCCTGTCGCCAAGCACGGCCTGCTCGGCCTCACCCGTGCCCTGGGTATCGAGTACGCGCCCAAAGGCATCCGCGTGAATGCCATCGCCCCCGGCTATATCGAAACCCAGCTCAACGTCGACTACTGGAACGGTTTCCCTGACCCCCACGCCGAACGCCAGCGTGCGTTCGACCTGCACCCGCCCAAACGCATTGGCCAGCCCATCGAAGTGGCCATGACAGCACTGTTTCTGGCGACCGACGAGGCGCCCTTTATCAACGCCACTTGCCTGATGATCGATGGCGGGCGGTCTGTGATGTACCACGACTAAAGCGTTTTTCAATAACAAGAAGGAGGTGGTCCATGTTCAAGCAAACACTCGGTGCCGTGGCACTGGCGATGGCGTTCTGCGGCTGGGTATCGGCTGAAGAAGTGAAGATCGGTTTTCTGGTCAAGCAGGCCGAGGAACCCTGGTTTCAAACGGAGTGGGCATTCGCGGAAAAAGCCGGCAAGGAGCATGGTTTCACCGTGATCAAGATCGCCGTGCCCGATGGCGAAAAGACCTTGTCGGCCATCGACAGCCTGGCCGCCAACGGCGCCAAAGGCTTCGTGATCTGCCCGCCGGACGTGTCCCTGGGCCCTGCGATTGTCGCCAAGGCCAAGGTCAACGGCTTGAAAGTGATGGCCGTGGATGACCGCTTTGTCGATGCCAAGGGCAACTTCATGGAAGACGTGCCGTACCTGGGCATGGCCGCGTTTGAGGTGGGCCAGAAGCAGGGCGCCGCCATGGCCGCCGAAGCGAAAAAACGCGGTTGGGATTGGAAGGACACCTATGCGGTGATCAACACCTTCAACGAACTCGACACCGGCAAGAAACGCACCGACGGCTCGATCAAGTCACTGGAAGAGGCCGGTATTCCCAAGGACCACATCCTCACCGCTGCGCTGAAAACCCTTGATGTTCCCGGCAGCATGGACGCCACCAACTCGGCCCTGGTCAAGTTGCCGAGCGGGGCGAAGAACCTGATCATCGGTGGCATGAACGACAACACCGTACTCGGCGGTGTGCGCGCTACTGAGAGCGCCGGCTTCAAGGCCGCCAACGTGATCGGCATCGGCATCAATGGCACCGACGCCATTGGCGAATTGAAGAAAGCCGACAGCGGCTTCTTCGGTTCCATGCTGCCCAGCCCGCATATCGAGGGCTACAACACCGCGCTGGCGATGTACGAGTGGGTCACCACCGGCAAGGAACCGGCCAAATACACCGCCATGGACGAAGTGACCTTGATCACCCGCGCCAATTTCCAGGAAGAACTGACCAAGATCGGCCTGTGGAAATGAGCGGCGCAGCCCTGCGTTTCAATGGCATCGGCAAGGAGTTTCCTGGTGTGAAAGCCCTGGCGCATATCAGCTTTGAAGCGCGGCCGCATTCGGTGCACGCGCTGATGGGCGAGAACGGCGCA